>DATJIP010000151.1:0-10392 GCA_035493235.1 Steroidobacteraceae bacterium
ACGAACACCACGATCGGTTGGGATGCGTCGCAAGGCGCATTGACGGACACGGGACGCGATCTCGACGTCGGCATCAACGGCGCGGGTTGGATTGCAGTCCAGGGTGCGGACGGTCGCGAGGCCTACACGCGCGCCGGCGACCTGCACATCGAGCCGACCGGAATGCTGAAGAACGGTGCAGGGCTGCAGGTGATGGGCGAGGGCGGCCCGATCAGCGTGCCGCCGCACACGTCACTGATGATCGCTGCCGACGGGACGATCTCGATCGTGCCGGTCGGTCAGGGTCCGGAAACAACGTCGCAAGTGGGTCGCATCAAGCTCGTCAACCCACCTGCCGAATCTCTCGTGCGCGGCGACGACGGGCTGTTTCGCGTCAACGACGGCACCGATGCGCCGGCGGACGCGAATGTGCGGGTCGCCTCGGGCGTGCTCGAGACCAGCAACGTCAACGTTGCTGATGCGATGGTCAACATGATCGAGCTGTCGCGCCACTTCGATCTGCAAGTGAAAGCCATGCGTACCGCGGAAGAGAACGCGGCTGCGTCGGCGCAACTGCTGAAGGCTTAACCGTAAGAGGTTGTCATGAATCCTGCTTTGTGGGCTGCCAAGACCGGTCTCGATGCGCAACAGACGCGCATGACCGTCACGTCCAACAATCTCGCGAACGTCAACACCAACGGCTACAAGAAAGGCCGCGCGGTGTTCGAAGATCTGCTGTATCAGAACGTGCGCCAGGTCGGCGCCGCGACTTCGCAGGATACGGAGCTGCCGTCCGGCTTGAGCCTGGGTACTGGCGTGCGCGTCGTCGCGACGGAGAAGCAGTACACGCAGGGCAATCTGTCCCAGACCGGCAACTCGCTCGACGTCGCGGTCAACGGCCGCGGCTTCTTCCAGGTGCTGCTGCCGGACGGCACGATGGGTTACACGCGTGATGGCGCCTTCCAAGTCAGCGCGCAGGGCGAACTCGTGACATCGAGCGGCTTTACCGTGCAGCCCGGCATCACGATTCCGGACGGCGCGCAGTCGGTGACGATCGGCGCGGACGGCGTCGTCAGCGTGCAGATCGCGGGTCAGACCGCCCCGACGCAGGTCGGCTCGCTGCAGATCTTCGACTTCATCAATCCCGCCGGCCTGCAGCCGCGCGGCGAAAACCTGTTGCTCGAGTCCGCGGCCAGCGGCCCGGCGCAGAGCGGCACGCCCGGCCTGAACGGCCTCGGCCTGCTGGTGCAGGGCTCGCTCGAAAGCTCGAACGTGAACGTCGTCGAAGAGCTGGTGAACATGATCGAAACCCAGCGCGCCTACGAGATGAACTCGAAGGCGATCGCGACGACCGACCAGATGCTCGAATACATCACGAACCAGCTGTGATGAAGCCAGTGAACACCATGCGTTGGACTTTAGTTGTGAGCGCCATGGTTGCGCTCTCGGGTTGCGTGATGGGGCCGCCCGAGCCCAGCTATTCGGCGACGTGGCCCGAGCCGCTGCCCGAGGCGGCTCAGGCGAACGGCGCCATCTATCAGGCCGGTCACGATGTCGCGCTGTTCGAGAACGCGGTCGCGCGCCGGGTCGGCGACACACTGACGATCCGCCTCAGCGAGCGCACCAACGCGTCGAAGAGCTCGACGACCTCGACGAAGAAATCGACGGACATCGACATGCCCGGACCGATCATCGGCGGCCGCCCGGTAACGGCGAACGGCGTCGAGATCCTGCACGCGCAGGTCAACAACGACGCGGACTTCGATGGCGAAGGCGCGAGCACGCAGAGCAATCGCCTCGAAGGCGACATCTCGGTCACCGTGGCGCAGCGGCTGTCGAACGGCAACCTGCTGGTGCGGGGCCAGAAGTGGATCGCGATCAACCAGGGTCAGGAATACGTGCGCATCCAGGGCATCGTGCGGCCGATCGACATCGAGCCGGACAACTCGATCTCCTCGCTCAAGGTTGCCGACGCGCAGATTGCGTATGGCGGCAAGGGTCCGCTCGCGAACGCGAGCTCGCCAGGCATCCTCTCGCGCTTCTTCAACCTGCCGTTCCTGCCGTTCTGAGCCTGCAATGAAGACATTCAGCATCCTCGCGGCACTTACTCTCACGCTGGCCTCGGCGGGCGCTCACGCGGAACGCGTGAAAGATCTCGCCTCGGTGGCCGGCGTGCGCGGCAACCAGCTCATCGGTTACGGCCTCGTCGTCGGCCTCGACGGCACGGGCGACCAGACCAGCCAGGCGCCGTTCACGATCCAGAGCATCCGGAACATGCTCGCGAAGTTCGGCGTGACGATTCCGGCGAACGTGAATCCACAGCTGAAGAACGTCGCGGCGGTGACGGTGCGCGCCGATCTGCCCGCGTTCTCGAAGCCCGGTCAGACGATCGACATCACCGTCGATTCGATCGGTAACGCCAGCAGCCTGCGCGGTGGCAGCCTTCTGATGACGCCGCTCCGCGGTATCGACGGCGAGGTCTACGCGATCGGCCAGGGCAGCCTCGTCGTCAGCGGCTTCGGCGTGTCGGGCAAGGACGGCTCGCGCATCGCACTGAACGTTCCGAGCTCGGGCCGCGTACCGAACGGCGCGTCGGTCGAGCGCGCGGTTGCGACGAACTTCACGACCGAGCCGTACGTCGTGCTGAATCTGAATACGCCTGACTTCACGACGGCCGCGCGCCTGACCGAAGGCATCAACAAGCTGCTCGGCGAAGACACTGCGCGTGCGATGGACGCAGTGTCCGTTCGCGTGCAGGCCCCGACGGATTCCAGCCAGCGGATTGCATATCTCTCGACGCTCGAAGCGATCGAGATCGAGCCCGGCGATGCGCCGGCTCGCGTAATCGTGAACTCTCGCACCGGCACGGTCGTGATCGGCTCTGCTGTCCGCGTGACGCCGGCGGCCGTCGCGCACGGCTCGCTCTCGGTGACGATCACCGAGCGCGCCGACGTCAGTCAGCCGAACGCGCTGTCACTGGGCGAAACGGTGGTGACGCCGCGCACCGACATCAAGGTCGAGCAGCCCGAAGCGCGCATGTTCGTATTCCACGCCGGCGTCAATCTCGATGAGATCGTGCGCGCGGTGAACCAGGTCGGCGCAGCACCCGGCGACCTCGTGGCGATCCTCGAAGCGCTGAAAGAAGCCGGCGCACTGCGCGCCGAGCTCATCGTCATCTGATCATGACCGGCCCGAGCAACATCAATTTCTTCGCGGACTTCCAGGGACTCGCGTCCCTGAAGAACGACGCGAAGGGACAGGCCCCGACGGCGCTGAAGGAAGCAGCGCGCCAGTTCGAGAGCCTGTTCACGCAGATGCTGCTCAAGAGCATGCGCGAAGCGAACAAGAGTTTCGGCGAGGATTCGTTGTTCGGCAGCGATCAAGGGGACATGTATCAGGACATGTTCGACGATCAGATCGCGATGCAGCTGTCGAAGGGCAAAGGCCTTGGCCTTGCCGATATGCTCGTGCGGCAATTGCAAGGTGGTGTGCAGAGCACTGAGAAGACATCGGCACCCGCCAGCTCTGCGCCAGCAGCTAACAGCCAAGCCCTGACTACTTCCAAAGAAGATTTTCTCCGTCAGCTCCGCCCGCACGCCGAACAAGCCGCGCGCGAGCTCGGCGTCGACGCCAACGCCTTGCTCGCCCAGGCCGCACTCGAAACCGGCTGGGGCCGCTCGGTCCCGTGCAACGCCAACGGCGACTGCAGCTTCAACCTGTTCGGCATCAAAGCCGGCAGCCAGTGGTCGGGCGCGACGGTCAACGTGCCGACGCTCGAATTCGAAGCAGGCATCCCCGTGCGCAAAGTCGAGCGCTTCCGTGCCTACGACTCGCCGGCCGACAGTTTTCGCGACTACGCCGCGCTGATCCGCGACAGCTCGCGTTATGCCAGTGCCCGCGGCGCCGGCGACAACGTCGAGGCCTTCGCGACAGCATTGCAGCAGGGCGGTTACGCAACCGACCCGCACTACGCACAGAAGATCGCTGCCGTCGCCAGCGAAGTCCGCGCGCGCTCCGATGCGCTCAAGTTCGCTGCTTCGGCGCCGTCAACTACGAACAGGGTACTGAACGATGGCTGATCTACTCTCGACCGGCGTGTCCGGGTTGCTCGCTTTCCAGCGTGCGCTCGATACGACCAGCCATAATATTTCCAACGTCAGCACCGACGGCTACAGCCGCCAGCGTGTCGAGATCGGCACGCGCCCGGCGCAGGCTTATGGCAACGGCTGGGTCGGGCAGGGCGCCAGCGTCAACACGACGACGCGCATCTACGACCAGTTCGTCGCCGCTCAGACGCGCGCCAGCTCCAGCAATCTCGAGCACCTCGACATCTACGCTTCCAACGCCGAGACCCTGAACAACATGTTCGGGGATTCGGCGAACGGCCTGAGCCCGACGCTGCAGAAGTTCGTCAACGCTTTCCAGAGCGTCGCGAATTCGCCGGCCTCGGTCCCGGCGCGCCAAGTGCTGCTGAGCGAAGCCAATACGCTGCAGCAGCGCCTGCAGTTCTTCGACTCGCGCCTGGATCAGATGGGCAATGAGATCAATTCGCGCATCAAGGGCGAAGTGGCCGAGGTCAACACGCTGTCGCAGGGCATTGCCCGGCTGAACAACGAGATCACGGCGGGTATCGCGCGCACCGGCGGCCAGCCGCCGAACGATCTGCTCGATCAGCGCGACCAGCTGCTCGATCAGCTTGCGCAGAAGATCTCCGTGAACGTCGTTCCCCAGGATGGCGGCGCCGTGAACGTATTCGTCGGCAGCGGCCAGCCGCTGGTCCTGGGCGCCAATACGAACCAGCTCACGACGATCCAGGATCCGTACGATTCGACGCAGCTTACCGTTGCTCTGCAGACGCCGGGCAGCTCCGTCGACATCAGTCGCAACGTTACGGGTGGCTCGCTGGGCGGACTGCTGGCTTTCCGCGGCGAGCAGCTCGACCCGGCACGCAATGCGCTCGGACGTATCGCGGTTGCGCTGAGCGACGTCGTGAACGAGCAGCACCACGAGGGTATGGATCTCTCGGGAGCGCTCGGCGGCGACTTCTTCGCAGTCGGCGATGCGGAAGTGCTCGACAACAGCCTCAACACTGGAACCGGGACGGTCGCCGCAGCGCGCGCAGACGTGGGCGCGCTGACGGGCCGCGACTACGTCCTCGAAATGACCGGCAGCGGCTGGCAGTTACGCGATTCCATCAACGGCACCGCAGTGCCGATGACTGGCACGGGCACGGCTGCCGATCCGTTCGTTGCCGACGGCCTGGAAATCGAAGTCGGTGGTGCAGCGGACGTGGGTGACCGGTTCCTGATCCGCCCGACGCGCGGCGCGATCACCGACATGAGCGTGCTGATCACCGATCCGTCGAAAGTCGCCGCTGCGGCGCCGATTCGCGCTGCCGCGGTCTCGGGAAATTCAGGCTCCGGCACGATCTCGGCGGGCGAAGTGCTCGACAGCACCAATGCGCAGCTGCGCTCGCCCGTCACGATCCAGTTCCTCACGGCCACCACCTACTCGATCAACGGCGCGGGCAGCTTCGCGTACACGGGTGGCGGCAATATCGACGTCAACGGCTGGCGCGTGCAGATCTCCGGCGCACCGGCCGCGGGCGACAGCTTCACGGTCAGGGACAACACCTCCGGCACCGGCGACAACCGCAACGCGCTGCTGCTCTCGGACGCGCTCAAGTCCAACGTGCTCAACGGCGGCACGACTTCGCTCGGCTCCGCCGTCGGCGAGTTCGTGGGCGGTATCGGTGTCGCGACGCGCCAGGCGCAGGTCAATCGCGATGCGCAGAACGTCGTCTACGAGGAGAGTCTGGCGACCAAGGAATCCGTCTCCGGCGTGAACCTCGACGAGGAGGCCGCGAATCTCCTCAAGTATCAACAGGCTTACCAGGCGGCGGCGCAGTTGATCCGCGTCGCCGACACGATGTTCCAGACCTTGCTCGCAGCCACCGAGCGGTAGTCCTATGCGCATATCGACTGCAGGTATCCATCACGCGGCGCTGACATCGCTGCTCAGTCAGCAGTCCGTGCTGTCGAAGACGCAGACGCAGATTGCTTCGGGCAAGCGC
The DNA here is from genome assembly GCA_035493235.1 of Steroidobacteraceae bacterium. Lineage (GTDB taxonomy): Bacteria > Pseudomonadota > Gammaproteobacteria > Steroidobacterales > Steroidobacteraceae > Steroidobacter. The sequence continues at coordinate 6,053 of DATJIP010000151.1, forward strand.
GTCCAGACGCCTGCCGACGATCCGGTCGCGGCCGTGCACATCATGGAGCTGCAGCGTGCGCTCGCCGAGTCGGACCAGTTCAACTCGAACGCCGACATGGCGAAGAGCCGCCTGACGCTGGAAGAACAAGCACTCACCGACACAGGCACGCTGCTGCAGCGCGTGCGCGAGATCACTGTCCAAGGCAACAACGGGTCGGTCGATCCGGCCAGCCGCCGCATGCTCGCTACCGAGGTGCGCAGCAGGTTGAAGGAGCTCGTCGATATCGCCAACCGGCGCGATGCCAATGGCGAATATCTGTTCTCGGGCTACTCGACTCAGACGCAGCCCTTCGCACAGACCGGCAGCACGATCACTTACTTCGGCGACCAGGGCAATCGGTCGTTGCAGATCGGCACGGATCAGCGCGTCGTCGACGGGCACTCGGGCGTCGATGCCTTCATGTCGGTCACCGAAGGCAACGGGACATTCGTAACGACGGCGACCGTAGGAAATACCGGCAACGGCGTGATCGGCGGCGGCACGCTCGTCGATCCCGCGCAGTGGGTGGCGGGCGACTACACGCTGCGCTTCACCTCGGCGAGCGGCGACTACGAAATCCTCGACAGCGCTGCGACAGTCGTCGCGACGGGCACATACACGCAGAACAGCGCAATTTCCTTCAACGGCGCGAACATCAACATGACCGGAATGCCGGCGCAGAACGACACGTTCACGCTCGACCGCAGCCGCTCCGAAGACATGTTCACGACGCTGAGCAAGCTGGCAGACGCACTCGAATCGTCGACGGCGACCCAGGCCGACCGCGCCAACTTCAACTCGGACATGGCAACGATCCTGCAGCAGCTCGACCAGGCCGGCGATCACTTGTCGAGCGTCCGGGCCGAGGTCGGCACGCGCCTGTCTTCGATAGATAGTGCGCAGGACTCACTGGCCGACCGCAAGGTCGAGCTCGAAACGACGACCTCGCAGCTGCGCGACCTCGACTATGCCGACGCAGTCTCGAAGATGAATCAGCAGCTGGTGGGACTGCAGGCGGCGCAGGCGAGCTATTCGAAGATCGCGCAGCTCTCGCTGTTCGATTATTTGCGGTAGCCGGCTGAGGTAATGGGGACATTCATCATTTCCCCGAACCCGCTGTGATGCTGCTCACACTTTCGAGCTAGGCCACCACCCACTCTCAAGTTCCCCTGCTGCGCACCGATACAGCCCTTGCACAGGTTGATGGGCATCGGAAATCAACCCGGCTTTAGTAACGGTAAACATCAGGAGAGACTCTAATGCCTCAGGTTATTAACACCAACGTGATGTCGCTGAATGCCCAGCGCAATCTGTCGACATCGGGTGGCGCGCTTGCCACCGCTCTGCAGCGCCTGTCTTCGGGCCTGCGCATCAACAGCGCCAAGGACGACGCCGCCGGTCTCGCGATCGCGGAGCGTTTTACGACGCAGATCCGCGGCCTCAACCAGGCTGCCCGCAACGCCAACGACGGCATTTCGCTCGCGCAGACCGGTGAAGGCGCGCTGGCGGAAATCACCAACAACTTGCAGCGTATCCGCGAGCTCGCGGTGCAGGCTGCCAACAGCACGAACAGCGCGTCGGACCGCGAAGCGCTGAACCAGGAAGTCGAGCAGCGCCTCGCGGAAATCGAGCGCGTCGCTTCGCAGACTTCGTTCAACGGCCAGAAGATCCTCGACGGCTCGTTCGGCACGGCGGCCTTCCAGGTCGGCGCGAACGCCGGTGAGACGATCAACATCGGCTTGAACACCAGCATGAAGAAGGATGCGATCGGCCAGGTGGCCATCACGACCGGCACGGTCGACGTGACGGATCCGGACAACGATCCGACTACCGACGACGCCGTGAGCGCGGATGCCCCGCTGTCGATCATCGACGACGACTTCACGATCGCGGTCGGCGACGGCGACGCGGTGCAGCTGACCGGCGACTACGAGTCGGTGCAGGACCTGGTCGATGCAATCAACTCGAAGGTCGCGGGCGCCTCGGCGTGGATCGACTCTGACAACCACGTCGTGATCGCTTCGTCGGAAGACCTGACGATCGTCACGGCCAACGACGCAGCCACGTTGCTGGCCGGCGTTGCCACCACGACGGTTGCGGCCGACACGGACTTCCTGACCGCTGTGTCCGTCGAGACGGCCGGCGACGCCAACGAGACGATCATGCGCGTTGACTCGGCGCTGACCTCGGTCAGCAGCCTGCGCAGCACGCTCGGCGCGATCCAGAACCGCTTCGAGTCCACGATCACCAACCTGACGACTGCCGCCGAGAACCTCACGGCCTCGCGCAGCCGCATTCAGGACGCCGACTTCGCCCAGGAAACTGCCGCTCTTACGCGCGCGCAGATCCTGCAGCAGGCCGGCACGGCGATCCTGGCACAGGCGAATGCGGTGCCGCAGAACGTCCTCTCGCTGCTGCGCTAACGGGCAGCCTGGGATGACGTTTGACTGACATCAGGACGATGTTAGACGCGGTGGGCGGTGGTGGTCAGCGGACTGCCATCGCCCGCCGCTTTTGAACTGGTTTTGATGGGAGCAAAGGCCCATGAGCGATGACGGCATGACTGTAAAACCACCTGCGACGCCCGCCGTCGCGGTCGGGCAGCAATCTGCACAGTCGGCGCGCCCGCGAACGCAGGCACAGGCTCCGGTGCAGGCGCCGGCGCCGACGCAGGCCAAGCCGAAGCAAGAGCCCGCGGACATCGAAGCCGTGGCGAAGCAGCTCGAAAGCTTCTTGAAGCGCGTCAGTCGCTCGCTGGAGTTCCACGTCGACGACGCGAGCGGCCGCATGGTCTGCAGCGTGCGCGACGCGGCCACCGGCGATTTGATCCGGCAGATTCCGAATGAAGAAGTCCTGCGCATGGCGGAGCTGGCGCATGACGAGACGATCGTGCTCGTGAACGAGAAAGTCTGACGAGGGGAGCGACGCGGCAATGGCAGGTATTCAAGCAAGCGGCGTCGGCTCGGGGCTCGACATCAACAGCCTCGTGACTCAGCTCGTCAGCGCCGAGAATTCATCGCGCTCGGCACCGATCCTGCGCCGCGAAGCCGCGGCGACTACCACGATTTCCGCGCTCGGCACGCTCAAGGGCGCGCTGAGCCAGTTCAAAGGCGCGCTCACGCCGCTGCGCAATCTCGATGTGTTCTCGGTGCGCAAGACCACGACTTCGGACGCCACGCGCTTTACCGCGAGCGCAAGCTCGAAGGCCGCGGCGGGCAGCTATGACGTCGAAGTGATCAGCCTGGCGTCGGCGCACCGGCTCGCGTCCGCGCCTCACTTGACCGGCAAGACCACCGAGATCGGTTACGGCTCGCTCGAGATCACCGTCGGCGAAGACTCGTTCGACGTGGAGATCCCGCAGGACGCCAATACGCTCGAAGACATTCGCAACGCGATCAACAACGCGTCGGACAACACCGGCGTGCAGGCGACGTTGCTGACCGGCACCGAAGGCACGCGCCTGATCCTCACTTCGAAAAAGACCGGTGAGGACCATGCGATCAAAGTCGTTGCCAGCGGTGGCGACGGCGGCCTCGCGGCCCTGAATTACGACTCCGCTGGCGTGATGAACCTGGAAGAGAAGGAGGAGGCGAAGAATGCTTCGCTGAAGATCTCCGGCTTCCCGGTCGAGAGCTCGACCAACACGGTCAGCGATGCCATCGAAGGCGTGACGATCAATCTGCTGAAGGCGGAAGTGGGCAAGGAGTTCACGCTCGACGTCAGCTTCGACGCCTCCAGCGTGACGACCCGCATCCAGACCTTCGTCACCGAGTACAACAACATGCAGGCTGCGCTCGGCAAGCTGGGCAACTACGACGCGGCCACGAAGACGGCCGGTCCGTTGCTCGGCGATTCGCTGCTGCGAAGCGTCCAGCAGGACATGCGCAATGGGTTGACGAACCCGGTCGCAGGCCTGAGCGGCGACTACACTGCGCTCGCGAACATCGGCATCACCACGACTGCCTCGGGCACGCTGGAACTGGACACCGACAAGCTGAGCAAGGCGCTCGGCGACGATCCGGATGCGGTAGCCCATCTGTTCGGCTCCGAAAACGGTGTTGCGGCTCGCCTGTTCGCGCAGATCGACGCACGCCTCAAGAGCGGCAGCGATCTCGATTCGCGCAACACCACGCTCAAGCGGCAGATGGACGACATCAGCCGCGAAAAGGAAGCGCTCGCGCTGCGCATGGAGCAGGTCGAAGCTCGCTATCGCAAGCAGTTCACGGCGCTGGATTCGCTGCTTTCGCAGATGCAGACCACGTCGAGCTATCTCGCACAGCAGCTCGCGAGCGTGCCGAAAGCCGGAGGGTGACGAGGGT
>DATJIP010000152.1:0-2068 GCA_035493235.1 Steroidobacteraceae bacterium
GCCGGCGTCCCCGCAACTGCCGTCAAGAGATCTATTCATGAAATTTATCGTCTGGCTGATCCGTGTACTGGTGTTCGTGCTGCTGCTGGTGCTAGCGCTTTCCAACACGCAACCCGCTACGCTGAATTTCCTCGCTGGCTATGCCTGGTCGGCGCCTTTGATTCTGATCGGCCTCGCGTTCTTCGTAATCGGCTTACTCGCGGGGCTGGTGTCGGCGATGCCTGCTGTCGTCCGCTTGCGCATGGAGAATGGGCGTCTCAGGCGCGAGTTGCGCGTGGCGCGCGAGACCCCGCCCGTCGTCGAACAGCCACCGATGCCGCCGCTGATCTGAGCTAGCTGTCCCGTGCCGCGCGTCTGAGCGCGGCTTTTCGTTTCCGCTGTCCCGCACATTTGCATTAATCGCATGGATCTAGACTTCTGGTGGCTGCTCGTCATACCTGTCGCGTTCGCGTTCGGCTGGATGGCCGCACGCTATGACCTCAAGACGTTGCTCTCCGAAAGCGCCAATCTGCCGCGTTCGTATTTTCGCGGTCTGAATTTCCTTCTCAATGAGCAGCCCGATCAAGCGATCGACGCGTTCATCGAAGTGGTCAAGCTCGACCCCGAAACGGTCGAGCTGCATTTCGCACTCGGTAATCTGTTTCGGCGCCGCGGAGAAACGGACCGTGCGATTCGCGTGCATCAGAATCTGCTGAGCCGGGCGGATCTGCCGGTCAGCGAGCGCGATCATGCACTCTACGAGCTGGGGCAGGATTTCTTGAAGGCAGGGCTGCTCGATCGAGCAGAGGAAACTTTCAAGTCGCTCCAGGCGGGCGACTATGCATTGGGCGCGCAACGCGCGCTGCTCACGATCTACGAGATCGAGAAGGACTGGGTCAAGTCGATCGACACCGCGCGTCATCTCGAAACGATGGGCGCGCCCTCGCTCGATAAGGAAATCGCGCAGTTCCACTGCGAGCTTGCGCAGGAAGCGCTGCAGCAGAAAAAGCCGGACGACGCCCGCCGTCAGCTCGGCCTCGCACTGAAGGCGAACCCGACGAACGTGCGCGCGACGATCCTGTTCGGCGACGTGGACGCGGCCGGAGGCGCCCCTGAGGCAGCGATCGAGCAATGGCGTCGCGTCGAGGAGCAAAACCCGGCGTATCTGCCGCTCGTCGCCGAAAAGATCATGAAGGCGTACGAGGCCCTCGGCCGCGCGCAGGATGGGGCCGATCTGCTTACCAGTTGGGTCGACCGCCATCCGAGCAACGATCTGCTCGACGTCGCATATCAACACGTTGCGTCGCTGCGCGGTGTCGACGCCGCTCATGCGCTCGCGCGTGCGCAGATGCAGAAATCGCCGAATCTGGCCGGCATGACGCGTTTGCTCGAGGCGCAGCAAGCCGTTGCAGAAGAGCCACGGCGCAGCGAGCTTGAACTGATGCGCGGGTTGATCCGCCAGCGCACCAAAAATCTGCCGCGATATACGTGCCAGAATTGTGGCTTCAGGGCGCGGCTCTTCTACTGGCAGTGCCCGGGTTGCAGCGGTTGGGAAACCTATGCGCCGCGTCGCGTCGAGCCGATTACAGCACCGGGATGATCCCGCGCGGGCCGGCGCCGTGGCGGCGATGAAGACGGCTCCGCAATTTCGCGCGCGCTGGCGGTGCCCGCGCGGGCGACCCATAAAGCGAGTCCGTCGCTAGTCACCCGAGCGACGGACCTCACTGAAACCTTCCACCGGAAAGCATATGAAAATCACCATCATCGGTACCGGTTATGTGGGCCTTGTTACCGGCGCATGTCTCGCCGAAATCGGCAACGACGTGTTCTGTCTGGATGTGGACCCGCGCAAGATCGACATTCTCAATAACGGCGGCGTACCGATTCACGAGCCGGGTCTGAAGGAAATCATCGCCCGTACGCGAGCGGCAGACCGCATCACGTTTTCGACCGATGTCGCGGCCAGCGTCGCGCACGGCGACGTGCAGTTCATCGCCGTGGGCACGCCGCCAGACGAGGACGGTTCGGCCGACCTGCAATACGTGCTCGAGGCGGCGCGCAACATCGGCCGCACGATGAACGGCTTCAA
>DATJIP010000153.1:0-37056 GCA_035493235.1 Steroidobacteraceae bacterium
ATCGCCCGCAGCGCCATCGGCTGGCCCGGCGTCGAAGGCGCGACGTGGATTGATGGCATCAGCCTCGTCGACGACCCTGCCGGCGGTAGCAATCGCTTCGTGCGCATGACCGCAGCGACTGACGGCACGACCACACTGCAAGCGCAGTTCTGTCACCAGCGTAAGTATCGCGAAGGCACCTACGCTGGACGCGTGCGCTTCAGCGACGAACCCGTCTCCGGACCCGACGGCGATCAGGTCGTCGAAACCTTCTACACCATCGCACCGCTCAAGGCGCCGCTCGATCCCGACTACAGCGAGCAGGACTTCGAATACCTGCCGAACGGCGGCTGGGGCGGCGAAGACCTGACCCTGCACACCACGACGTGGGAAACATTCCGTCCCGAACCGCAATGGCTGCAGGTCAGCGTAAGCAACGCGCGTCGCGGCAGCCTTTCCGGCTGGCACACGCTGGTACTGCAAATTGCGAACCATAAGGTGCATTACTTCCTCGACGGCGCGCCGCTCGCGACGCACGGCGAGCCCTACTACCCCGAGGACTTGATGTCGATCAACTTCAACCTGTGGTTCATCCGTGAAGGCCCGATCGCGTCGCGCGAGCGTCGCGTCTATACCGAAGACGTCGATTGGGTCTTGCACGCGGCCGGTAGCGTGCTGACCCCAGCCGACGTCGATAAGCAAGTCACCGCCTTGCGTACGGCCGGCGTGAGCTTTCGCGACACCGTGCCAGCGGCGCAGCCGCCGCTGGCGTCGCCTTGCGACTTCTGATCTGCGGGCTCAAGTCGCCCAAACCAATACCATCGTGTAATCGAACGGCGCCGCCGCGGCTGCTGCAATCGGGGGGAGATCCGTCCAGACGAGCATTCATCCATGGCGACAACTATGCGAATGGCGCGTCCGCCGCGGGATTGTCGAGCGGTCGCGGCCGTCGGCTTGCTTGCGGTGCTGGCCGGTTGCGGCAAAGGAGCAGACCAGGCGCCGCCGCCGCCGGAGGTAATGGTCGCGCAGGTCCTGCATCAGAAGATCACGGACTGGGACGAATACACGGGCCGCTTGCAGGCAATCGACACGGTCGAAGTGCGGCCACGCGTATCGGGCTACATCGATCGCGTCCAGTTCCGCGAAGGCCAGGCGGTGAAGAAGGGCGACACGCTCGTCATCATCGATCCGCGGCCGTACCAGGCGGACTACGACCGCGCCAAGGCGCAGCTCGCGCTGGCGAAGGCGCAACGCGAGCTGGCGCAGCTCGAGGCGGAGCGCGTCCACAAGCTGAAGGACTCAGGCGCCGTTTCGCAGGAAGAATTCGACGAGCGCGTCAGCACGCTGCACCAGCAGGAGGCAGGCGTCGCGGCTGCGCAGGCGGCATTCAATTCAGCTGAGCTGAATCTTTCGTTCACGAAAGTCGAAGCACCTGTCGATGGCGTAGCGAGCCGCGCGGAAGTCACGCGCGGCAACCTCGTCACCGGCGGCAACAACGGCGGCACGCTTCTGACCACGATCGTCTCCATCGATCCGATGTACGTGTACTTCGAAGGCGACGAGCATGCGTACCTGCGCTACCAGGAGCTGGCGCGCGCCGGCGAGCGCAAGAGCTCGCGGGACTTTGCCAACCCGGTGCGCATCGGGCTGGCAAACGAAGAAGGCTTTCCGCACGAAGGCCACATGGACTTCGTGGACAACCAGCTGAACGTACGCACCGGCACGATTCGCGGCCGCGCGGTGATCGACAACAAGCAGGGCCAGTTCACGCCCGGCATGTTCGCGCGTGTGCAGTTGCTCGGCATCGGCGAGCGCGATGCGATTCTCATCGAGGAGCGCGCCATCGGCACCGATCAGACCCAGAGCTTCGTGCTGGTGCTCGGCGCCGGGAACAAAGTCGAGTACCGCCCGGTGCAGCTCGGGCGTGCAATGCAGGGTCTGCGGATCGTCAACAAAGGTCTCAATCCCGGCGACATTGTGGTCGTCAACGGCTTGCAACGCGTGCGTCCGGGAACACCGGTCACGCCAAAGCAGGTCACGATGGGAGCGGGTCTGCCGCAGCCGCCGTCGCTCAGCGCAGATCGCTGATCCCGCCTCATGAACATTTCATCCTTCTTCATCGATCGACCGATCTTTGCGTCGGTGCTGTCGATCATCATCGTCGTCGCAGGTCTGGTCGCGCTGCCGCTGCTGCCGGTGAGCGAGTTTCCAGAAGTCGTGCCGCCGACTGTCGTGGTCACTGGCCGCTACCCTGGCGCGTCGCCGACGACGATCGCAGAGACGGTCATCAATCCGCTCGAGCAACAGATCAACGGCGTCGAACACGCACTCTACATGCAGTCCTCGGCCGATCCCGACGGCAGCTTCAACATCACGGTGACGTTCCGCCTCGGCACCAATCTCGACGACGCGCAGGTGCAGACCCAGAACCGCGTGAGCCAGGCGCAACCACGGCTGCCGGAAGTCGTGCGCCAGATCGGCCTGGTGACGCAGAAGCGCTCGCCGGATCTCACGATGGTCGTGTTCCTGCGCTCGCCCGATCGTCGCTACGACTCGCTGTACCTGCGCAACTACGCCGTGATCCAGATCCGCGACGTGCTCGCGCGACTGCCGGGCATGGGCGACGTCCGCGTATTCGGCTCGGGCGACTATGCAATGCGGCTGTGGCTCGACCCCGGACAAATCGCGGCGCGCTCGATGACCGTCGACGAAGTGTTGAACGCCGTGCGCGAGCAGAACGCACAAGTTGCTGCCGGTCGCATCGGCGGCCAGCCCTCGCTCCCCGGGACTCAGTTCGGCTACATCGTCAATGCGCAGGGCAGACTCAGGAACGAGGCCGAGTTCGGCAACATCATCATCAAGACCGGCGACGACGGCGACGTCGTCTACCTGCGCGACGTGGCGCGCATCGAGCTCGGCCCGGAGACGTACAGCCTGCGCAGCATGCTCGATGGCTCACCGGCCGTCGCCATGCCGGTTTTCCAGTTGCCCGGCGCCAATGCACTGACGCTGTCGAATGACGTGCGCGCCACGATGAAGGAGCTGTCGCGCACCTTTCCGCAGGGCTTGACGTACGACATCACCTACGATCCGACCGTCTTCGTTCGCAATGCGATCGAAGCCGTCGTGCACACGCTGTTCGAGGCGATCCTGCTGGTCGTGCTGGTCGTCATTGTGTTCCTGCAGAGCTGGCGCGCGAGTGTCGTCCCGCTGGTCGCGGTGCCGGTGGCAATCGTCGGGACGCTCGCTGCGCTGTTGCTGCTGGGCTTCTCGATCAACTCACTGACACTCTTCGGGCTCGTGCTCGCAACCGGCATCGTCGTCGACGATGCAATCGTCGTGGTCGAGAACATCGAGCGCAAGATGGAGGAAGGCCTCGAAGCGCGCGCGGCTGCGCATGCAGCGATGGCCGAAGTGACGCGTCCCATCATCTCGATCATGCTCGTGCTGTGCGCGGTCTTCGTGCCGGTCACGTTCCTCGGCGGCATCACCGGGCAGTTCTATCGCCAGTTCGCGGTTACGATCGCGGCGTCGACGATCATTTCCACCTTCAACTCCTTGACGCTGTCGCCGGCGCTTGCCGCATTGCTGCTGCGATCGAAGCACGCGCCGCCGGATCCGTTCCAGCGTCTGATCGATCGTGTCCTTGGCAAGCCATTCGCCGCCTTCAATCGTGGCTTCGAGCGCATCTCGCACGGGTACGCAGCACGCGTTGCGGACGTGGCCCGCTGGCGGCGGGTGATCCTGGGCGTGTTCGTGCTGCTGCTGGTCGGCACCTGGCTGATGTTCCGAGTCGTGCCGGGCGGTTTCATTCCGCCGCAGGACAAGCAGTATCTGATCGCCGTGGTCCAGCTACCCAACGCCGCCTCGCTCGATCGTACCGAGCAGGTCGTGCGGCAGGTGTCCGAGCTGGCGCTGCAGACTCCCGGCATCGAACACGCGATCGGCTTTCCCGGACTGTCGGCGAACGGCTTCGCCAACATCGAGAATGCGGCCGTGATGTTCCTGCCCTTGCAGGACTTCGACAAACGCCACAGCAAGGAGCTGACGAATACCGGAATCATCCGGGCACTGTCGGCCAAGCTGGTGAGCATTCCGGACGCATACATACTAATTGTGCCGCCGCCCTCGGTTCAGGGCCTCGGCACCACTGGCGGGTTCAAACTCTATGTCCAGGATCGAACCGGCAGCGGCTATGACGAGCTGGCGCGGATCATGGGCGAAGTGCTCGCGACCGCGCGCGAGCAGCCAGAACTGCTCGCACCCGCTACCTACACGAGCTTCCAGAACTCCGTGCCGCAGTTGTACGCGGACGTCGATCGGAACAAGGCGAAGCGCGAGGGCGTGCCGCTGTCGAACATCTTCGGCACGCTGCAGACCTATCTCGGTTCGTCCTACGTCAACGACTTCAATCTCTTCGGCCGCACCTTCCGCGTCTATGCGCAGGCCGAGGCGCGATTCCGCGCGCGCCCGGAAGACATCGCCAATCTGAAGACGCGCAATGCGGCTGGCGATACCGTGCCGATCGGCTCCGTTGCGAAGATCAGCTTTGTCACCGGCCCCGATCGCGTGTTCCACTACAACGTCTATCTCGCCGCGGACGTGAACGGCCAGGCGGCGCCAGGCTATTCCTCGGGTCAGGCAAGTGCGGCGATGGAGCGCGTGCTCGCCAAGGCCTTGCCACCCGGTTATGGATACGAGTGGACTGAGCTCGCCTTGCAACAGAAATCCGCAGGCGGCGGGTTGTCGGTGTTCGCGCTGTGCGTGCTGCTCGTCTTCTTGATTCTCGCCGCTCAGTACGAAAGCTGGGCATTACCGCTGGGAATCGTGCTGATCGTACCGATGTGCTTGCTGTTCTCGCTGCTCGGCGTCTGGCTCGCCCGCTGGGACAACAACGTGCTCACGCAAATCGGCTTCATCGTGCTGGTCGGCCTGGCGTGCAAGAACGCGATCCTGATCGTCGAGTTCGCGCGTGAGCGGCTCGAGCAAGGCATGGGCGTGATCGAGGCGGCCATCGAAGCATGCCGACTGCGGTTGCGCCCGATCCTGATGACGTCCTTCGCATTCATCATGGGCGTAGTGCCGCTGGTGACCGCAACCGGCGCCGGCAGCGAGCTGCGTCGTGCGATGGGCATCGCCGTGTTCTCCGGCATGATCGGCGTCACGCTGTTCGGTCTGTTCCTGACGCCGGTGTTCTTCGTTGCAATCGAGATGGCACTGCGTCGCAAGCGCAGTGACGCTGCGCCGGCTGCAACGGTCGGAGCGCCGACATGAGATCGCGTTACGCGCTCATGCTCACGGCGGCCGTGCTGTCCGGGTGTGCAGTCGGCCCCAGCTATCACGAGCCCAAGCAGTCTGTGCCGGATCAATTCAGCAACGCATCGCAGCCAGGCATCGGCGCAGGCGAAGTCAGCGCGCAGTTCTGGACGCTGCTCAACGATCCCGTGCTCGATCGGTTGGTCAGCGATGCACTGGCGGCCAACAAAGACCTGGCGCAAGCAGCGGGTAATCTGCAGGCATCGCGCGCGGCAGCGCGACTCACGGGTTTCGACGCATATCCGACGGTTACTGCCGGCGGCGTCTATCAGCGCACGCGCGAGAGCTTCCATCAGATTCCTGGTGCGACACGCGACCAGCGGACGATCGACACGTACGACGTGGGTTTCGACGCGACCTGGGAACTCGATTTCTTCGGCCGCGTGCGGCGAGAGAAGGAGGCGTCCCGCGCCGAAGCTGGCGCGGCTGAGGCGACACTACGCGACGCGATCGTCAGCGTCAGTGCAGAGGTCGCCCGCAACTACTGCGTGCTCCGCGGTCTGCAGGATCAACTGGCGGTCGCCGAACGCAACGAAGTCAATCAGCGCCAGACGTTACAGCTCACGCAGACGCGATTGGATGCGGGCCGTGGCACGCAACTCGACGTCGCACGGGCGGCGGCGCAGCTTGCAACGACGGAGTCGACGATCCCTCCCCTGCGGATCTCGATTGCAACGACGATTCATCGCCTCTCGGTGTTGACCGGTCGCCAGCCGGAAGTTCTGATGCCGGAGCTCGCCGCCGCCCGACCGATGCCGACGCTCCCTGGGCTGAATGTGATCGACGGCCCGGAAGCGCTGCTGCGTCGTCGGCCGGACGTTCGAATCGCAGAACGTAACCTGGCCGCCGCGACTGCGCGCATCGGCGTCTCGGTCGCCGATCTGTTTCCGCGGATCACCTTGATCGGCTCGGCGGGCTACAACGCCGGAACATGGAAGGACGTGGGCAGCGCGAACTCCCAAACCTATTCGTTCGGGCCCAGCATCACCTGGGCGGCATTCGATCTGGGTAGAGTGCGTGCACGCATCCACATCGCGGAAGCCAGCACCGACATTGCACTCGCTGCGTACGAGGCAGCAGTCCTGAATGCACTCGAAGACACCGAGAACTCGCTCGTCAGCTTCGGCGAATCGCAGCGCCGCGAGGAAACGCTGGCACGCGCTGCAACTCAGAGCACAACAGCGGCGCGACTTGCGAGGCAGCGATTCGAAGGCGGGCTCAGTGACTTTCTCAGCGTGCTGCAAGCAGAGCGTGATGCACTCGCCGCCGAGGATAACTTGGCACAGGGGCGCACTCAGACTGCTACGTCGCTCATCGCTGTTTACAAAGCTCTGGGTGGCGGATGGATGGCGCAATGACGTCGATCACAACGACGACCCCCGGCGACAGTCGTAACTCGCTGACCAACTAGCATCAGCGCGCAGCGATCTCCCATCCCGACTCATACTCGGGCGTCCAGTACGCGAGCGCGGCAGTGCTTGATGGCCGCCCGGTCGCGGCGTCGCAGACCAGGTCAGCTCCAGTGCGATAGGCCATGTTACCGAGATGGCACAGCAGCGTGCTGACGTGACTCTCGCGAATCGGTGACGCCAGCTCCGCTCTCTTGCCGCGGATCACAGCGGCGAAGTTGTCGACGTGCAAGACGTCGAGCGCGCCCTCGCCGGTGGTATCGGTCGTAGCGCTCGTGGCTCGGGCCGCAGCTTTCCTGACGGACTTGCCTGCGAGGTCGAAGACTTCGTAGCCGTTGCGATCGACCAGAGCCGAGCCCTTGGTGCCGTAGATGAGCGTGCCGCGGCCACGGTCGTAGCGTGAAACAGCATTGCAACTATGGCCATCCCAGCGAATCATGCGCCCACCGCCGAACGTCAACTCCAGGCGCAGCGTGTCGTACATCTCCCAATCGTCGCCTTGATAGAAGCGACGCGCACCGCGCGCCGAGACGCGCTCAGGAAATTCCACACCCATCAACCAGCGCGCGATGTCCACCTCATGTACGGCGTTGTTACACAGCTCGCCGGTGCCCCAGTGCCAGAACCAATGCCAATTGTAGTGAACGAGATTGCTGCGATAGGAGCGCCGCGGCCGCGGTCCTTGCCATAGATCCCAATCGAGATTCGGCGGCGGCGGGCCATCGACGCCCACACCGATCGACTTGCGATTGTTTGCGTACCAGGTGTCTGCGGCGTAGATCTCGCCCAGCTCGCCCGCGCGCACGAGCGATACCAGCTCGCGTGTTTCTACGCTCGAGCGCTGCTGATTGCCCACTTGCAGCACTCGTCCGGAGCGTTGCTGAGCGGCAATGAGCGCTTCGCCTTCGGACGGGGCGATACCGCACGGCTTCTCCAGGTAGACGTGCTTGCCGGCTGACATGGCGTCGAGCGCTGCTTTTGCGTGCCAGTGATCCGGCGTTGCAACCGTCAGAATGTCGACGGACTTGCTGTCGAGCACGCGGCGGTAGTCACGCTCCAGTTTCGTCGGGCTGAATTTCTGCGCAACTTCCGCGCCGCGTGTCTGCAGGACCTTCGAGTCGACATCCACGAGGTGCGTAACCTGCAGGTTCGATGCGGCCGCGAACGCCTTGACGTGTGCCATGCCCCGACCGTTGAGTCCCATGACTGCAACTCGCAGCCGGTCGTTGGCGCCTTTGATCTGCGCGTAACTTCGCGCTGAGAAGGACGCGGCTGCGACACTCGCAATCGCACCAGCCAACACCGAACGACGCGTAAGCATGGGCACCACCGTGGATCAGAGTGAGCGGATCTTGATGGAGCGGAACGAGACGGCGTTACCGTGATCCTGCAACAGGATCGGTCCGCGCTCGCGCTCGCCGAAGCCAGGCATGTCCTGGTACTTGCTGTTGTTGACCAGCGCACGGAACATCTGTGTCCCGCGATCGTACTCGACGACCTTCACGCCGTTGAGCCAGTGTTCGACGTGACGTCCGGTGGCCACGATGCGCGCGCGATTCCACTCTCCTGGCGGCATGACGCGCTTGGCGCTGCGACCGGGCTCGTCGAGATTGGTGGCCGGGATCAGGTCGTAGAGTGAGCCGACGGTGCGGTTGCCGCGCACGCCGAGCTTGGCATCGGGGTGGCGCTCGTCGTCGAGGATCTGAAACTCCAAGCCGATCGCGGAGCCCTTCAGACCCAGCGTGGGGCCGAGCTGCGGATCGACGAAATACTTGATGCCGCTGTTCGCGCCGGGCGTGATGCGGAAGTCGAGCTCGAGCTCGAAGTTCGCGAACTCTTCCCGCGTGATGATATCGCCGCCGTTGGTCGACTCGCCGCCGGTCGCGGCATCTACGCTCAGCACACCGTCGCGAATCGTCCAGCCATGATCCGCAAACCCGGACAGAGTTGCGCCGTGCCAGCCATTCGTCGAAGTGCCATCCCACAGCAGACGCCAACCTTGCGCGACCTGCACATCGGTGAGCGTGTTGGGAACGTAGTTGTATTCCTCTGCTGCTGGATCGAGCGGCGTCGCCGCGTCTGCTGCGTGCTCCGTCAAGATCCGGATATTACGGAAGCGCGCTTCCAGCCCCGCGAGCTTCGGACCTGCGTCGACAGAGTGCACTTGCAGACCGATGAAGCCTCGCGGCGTCATGTCATCGATCAGGTTCGCCGCCGCAACGCCGTTGACGAAGGTGCGAATGCGATGGCCGAGCGCCTCGACCCGAAAATGATTCCATTCGCCGACCTTGAACGCTGCACGCGCTTGAGGGTTGCGGGCAAGCGTATTCAGCCATTCCCGGCGCTGCTCATCGTAGATACCGCCGCTCCACGCGCGCGCGCTGGAGTCGAGCTCCACCTGGTAGCCGAATACCACGCCATTGCGATAGTCACGCCGGCGTTCGGCGCGCACCATGACTCCGGAGTTGAGCTGCGGATCCACCTTGGCGTCGTATTCCAGAATGAAATCGCCGAAGGTCGCATCGGTGACGAGAAAACTGTTCGGCGAGCTGAGCACCGAGCGCCCGACGACTTCCTGACCCTCGACGGCGAACTCGGCCTTGCCGCCCTGGACCGTCCATCCCTTGAGTGAGCGTTCGGGGTTCAACGACTGCCATTTGAGCTCTGCGGAAAACGTCGCCGGCGCTACGGCGAGTAGCGCGATCGCGCACGCGCTGATAAACCTGTCAGGCGACGCGTTCACTGCTTTTCTTCCTTCTTTCGATGAGACAGAAACCATGACCGAATGGATCGCTGCAGAAGGCCACTGATGGATACCCGGGATTCTCAAAGAGCTGCTCTTGCTTTGCGCCTGCGCTGAGCGCTTTCGCGAGCGCGCTCTTGAGCTCGTCAACGTGAAAATCCAGATGAACTGGCGTCCAATGTCGCTCGTAACAGCGGGTCCCCTGCGCGCCCGGTGCTGGAACCGAGCCGGCCTTCTTCTCTAACAGACAGATCTCAGACGTGCCGGCGCGGAGCACGACTACGCCGGGGATGGGCTCGGAGGTCTTGCTGAAGCCGAACGCTTCCGTATAGAAGCGAACGCCTTCAGCCATGTTCGGTACGTCCACGCTGACCGACAGCGAGATCATATTCATCTACTCCTCGTCGCTTGGGTGTCATCGCCGGTTGTGTGCCAGATACATGCACCAGAGTGTCGAACTCCCGAGGGTTCCGCGGCCGGTTTCGACAAAGCCGGCGCGTTCGTAAAACTTGAGGTTCGACGCCTGCGCCGTCTCCAGATAGACGCCCGACGACAGTGGGTCGCTGGCCGACGCATCGCAAAATGCTCTGAGAAGCTGAGTGCCGATGCCAAGGCCCTGCGCGTTCGGGTCCGTTCCAATCACGCCAAGATAGTAGTGCGGAACGGGCGGCTTGTATTTGGCAGCGACCTCGTCGTAGATCGACATGCGGTCCGGCATGCCGGGAACAGCCTTCTCGAAGCGCTCCCACTCCTCGGTCAGACCGCTTGGCCATTCAGGTCGTACGGTTGTATAGCCCATTGCAGCACCGCCGATACCAGCGCTGCTGCGGGCCACGAAAACCGGCATCTCGAGTGCCAGGCGAGCTCGCATCAGGATCGCGAAGAATCGCGACACGCGTTCGTGGTAACCCGAACCTGTCTGCAACAGATATCCGGTAATCGGATCCTGTGCGAAAGCTGTAGCCAGGCAGCTGACAGCGTCGTCGAGATCGGCAGGCGACGCGGGGGTGATCTTCATGCTACGCGCACAGTCGATGTACCTCAGCACCGAGTTCCTCGAAACTGCCATAGATGTCCGGTGACGCGTCGAAGTATTCCTGATTCGAGGAAACAAAATCGACGGTCTCGCGAAGCTCGGGGTAGATGACTTTCACGCTCCCGGGATCCTTCTGCTCTCTGTTCGCCAGCAATCTCAGGAATACACTCCCGGCATCCGAGTCCTCTCTAGCTTGAGCGGAGCGTATGTATTCCACAAAGGCAAAGACGTAATACTGAAACGCCGCCCGAGGCATGAACAACAGCTCATCCGCTCGCTCGATGCAACGCGCGTCAGCGAAATGCCGAACAACTTCCGAAGTCGTCTTCCCAAAGAGCAGCTTGTAGGCATAGCGCACATCCAAATCCGCTTCGTAGCCTTCCCAGGCCTTCGCATCAGGGACTTTGCGCTTCTTGATGCGCCTCTTCATGCGCCTCGGCCTACCACGTCCTCAGGCGACACTTCTGCAGCCGCCGCGTCGTTTGACGTAGAGAACTTCCCGGTCTCCTCATACTCTCGCCAGAATGCGATCCACGCTTCGGCCAGCGGCTGAATTGTCGACGCCATCTACGTCGCTTATTCGGCGATGACGAGCGTCACGTCGATGTTGCCGCGAGTCGCATTGGAGTAAGGACACACCATGTGAGCCTTTTCGACGAGCGCCTGCACCTTCTCCTTCGGCAGTCCAGGAACTGAAATACGCAGCTCCGCCTGGATGCCGAAGCCCGTCGCGATCGGACCGATGCCCACGCGAGCGCTGATATTGGTTTCGGCAGGCAGCGCCACCTTCTCCTTGCCGGCGACGAACTTCAGCGCGCTGAGGAAGCACGCCGAGTAGCCTGCGGCGAACAACTGCTCTGGATTGGTACCCGGACCGCCAGCGCCGCCGAGTTCGCGCGGCGTGGACAACTGTATGTTCAGCACTCCGTCTGAAGACACGGCACGACCGTCGCGGCCTCCGGTGGCGGTCGCCTGGGCGGTATAAAGAACTTTCTGGATCGACATGGCCAGCTCCTGCGGACAGTGCAGGAGCTAGCTTAACGTACTCAACCCGCGGCTCAGCTGCGGATGAACGCGAGCAGCTCCGGATTGACGATCTCGGCATGCGTCGTGCACATGCCGTGGGGCAGACCGGGATACACCTTCAACGTGCCCTTCTTGAGATGCTTGACCGACAGCAACGCCGAGTCGGCGATCGGCACGATCTGGTCGTCATCGCCGTGCATGACCAGCACCGGCACGTCGATCGACTGCAGATCTTCGGTGAAGTCCGTCTCGGAGAACGCCTTGATGCACTCGTAGTGCGCGTTGGCAGCGCCGATCATGCCCTGCCGCCACCAGTTGCCGATCGTGCCCTCTGACACCTTCGCTCCCGGGCGATTGAAACCGTAGAACGGACCCGACGGAATATCTCGATAGAGCTGCGCGCGATTCGCGGCGAGCGCAGCGCGGAAACCATCGAACACCTCGATCGGCGTCCCGCCCGGATTGCGTGCGGACTTCACCATCACCGGCGGCACTGCGCCGATCAGGACTGCCTTCGCCACCCGGCCGGCGCCGTGACGCGCGACATAGCGCGTGACTTCGCCGCCGCCCGTCGAATGCCCGATATGAATCGCATCGCGCAGATCCAGCTTGGCGACGAGCTCCGCGACGTCGGCCGCGTAGGTATTCATCTCATGGCCCTTTGAAGATTGCGACGAACGGCCATGCCCGCGACGGTCGTGCGCGATGACGCGATAGCCCTGCGCCTGGAAATAAAGCATCTGCGTGTCCCAGTCGTCGCCGGACAACGGCCAGCCATGGTGAAACACGATCGGCTGTCCGCTGCCCCAGTCCTTGTAAAAAATCTGCGTGCCGTCTTTGGTGGTGATGGTGCTCATGAATCTGTCTCCTGATCGGTGCAAGGGTGCGGCGGCCGATCACAGCAGACAGCCGCCGCAACGGCGATTAGACGATGGTATTGATACAGACGTGTGATCGCGGTCGATCGCGCAGGCGAGTACCGTCGCACCATGGAGAAGCGGATCTGGCTCGGAGCGGTGTTGAGCACGCTCTTCGTGTGCACCGCAATCTCTGCGGAGGACCGCATGCTGCAACAGCAGATGCCATCTCTCGGAAGAGCGAACGCGTGGCTCAACACGCACCCGCTGAGCGCAGCGGAGCTGCGCGGCAAGGTCGTGCTGATCGATTTCTGGACTTACACCTGCATCAACTGGCGGCGCACGCTTCCCTACGTGCGCGCATGGGCGGATAAGTACCGGAACCAGGGACTGATCGTGGTCGGCGTGCACACGCCGGAGTTCAGCTTCGAGCGAGATCTCGACAACGTGCGTCACGCTGCGAGCGAACAGCAAGTGACCTATCCGATCGCGGTGGACAGCGACTATGCGATCTGGCGCGCCTTCGACAACCAGTACTGGCCCGCGCTGTATTTCGTCGATGCGCAGGGCCGCATCCGCTATCAGCAGTTCGGCGAGGGCGAGTACGAGCGCTCCGAACGGATGATTCAACAGCTGCTCGCGGAAGCCGGACACGCCGATGTCGATCGCAGCCTGGTCGCGGTCGAGGGCAGAGGCGCGGAAGCCGCAGCGGACTGGCGCACGCTGCAATCCCAGGAAACGTATCTCGGGCGCGCCCTCGGTGAGCGCTATTCGTCGCACGAACCCGCGTCGCTGAAGGTCAACCAGTGGACTGTCGTCGGCGACTGGACCCGGCAAGACGATCTGGCACGACTGAACAGGAGCGGCGGCAAAGTCGCCTATCGCTTTCACGCGCGCGACGTGCACTTGATCATGGGCAGCGACAGGCCCGTGCGCTTTCGCGTACGAATCGACGGACAGCCGCCCGGTGCAGCTCACGGGCTCGATGTCGACGAGTCCGGTAATGGCACGGCCAGCGGCCCGCGCATGTATCAGTTGATCCGGCAGGGCGGACCGATCGTCGATCGGTTGTTCGAGATCGAGTTTGTCGACCCCGGCGTCGAGGTGTTCGATTTCACGTTCGGTTGAAACAGGAGATTGATATGAAGACCTTCGATCTGAAGCTGGAGGTTGTAGCGATTCCAGTGTCCGACGTCGATCGCGCCAAGCGCTTTTACGGCGATACGCTCGGCTGGCGACTCGATGGCGAGTTCGTCGTGGGCGACAGCTTCCGCGCCCTGCAATACACGCCGCCGGGCTCGCCCTGCTCGATCCACTTCGGCAAGGGCGTGACGCCGGCTGCGCCGGGCTCGGCTCGCGGTCTCTTTCTCATCGTGACCGATGTCGTCGCGGCGCGCGCCGAGCTGGTAGATCGCGGCGTCGCGATCAGCGAGGTGTTCCACGTTACCGGTCCAGGCAGGCCGCCGATCAACGGCCCGGACCCGCAGCGTCACAGTTATGCCTCGTACGCGTCCTTCGAGGATCCCGACGGCAACGCCTGGCTGCTGCAGGAAGTCACACAGAGGCTGCCCGGACGAGTTGACGCGACCGAGACTACGTATGGCTCGTTGATCGATCTCGCCAATGCCATGCGGCGCGCAGAGACGGCGCATGGCGAGCACGAGAAGCGCACGGGCCAGCGCGATGCCGACTGGCCAAGCTGGTACGCGGAGTACATGATCGCGGAGCAATCAGGCAAGCCGCTCCCAACATGAGCACCAGCTTCGACGTCATCGTCCTCGGCGGCGGCGCACCCGGCGAACATTGCGCCGGTGCGCTCGCCGAAGGCGGCCTGCGCGTCGCAGTCGTCGAGCGCGAGCTGGTTGGCGGCGAGTGCTCGTACCACGCGTGCATTCCATCCAAAACGCTGCTGCGTCCAGGCGAGGCGGCGCATGGCGCGAACGAGGCGGCTGCGACTGCCAAGGTCGATGTCGCGGCCGTGCTCGCGTGGCGCGACTTCATGGTTTCGAACTATTCGGACGCGGGTCAGCAGCAGTGGCTCGCGTCGAAAGGCATCACGCTGATTCGCGGCAGCGGCAAGCTCGCGGGCACGGGCGTCGTGGACGTGAACGGCGTGCGCTATCAGGCGCAGCACGTCGTCCTCGCGAACGGCTCGGAGCCGATCATCCCCTCCGTGCCGGGACTGCGCGAGCTCGACGGCATCTGGACGAACCGCGAAGTGACGGGCATGAAAGCCATTCCGCAACGCCTGATCATCCTCGGTGCCGGCGCTGTCGGCGTCGAGATGGCGCAGGCAGTTCGTCGCCTGGGCGGCGAGGTTGTGCTCGTCGCGAATACGAAACACGTACTGCCGCGCGAGCCTCAGCCGCTGGGCGAGGCGCTCACTGAGGTTCTGCGGAACGACGGCATCGAGCTCGCGCTCGGCGTGCATGCGACCGGCGCGCGTCGCGCTGGTGGGCAGTATTTCCTGGAACTCGATGACGGCCGGACGCTGAGCGGCGATCGTCTGCTCGTCGCGACCGGCCGGCGCCCGCGTGTCGAGGGGATCGGGCTCGAGACGGTCGGCATCGAAGCGAACCCGCGCGGCATCAAAGTCGACGCGCATCTGCGCGCCGGCGAGCGGCTGTGGGCGATCGGCGATGTCACAGGCCTCTGGCAACTGACTCACGCCGGGAAGTACCAGGGCCGGGTCGTGGCATCGAATATTCTCGGCACGCCGCGCGAAGCGAACTACGAGGCTGTACCACGCGTCGTATTCACCGATCCGCAAGCTGCAGCGGTCGGGGCAGCCGATGCGAAGTGCAGCGGCACGGCTCACATCGCACACGTCGCGAAGACGGCGACTTACACGCGCGCGTACGACAAATCGAACGGCTTTCTGACATTGCTCAGCGACGGTGAGCGGTTGACCGGCGCCTACGCGCTCGGGCCCGAAGCGGGCGAATGGCTGCAGCAGGCCACTCTCGCCATCCGCGCGCGCGTGCCGCTGGATGTCCTGCTCGATACGATCCAGCCGTTCCCGACGTTCTCGGAGATCTACCTCGGTGCGCTGAAGGCGCTAGGCGCTCGCCTTCGCCAGCAGGCTTGAGTCGATCGGCATGCGTCGCAGAGCGACGCCCGTGGCCGCGTAGATTGCGTTCCTCAGCGCCGGCAGGGCGGAAGTCACGCCTGCTTCGCCAATGCCGCCTGGCGACTCGCCGCTCTTGATCAGGTGCACCTCCATCGGCGGCACCTGATTCATGCGCAACAGCAGGTAGTCGTGAAAGTTGGATTGTTCGACGCGTCCGTCTTTGAGTGTGATCTTGCCGTACAGCGCAGCCGTCAAGCCGAAGATGTGGCCGCCTTGGAGCTGCGCAACGATCGTGTCGGGATTGACCGCCAGGCCCGTGTCGACCGCCGTGGTTACACGACGCAACTCGACTTCGCCCGCATCGCTCACCGCACACTCGACGACCGTCGCGATGCAACTGCCGAACGAGATCTGCGCCGACACCCCACGTCCACAGCGCGCCGGCAGCTGCGTGCCCCAGCCGCTCTTCTGCTTCACCAGGTCGAGCGCCGCCTGCAGCCGCGGCTCCTTGTCGAGATGCGCGCGCCGGAAAGCGATCGGATCCTGCTTGAGGCCGTGCGCCAGCTCATCGATGAACGACTCGATCGCGAACACGTTGTTGTTCGGACCGACGCCGCGCCAGAAAGCGGTGACGATGCCCGGCGGCTCTTCGCGATTGAACTCGACGCGATAGTTGGGAATGTCATAAGGCACGTCGGCCGCGGAATCGACGCCGTCGGGATCTACGCCCTTCTGAAATCCTTGCGGCAGCCAGCGCGCAACGACTGCCGAGCCGGTGACCTTGTGTTTCCACCCCGTGATGCGACCGTTGTCCATTCGTGCCGATAGCAGCGTGTGATACGCAGGACGAAAGCGGTCGTGGCGGATGTCTTCTTCGCGGGTCCACACCGTTTTGACCGGACCGCCGAATTGCCTGGCGATGCGCGCGGCGTCGTAGGCCATGTCCGAATCCAGGCGCCGCCCGAAGCCGCCGCCCAGGAGGTGCTGATGGACTGTGATCTTGTCGGGCGTCAGGCCCGCAGCTTTCGCGACTGCATCGCGCACGCGCGTCATCACTTGTGTGCCGATCCACACTTCCGCGGCCGTGGGAGAGATCTGCACGGTGGCGTTCATCGGCTCCATGGTCGCGTGCGCCAGCAAGGGCACTTCGTACTCGGCCGTGAACGCGTCGCCCGTGCCGAAAACCTCGACGACTTTGCCCACGTCCTTCGCGAGGGCACCCTCTCGCTTGCTCGCTTCGCGCAGCTTCGCCCAGATCAGATCAGTCGACACATTGGCGTTCGGCCCGTCGTTCCAGGTGATGTCGAGCGCAGCGAGTCCCTGCTTCGCCGCCCACATGTGATCGGCGACGACGGCGACAAGATCGTCGAGCACGACGACCCGACGCACGCCAGGCACGGCACGCGCACGCGTGTCATCGACACGCGCGACTGTGCCGCCGAGCACCGGGCTCTTGATCAGCGTCGCGATCTTCACACCGGGCGGCCGCGCATCGATGCCGTACTTGGCCCGACCGTTGGTCTTCTCCGGCGTGTCCAGTCTCTTGACCGGTTTGCCGATCAAGCGGAAAGCAGCCGGATCCTTCAACGGCACGTCCTGCGGCGGCGTGACCATCGCAGCGGCGCCAGCAAGCGCACCGTAGTCGAGCGTGCGCTTCGAGCCATCGTGGATGACTTTGCCTTCCTGCGTGCGGCATTCCGCCGCCGGGACCTGCCACTTGTGCGCGGCAGCTTCGATCAGACACGCACGCGTCGTTGCTCCCGCCGTCCGCAGCGGCTTCCAGAAGCCGCGAATCGAATTGGAATTGCCGGTCGCCTGCACGCCTAGCATCGGGTTGATGTAGAACTTTTCGTTCGGCGGTGCGTGCTCGACGCGCACGCGGTTCCAGTCGGCGTCGAGCTCTTCTGCAAGGATCTGCGACAGCGAAGTGTAGACGCCCTGCCCCATCTCGACCTGCGGAATGATCAGCGTCACCACGCCCTTGTCGTCGATGCGGATGAAAGCGTTCGCCAGGGGCGCGGCTTTCGGCGCTTCACTCGCGCTGCTTGCCGGCACGTGAAAGCCATAGAGAAACGCGGCGCCCGCCGTCATGCCGAAGAATTCCCGGCGCGATACTTCGCTCATGGCATCAACCCTCCGCAGCTGCGCGCTTGATCGCCTCGCGAATGCGGCCATAGGTGCCGCAACGACAGATGTTGCCCGCCATCGCGCCACTGATATCTGCGTCGCTCGGATGCGGATTGGAATCGAGCAGTGCAGTGGCCGACATGATCTGACCGGACTGACAATAGCCACACTGAATCACTTCCACGTCCAGCCACGCCTTCTGCACTCTGGCGCCGTTGCGCGTCGCGCCGATGGCCTCGATCGTCGTGATCTTGCCGTCGCCGACCGCGCTGACCGGCGTGATACACGAACGGATTGCCTGACCGTTCAGATGCACGGTGCACGCGCCACACAGCGCCATGCCACAACCGAACTTGGTCCCGGTCATGCCGAGCACGTCACGCAGCACCCACAGGATCGGCATATCCGGCGGCACGTCGACTTCGCGTCGTTCGCCGTTGACGTTGAGCGCGATCATGGTCACCTCAGAGCCGGCACGTAAGCGAAGCCGAGCTGCAAGCCGATATCAGGCGTGTTGTTGATGTTCTGCACGTTCTCGGTGAAACCGAACGTGAAAATCGTGCTCTCGTAGCGGTGGCGGATCCCGAGCGTGTACTGGTACTTCGTGCCGGTGAGCTCGTCGAGATCCGTCACCTTGTCCGTGTACGGGCTGGTGCTGACGTAGGCCTGCACGTTGAGATTAGTGCGCGCAGTAAGCTGGTACTCGTAACCCAGGACCAGCGTAGGGATGACCTGCGATTCCTGCGGCGCAGGTTGATCGGCACCGGCGTAGTAGACTGCCGCGACATCGATGTAGAACGCGTGACGATTGCCTGGATGCTGCAACGATGCCTGCACGCCATAGTCGGTCCGGCCCGTTGACAGCAGCAGCCGCTCGCCGTCGACAGCAATCTTCGTGGCCGCCTCCACCGAAAGCCGCCAGCTCTGGAACGGCTGCCATCCCGTGTAGCGAGCGCCGATCACTGGATCCAGGAAGCCGCCATCGGTCGGTTTTTCCAGGAAGACGGTTTTCGCGCCCTTCAGGTTGTACACGAGCGAAGCCTGGTTGCGCGCGATCGCAGGGCGGCCGAAGCTGCTGAAACCGAAAGTGTCGTGAAAGCTCTCGATCGTGCTATCGAGAAAGCCGCCCTGGTAAGTGATGCCGCTGACGATTCCATACGCGGTCCAGTCGCGCGACAGCTTGTAGTGGAACGTCACGTCGAACAGCGCGGTCTCGAGATCGAGCTCGTAGTTCTCGCCCGGCAGCGCTTCGATCGCCTGCACTTCGGCGGGACCCAGCGGGCGGCGGCCGGACGGCTCCAGGCTGATGAAGTAGTCCTCGACCCCTTTGCTCAGCGCCCAGGTGTTCTGATAACCGATCTCCGTCTCGATCGCCCAGCTGCCGCGCTGGATCGAAACGGCATGCGCCGGACGCATGTCGAGACGCAAGAATCCGAAAGGTGACAGATCGCGTTGACGCAGCAGTCCGTAGAACTGACCGCCCTCGTCCGCTGCATTGGCCAGCGCAGCGCAGGTCAGGCCGAGTACGCCGCAACAGATACGAATGAACATGCGTCGCTCCGGACGAAGTTGATCCCCGCTGCAGCGTATGCGAAGGCCGCCGCAACCCGCGATTAGATCAAGGTATGAGTGCCCTCCTACGACGGCAGCGGCGCCGCAAAGTCCACACCCGCGCCGAGCCCGACGCGCAGGTTGCCCGCCATCGTCACGAGTTCGGCGAACGAGCTCGCATGCATCTTCCGCATCATCCGACCGCGGTGTGCCTTCACGGTGATCTCGGAGATGCCGAGCTCGCCGCCGACCTGCTTGTTCAAGCGGCCGCGCACCAGCAGGCTCATCACTTCGCGCTCGCGGCGGCTCAGGGACTCGTAGCGCTCCTGCAAGGCGTGGATCTGCGTCAGCTGTCGCAGTGCCGTTTCGCTGCGCTCCAATGCGCCGCGGATTGCATCGATCAGCACTTCCGGCACGACGGGCTTCGTGAAGAACTCGAACGCTCCGGCCTTCATGGCCCGGACCGTGGCCTGAATATCGGCGCGCGCGCTCATGAAGATGATCGGCAGATCGGTACGGTCCGCCACGAGCCGTTGCAGCTCGAGCCCGCTCGATCCAGGAAGGTCGAGCTCGACCAGCAGACAGCTCACTGTCGTCGCGCGCTCCTGCTGGAGAAATTCTTCCGCGGAAGCACAGGCACAAGCCTCCCATCCGGCTGCACGGATCAGCGCTTGAAGCGTGTCGCGCACCGACGCATCTGCGTCGACGATGAAGACCACTGGTGTCCCAGGCGACTGATAGGGATGGTGAGCCGAGAACGTGTACTTCAGATTCATGGCTGGTTCCTCGCAAAGCACTTCCCCGTGACCTCATCGTCCGTCGCTGTCGGACAAAGCGCACGCCCCTTATGGGAGGGGCGGCAGCACCACGACTCGCCGGCCGTAGCGGCGCGAGTCGAGCGAATATGCACCAGGACCGAGCAAGGCCAGCGCCAGTGCATCGATCGCGGGAACGAGCGTCACGACCAGAGCATCGGCTCCTGTGCCGAGATCGATCCCCACTAACATGTGATAGACGAGCGCCGCTGCCGCCGCGATCGGCGTGAGATATCCCACGGAAACGACAAGCGAAATCAGGATGACAGTTACGTGTACCCAGACGGGCAGCGCGTCCCGGTATGTATAGTCATGGAGCAGCAGCGCGACTGCGACTGACAACCGCAGCAGCAGCAGCGCAAGCCCGGGTAGTCCCGGTGGAAACATCGAGAATAGTCGCTGCACCGTTGTGAGCGTGCCACACGCCCGCAGCGCGACGTAGCCGATTGTCGGAGAGCGCGCTCTACCCCTTTCGGGATATCTCCGGACTCCGCAGCTGCGCTTGCGGGGTATGCTTAGGAACAAACCCGACCAAGAACCATGACACTGCGTTTCCTAGCACGCCGGCTCCGGCACTTCTTGTCCGCCATTCTGGCAGTGCTGTCGCTCGTGCCCAGTGCATTCGCGCTGTCGCCCGACCTGCGCATCACGCAGCTCTATCACACGGCTTGGACGGCGAAGGACGGCGCGCCGACCGGAGTGGAATCGCTGGCGCAGACCAGCGACGGCTATTTGTGGATCTCCAGCGCGGCAGGACTGTTTCGCTTCGATGGCGTGCGCTTCGAGCGCATCGACACGGTCGGCGGCCAGCATCTGCCCTCCACGAATGTGATGTCGCTGCTCGCGCCGCGCTCCGGCGGACTGTGGGTCGGCTATCGCTTTGGCGGCGCCAGTTTCATCGAGGGCGGCAAGGTCACCAACTATGGACCGCGCGAAGGTCTGCCGGGCGGCACCGTGACGCGCATGGTGCAGGATCACGCGGGAGTCATCTGGGCGAACACCGGCCGCGGACTCAAGCGCTTCGACGGTTCGCTCTGGGAGGACGCGGGCGAGACATTCAATCTGCCGTCAGAGTTCGTGCGAACTTTGAGTGTCGCGCGTGACGGCACGCTGTGGATCGTCGTCGGCCGGACGCTGATGTTCCTGCATCCAGGCCAGACCGTCTTCTCCGCGACGGACGTGCAAACCAGCGAAGAGGAAGCGGACTTCGTCGAGACGCCGGATGGCACGTTGTGGCTGACCGATGCGGCGCTCGGCGCGCACGCCGTGGACGGCAAGGACTGGATCACGCTGCGCGACCCCAAGCACGGACCGCTGTGGGGCAAGCTCGTCGATCGCGACGGCACGCTCTGGACTTCATCACCCGCCGGGATCCATCGCGTGCAACATGTCGCGACGGACTCGCCGCGCGACATGTTCTCGAACCTCCACGGCCTGACGGCGCCCTACGCCAACGCATTCCTCGAAGACCGTGAAGGCAACGTCTGGATCGGCACCGCCGCCGGCGTGGACCGATTTCGCGAATCGCGCTTGACACGCCTCGAGCTGCCCTACGGTGCGAACGGTTTCGCCATCGCGGCCGGCGACGCGGGGCAGCTGCTGGTGGGCATCGACTTCAATCCAGGGGCATTCAAGGTCACTGCACCTGCATTCGCAGCCGTGCAGGGCCCGCAGTTCATCACGTGCGTCTATCGCGACGATGACGGCGACGTCTGGTACGGCGGACGCGGCATCGTCTGGCATGCGCACGGCTCCAGATTGGATTCGCTGGAAGTGCCCGCAGACCGCGCCAATGCCAACTACTATCCGATTCAGGCGATCACGAAGGATCGCGCGGGCCGCTTGTGGGTCTCCGTAGTCCGTGGCGGCGTGTTCTATTACGCCGACGACAAGTGGACACGCGTCGACGATCCGCCGCTCACGATGAGCAGCGACGCGAGCAGCCGCGTCTGGCTCGGCTATCCCGGCAGCCGCATCAAGGTCATCGGCCCGGAGCCGAACAGCGTGCTCGACCTGTCGCTCGACGACGGGCTCGACATCGGCAACGTGATGGCGATCCTGCCGCATGGCGCGGACACCTGGATCGGCGGTGAGCTCGGGCTGGCGCGTTTCGATGGCAACAAGTTTCATGCAGTCACCCAGAGCGGCGGCCGCCAGTTGCCGAGTGTCTCGGGCATCGCCGCGACAGCAGAAGGCGACCTGTGGCTCAGCTCGACTGCCGGCGCAATCAAGCTTGCCGCCGACGAAGTGCAGCTGTTGACGTCGCAGCCCGATTACTCCGTCACCGTGGAGCTGTTCGACTTTCTTGACGGCATGCCCGGTACGCCGAACGCGATTCGGCCGCTGCCCTCCATCGCGATCACCAGCGACGGCCGGTTGTGGTTCGCCACGACCAATGGCGTCGTCTGGATCGATCCGCATCATCAGCGACAGAACACGCTGGCACCGAACGTCGACGTGCAGACCATCGTCGCGGACGGCCGCACGTACGAGCCGCGTGCCGGCGTGCGGCTGCCGACCAAGGCGCGCAACGTGCAGATCAGCTACACCGCGCTGAGTCTTTCGATTCCGGAGCGCGTGCACTTTCGTTATCAGCTCGGCGCGAACGAGCCGTGGCAGGACGCGGGCTCGCGGCGCACCGCCTACTTCACGGACCTGGGTCCGGGCAACTATGCATTCCGCGTGATCGCTGCCAACAACGACGGCGTCTGGAACAACGTCGGCGCCACGCTCGAGTTCGCGATCCCGCCGGCGTTCTATCAGACGAAGTGGTTTTACGCGCTGTGCGCGCTGGCGCTGATTGCTGCTCTGGTTTTCGCGTACCGAGTGCGAGTGCGGCAGGTGGCTGCACACGTGCGCGATCGGCTGGAAGGGCAGCTCGCGGAACGCGAGCGCATCGCGCGCGACCTGCACGACACGCTGCTGCAAGGCATGCAGGGACTGATCTGGAGATTTCAGGCCGCGAGCGACCGCATCCCGCCGGGCGAGCCGGCCCGACAATTGCTGGAGCAGTCGCTCGATCGCGCCGACAAGCTGCTGGAAGAGAGCCGCGACAAGGTGAAGGATCTGCGACCGATGTCCGGCGCGGTCGCGGACCTGGCGCAGGCGCTGGCCGCGGAAGGCGAGCAGTTGACGAAACTTCACTCAGCGCAGTTCCGCGTGAGCGTGCAAGGCGCACCGCGCGACCTGCACCCGATCGTCCGCGAGGAGGGATTCCTCATCGGTCGTGAGGCACTCGCCAATGCATTCAACCACTCCGCCGCCGCGAACATCGAGGCCGAAGTGACCTATGGCGAGCACGCATTGCAGATCCGGATCCGCGATGACGGACGTGGCATCAGCGAGACCGTTCTCGATGCCGGCGGCCGCCCCGGGCACTTCGGTCTGCTGGGCATGCGCGAGCGGGCGAAGCAGCTCGGCGCGAACATCGAGGTCTGGAGCAAGCCCGGCGCGGGCACGGAAATAGACGTGCGCGTGCCGGCCGAGGTAGCGTACCGCCCGTCGCAAGCCGCAACGCGCGGCTGGCGATTCCGGCTGGGAGCCGCCTCATGATCCGCATTCTCACGGTCGACGATCATCAGCTGCTGCGCGAGGGGATCGCTGCGGTCCTCGAAAGTCAGGAGGACATGAAGCTCGTCGCCCAGGCCAGCAACGGGCGCGAAGCCGTCGACAACTTTCGGCGCCTGCGCCCGGATGTGACGTTGATGGATCTGCGCATGCCGGACATGAGCGGCATCGAAGCGATCACCGAGATCCGCGGCGAATTTCCCGATGCTCGCATCGTCGTGCTGACCACGTATGCCGGCGATGCG
Organism: Steroidobacteraceae bacterium; assembly: GCA_035493235.1. GTDB lineage: Bacteria > Pseudomonadota > Gammaproteobacteria > Steroidobacterales > Steroidobacteraceae > Steroidobacter. Next base: position 23,742 of record DATJIP010000153.1, read on the forward strand.
CAGGCGGCAGCGGCGCTGAAAGCGGGAGCGGCCGGCTACCTGCTCAAGAATCTCGTGCGCAAGGAGCTGCTGGAGACGATCCGCGCCGTGCACTCCGGCAAGCGTCGCGTGCCGCCCGAAATCGCCACCGAGATTGCCGAGCACGTCGCCGACGACGCGCTGACCGCACGCGAGCTCGACGTGCTGCGGCGAGTGGCGGCGGGCAAGTCGAACAAGCTGATCGCGGCGGAGCTCGACATCTCGGAGGGCACCGTCAAGACGCACATGAAGAGCATCCTGCCGAAGCTCGATGCTTCGGACCGCACGCACGCGGTGATGATCGCGCTGAAGCGCGGCATTCTGGATTTGTGATCGCGCTCTGCGATCAGTACGACACCGTCTCCTCGTCCGGATAGCAGTAGAGCCAGCGCTCGCCGATCTCGGCGGATGCGATCACTGGATGACCACTGGCACGCGCATGTGCCGACGCATGGCGTGCGGGCGAGCTGTCACAGCACAGCGTATGGCCGCAGGTCTGACAGGTGCGCAGATGCACCCACTTGCCGCCGACCTTTTCGCATTCTTCGCAAACGCGGCGGTGCGGTTGCTTGATCTGCTGGATCGCCTTGAGGTGTGCACAGATCTGCTCGGCCATCTCCAGTCTCCTCGCCGCCCGGGACTATTCTGCAAGCACCCGGTGCACGAATGAAATCGCTATCGACCCCTCGCCCACCGCCGATGCGACGCGCTTGATGTTGCCGGCGCGCACATCGCCGACGGCGAACACGCCCGGCCTGCTCGTCTCCAGCAAGTAAGGCGCTCGCGTCAGCGGCCACTGCGCTTGGTCCAGCTCCTCGCGCGTCAGCTCCGGACCGGTCTTGATGAAACCGTTCGCATCGAGCGCGAGGCAACCAGCGAGCCAGCGCGTCGCTGGCGTCGCACCGGTCATCACGAAGACGTGACGGATCGGCCGCGACTCTTCCTTCTGGCTGCGAGTATCGCGCCAGCGCACGCTGGTGAGATGAGTCTCGCCCTCGACGGCAACCAGTTCGGTGCACGGGTGCAGCTCGATCGTCGGATGATTCTCGATGCGATGAACGAGGTAGCGCGACATCGTGGCCGCCAGACCTTCGCCGCGCACGAGGATGTGCACCTTGCGCGCGCGCTCGGCTAGAAACACGGCAGCCTGACCCGCGGAGTTGGCACCGCCGATCACGATCACTTCTTCGCCGGTACAGAGCTGCGCCTCCATGAACGTGGCCGCGTAGTAGACGCCGACTCCTTCGAAGCGCGCGAGGGCTTCGAGCGGCGGCTTGCGATATTCCGCGCCGGTCGCGATGACGACGGTGCTGGCCTGAATGGCACTGCCGCCTTCGTCGAGTTGCAACATGTACGGGCGCTTGCTGCAGTCGAGGCGCGCGGCCGTCCGCGCGATCAGCAATTGCGCGCCGAATTTGCTGGCCTGACTCAGCGCTCGTCCTGCCAGCGCTTCGCCCGAAATGCCAGTGGGAAAGCCGAGATAGTTCTCGATCCGCGAGCTCGAACCTGCCTGGCCACCGGGTGCACGCCGCTCGATCAGCAGAGCATCCAGGCCTTCAGAAGCTGCATAAACTGCTGCCGACAATCCTGCCGGACCCGCTCCCACGACGATGACATCCCGCCGCTGGTCGCTCGCGACTTGCTGGTTGAGTCCGAGACACTCCGCGATCTGCGCATCCGTCGGATTGCGTAACACCAGCTCGCCGCGACAGATGACCACGGGCACGTCTGCGTGAGTCACGTGGAAACGATCCAGCAGCTGTTGCACGTCGCCGTCGCGATCGAGATCGACGAACGAGTAGGGCTGACCGTTGCGACCGAGAAACTCCCGCACGCGCAGCGTTCCCGCGCAATACAGCGAGCCGAGCAGCACGACCTCGCCGAGCCCACGCGCGATGAGCTCGACTCGTCGCAGGATGAAGGCGCGCATCAGGATCTCGCCGATCTCCGCGTCGCGCTGCACGAGCTCCAGCAGGTGCTCGCGATCGAGCTCGATGACCTCGCCCGCCTCGCTCACCCGCGCCTGCACCAGCGAGCGTCGGCCGGTGAGCAGATTCATCTCGCCGTTGAACTGCCCGGCCTCGTAACTGACGATGACCGTGTCCTCGCTCGCGCCCGGCCGCGCGATCTCGACCCGACCCGAGAGCACGACGAAGAACTGGGGCGCGCGATCACCCGCGCGAATGAGGAACTCACCTGCCGACGTCGCGCGCACGCGGCCGTGGGCGGTGACTCGCGCAACCTGCGCTTGAGTCAGCCGAGGGTAGGTGCGTTCGTTGTTGTCTGCCACGAGAGGAGCCTAGCCGATGGTCTCGCGCGCCGCGACCGATACCATGGTGCAATCCAACGGCTCGAGCATGTCTGCTCCAATCGGCTGTGTCATCCGTTCCGCTACGAGGAGCCGTCATGCACACCGCGCTGAAGTATCTCCTTGCATTGGCCACCTGCGCCGCCCTCGCCGCGACGGTCGCATTCGCCGCCCAGGACAAGTACTCGGTAAAAGTGCCAGGCGGTCTGGGCTTCGCCGACTTCAAGGGCTACGAGAGCTGGCAGGTCGTTTCGATCAGCCACAGCCCCAAGGCGATGGCCGTGATCGTCGGCAATCCGGCGATGATCAAGGCCTTCGAGGCCGGCATTCCAGAAAACGGCAAGCCGGTGCCCGATGGCGCGAAGATGGCCAAGATGCACTACGTGCCCAAGAAGAACCAGTATTTTCCGGATGCCATCGTGCCGGACAAACAAGCGGACGTGGACTTCATGATGAAGGACAGCAAGCGCTTTGCGGATAGCGGCGGCTGGGGTTATGCCGCGTTCAAGTACGATGCCGCGGCCGGCACTTTCGCGCCCGTCGGGTTGGATGGTCAGCCGCCGCAGGGCAACGACGCGAAGTGCGGGTTTGCCTGTCACACGGTCGCGAAAGGGAATGACTACGTCTTCACGCAGTATCAACATCGGTGAGCGTAGACTGCAGCGGATACAGGAGGCCCGATGGCTCTGTCTCCGCTGGCCGGCAAGCCGGCACCGAAAGAACTGCTGATCGACCCCGCGCAACTGGAGCGCGAGTACTACACACGCGCGCCGGATCCGAGCGATCCGGCGCAGCAGGTGAGCTTCGGCACCAGCGGGCATCGCGGCTCACCGCTGCGAGGCTCGTTCAACGAGGCGCACATCGTCGCGACCGCGCAGGCGATGTGCGAGTACCGCCAGGCCCAGGGCATCACCGGGCCGCACTTCATCGGCCGCGACACGCACGCGGTGTCCATCCTGGCGCAGCGCACTGCGCTCGAAGTGCTCGCCGCCAACGGTGTCGAGATCGTCATTCAGAGCGATGATGAGTTCACGCCGACGCCGGCGCTGTCGCGCGCCATTCTCGTGCACAACCGCGGGCGCACCGACCGGCTCGCGGACGGCGTCGTCGTCACACCGTCGCACAACCCGCCGGAAGACGGCGGATTCAAGTACAACCCGCCGAACGGCGGGCCCGCTGATACCGATGCGACCGGTTGGATTCAACGACGCGCCAATGAGTTGCTGCGCGAAGGGAATCGATCAGCGAAGCGCATACCGCTGGCCGCGGCCCAGCGTGCTGCGAACTATCACGAGCAGGATTTCAGGATGCCGTACGTGCAGGACCTGCGGCACGTCATCGACATGGAAGCCATCCGGGCCGCGGGACTCAAGCTCGCGGTGGATCCGCTCGGCGGCGCCGCCGTGCACTACTGGGAGCCGATCAACAGCGTCTACGGCCTCGACATCGACGTGGTGAATCCGCGCGTCGATCCCACGTTCGCGTTCATGACCGTGGATCACGACGGCAAGATCCGCATGGACAGTTCGAGCCCGTACGCGATGGCGAGCCTGCTCGGGCTGAAGGATCGGTTTCAACTGGCATTCGCCAACGACACCGACGCTGACCGTCACGGCATCGTCACACCGTCGACCGGATTGTTGAATCCAAATCACTATCTCACGGTCGCGATCCACTATCTGCTCAACGCGCGGCCACAGTGGCGGCGCGACGCGGCGATCGGCAAGACGCTGGTCTCGAGCAGCATGATCGACCGGGTCGTAGCCGCAGCGGGACGTCGACTGCTCGAAACGCCGGTTGGCTTCAAGTGGTTCGCACCGGGCTTGCTCGACGGCTCGGTCTGCTTCGGCGGCGAAGAGAGTGCAGGCGCGAGCTTCCTGCGCCGGGACGGAACGGTGTGGACCACCGACAAGGATGGAATCATCCTCGCGCTGCTCGCTGCCGAGATCACGGCGCGAACGGGCAAGGAGCCGGGCCAGTATTACTGGGACCTCACCACGCAGTTCGGCACTCCGCACTACACGCGCATCGATGCACCGGCGACGCCGGAACAGAAAGCGCGACTCGGCAAGCTCTCACCGGATGCGGTGCGAGCGTCCTCGCTGGCGGGCGAGCCGATCACAGCGAAGCTGACGCGTGCGCCGGGCAACGATCAACCGATCGGCGGCCTCAAGGTCGTAACCGAGAACGGCTGGTTTGCGGCGCGCCCGTCCGGCACGGAGAACCTTTACAAGATCTATGCAGAAAGTCAGCGCGACACGCGGCACCTGCAGACGCTGGTCGCCGAGGCTCAACAGATCGTCGCCGAATCCCTGAGGTCATGATGAATCCAACGCAAGCCCTCGCCCGGGCCGGCCAGAGCATCTGGCTCGACAATCTCAGCCGCGATCTGCTCACCAGCGGCACCCTCGCCCGCTACATCTTCGACCTGTCCGTGACCGGGCTCACATCGAACCCGACCATCTTCGATCACGCGATCAAGAACGGCGCGGCTTACGACGACTCGATTCGCGCACGGCTGAGCAGAGGACTGTCCGGCGAGAAACTGTTCTTCGAGGTCGCGCTGGAAGACATCACGCGGGCCGCAGACCTGTTTCGGCCGATTCACGAGCGCACTGCCAGCGTCGACGGCTGGGTCTCGCTCGAAGTCTCGCCGCTGCTCGCTCGCGACGCGCAGACGACACTGAGCGAAGCGCGAGACCTGCATGCGCGCGCGGACCGTTCCAATGTCTTCATCAAGATTCCCGGCACTGCCGAAGGCCTGCCGGCGATCGAGGAAGCGATTTTCGCCGGCGTGCCGATCAACGTGACGCTGCTGTTCTCCGTCGAGCAATACCGCGCGGCGGCGGAGGCCTGGCTGCGCGGCGTCGAGCGCAGGATCGAAGCAGATTTGAATCCTGACGTCGCATCGGTGGCGTCGATCTTTCTCAGCCGCTGGGATGTCGCAGTCGCAGGCAAGGTGCCGGCGGCGCTCACGAACAAGCTGGGTCTTGCGATCGGGCATCAGGCCTATCGCGCGTACTCGCAGTTGCTGCAATCGTCTCGCTGGCGTCGCGCGATGAATGCCGGCGCTAGGCCACAGCGCTTGCTGTTCGCGAGCACGGGCACGAAGGATCCGCAGGCGTCCGACATCCTGTACATCAAGGGGCTGGTCGCGCCGCTGACGATCAACACGATGCCCGAGAACACGCTCAAGGCCTTCGGCGACCACGGCGAGCTCGGCCCGGAGCTGAGTGCCGACGCCGGCGACGCCGAGAAAATGCTGGGCGAATTCCGCAAAGCCGGCGTGGATCTCGCGGCGCTCGCGACGAAATTGCAGGACGACGGCGCCGCGTCGTTCGTAACCTCGTGGAACAACCTGCTCGGCGTCATCGCATCCAAAGGCTCCGCGCTCGCGCGGGCGAGCTAGGTGCACTGATGCAACTGGGCATGGTGGGTTTGGGCCGCATGGGCGGCAACATGGTGCGCCGTCTGCTCAAAAGCGGTCACTCGTGCGTCGTGTTCGACGTCGCGCCGCAAGCAGTTCAGGAGTTCACGAAGCACGGCGCCGTCGGTGCCGCTTCGCTCGGCGATCTCGTCGCGAAACTCGATAAGCCCCGCGCGATCTGGCTGATGGTGCCGGTTGCATTCGTCGACGCGACCATCGACAAGCTGCTGCCGTCGCTGGAGCCCGGCGACATCCTGATCGACGGAGGCAACACGCACTACATCGATGACATCCGTCGCGCCAAAGCACTGGCCGCGCGGAACGTTCACTACGTGGACGTCGGGACGAGTGGCGGCGTGCTGGGTCTCGAACGCGGCTACTGCATGATGATCGGCGGCGAGCGCGATGTCGTGCAGCGTCTCGATCCGATCTTTGCCACGCTGGCGCCGGGCGCCGGCAGCATCGAACGCACGGCAGGTCGTGCGAATGTCAACAGCACCGCCGAGCGCGGTTATCTTCATTGCGGGCCGAACGGCGCGGGCCACTTCGTAAAGATGGTCCACAACGGCATCGAGTACGGCATCATGGCCGCCTATGCGGAAGGCTTCGGCGTGCTGCGCGGCGCGAATGCAGGCAAGCACGCACGCGAAGCGGATGCTGAGACGGCGCCGCTGCGCAATCCCGAGCACTATCAATATGAGATCGACGTGGCGGACGTCGCCGAAGTCTGGCGGCGCGGCAGCGTGATCTCCTCGTGGCTCCTCGATCTGACTGCCGTCGCGCTGGCGGACGATCCCGCGCTCGCCAAGTTCGAAGGCCGCGTCTCCGATTCCGGTGAAGGCCGCTGGACCATTCAGGCCGCCATCGATGAGGGCGTGCCGGCTCCCGTGCTCACGACTGCGTTGTACGAGCGCTTCAGCTCACGCGGCAACGCGACGTTCCAGGACAAGATCCTCTCGGCGATGCGCTATCAATTCGGGGGCCATCTCGAGAAGCCTTCCTCATGAGCGCGCAGTCCTGTGACGCGCTGGTCTTCTTCGGCGCCACTGGCGATCTCGCGTACAAGAAAATCTTCCCGGCCCTCCAGGCGATGGTGAAGCGCGGCACGCTCGACGTGCCCGTCATCGGCGTCGCCAAGAGCGGCTGGGGACTCGAACAGCTGAAGGCGCGAGCACGCGAGAGCATCGACAAGCACGGTGGCATCGATGCCGCGGCCTTCGGCAAGCTCATGGAGCTGCTGCGCTACGTCGACGGCGATTATGCAGATGGCGGAGCGTTCGCATCGCTGCGCAAGCTGCTGGGCAACGCTGCTCGCCCTGCTCACTATCTGGCGATACCGCCTGCGCTGTTCGGCAATGTCGTCCAGCACCTCGCACGGGCAGGCTGCGCGCCAGCCGGTTCGCGCGTTGTCGTCGAGAAGCCGTTTGGCCGCGATCTTACTTCCGCGCAAGCGCTCAACGGCATCCTGCTGCGAACGTTCGACGAGCAGCACATCTTTCGCATCGATCATTACCTCGGCAAGGGACCGGTGCGACACATGGCGTTCTTTCGCTTCAGCAATGCGTTGCTGGAGTCGTTCTGGAGCCGCCAGCACGTCGCCAGCGTGCAGATCACGATGGCGGAGGATTTCGGCGTCCAGGGACGCGGCGGCTTCTACGAACAGACCGGCGCCATTCGCGACGTCGTGCAGAATCATCTGTTCCAGTTGCTAGCGACGCTCACGATGGAGCCGCCGGCGCGCATCGACAGCGAATCCATCCGCGACGAAAAAGTGAAGGTGCTGAAGTCGATCGCGCCGATCGAGCCGCGCGAGCTGGTGCGCGGTCAGTTCCAGGGCTACCGCAACGAGCCCGGTGTCGCCGCTGATTCGCGGGTAGAAACCTTTGCAGCGTTGCGCCTCGGCATCGACAGCTGGCGCTGGCAGGGCGTGCCCTTCTACATTCGTACGGGCAAGTCGCTGCCGGTGACGTGTACGGAAGTCTTCGCGCGGCTGCGCCGGCCACCTGCATTGTTCGCGGCACGCCCCGCGCCGAACTACCTGCGATTCCGCATCAGCCCAGTCGTCGAGTTCGCGTTGGGCGTCAACGTGATGGATCCCGAGGACAAGGGTGACGGCACGATCGCCGAGCTGCTCGCGAGCCGGCGCCCCGGCAGCAACGACATCGACGCGTACGAGCGCGTGCTGACCGACGCGATGGAGGGCGATCCGACCTTGTTCGCGCGCGAGGACTACATCGAAGAAGCGTGGCGGATCGTCGACCCGGTCGTGCGGGCCGGCGCCACGGTGTACGAATACGCGCCCGGAACGTGGGGCCCGAAGGAAGTTGCCAGCGTCACACCGCCGGGCGGCTGGCAGGATCCGCTCGTCACGTCAGCTTAAGCCGTCCTGCTCAGAGGCGGTAAGCGTTGCTCGCGGTGACTTCGCGGGCAGAGGCTTCCTTCGATCGCGTCTCGACCATGGCACGAGCGTCGAGCTGTGCGCGCTCGATCTGCTTCGCATCGAGCCGCTGCGAAAGCGCGCCCAGTTCGTACATTGCGGCGTCACGCTCACCGGCTCGCAGTCCGATTTCCATGGCAGCAGAAATGAGCGTGTAGGCCCGTGGCTCATCCTTCTTGACGCCAGCGCCGCGGGCGTAAGCGCGCCCGAGGTTTGCCATGCCTGGCGCGTATCCTTGGTTCGCAGCCTGAGTGAACAGCGCGAACGCATCGTGAGCGTTCCTGGTGACGCCCAGCCCGGCGTCATACATCGTGCCGAGCCGGTTCTGGGCGGTTGCGTCGCCCTGCTTCACCGCGAGTCGCAGCCACTTCACTGTCTCTTCGTAGCTCTGAGGCACGCCGAGACCATGGAAGTAGATGGTCGCGATGTTGTTCATCGCGCTGGTCGAACCCCCTTCCGCCGCGCGCTGATACCACGCGAGTGCGGCGATGTAGTCCTGCGGCACGCCGGTTCCGGTCGCATACAGCAGGCCCATGCGGTTCATCTGTTCGGGATTGGCGGGGGACTGGGCGGCGTCGGCTGCAAAAACGCGCAGCGATGCCAGGACCAGAAGCGCGGCGACTGCGATTGCTCTGGATGTCTTCATGGGTGACATCCTCGCGCCGGGCCGTCCGAGGATAAATCGGCTTCGCCCCACGTCAGTGTTGCCTGGCGCTCAACAATCGCGCAGGAACGCCTGGTGGGTGTCAATTCATTGCTCGGACCTGCGCTTGCCGAACGAGACCGCGTACGCCGGCGAACGAAACAGCAGGATCGGATCGTTGGTGGGGCGGATGCCATCAGCCATCACCAGCGGATCGAAATTGATCGGCTCGCAGGCCTGTCCCTTCTGCTGCACAGTCGCTTGCTTGATCGAGAGCGTGCCGGCTTTGAAATGCTTGCGGGTCTCCGGCCACGCCAGCGTCGGATTGTCTTGCGGATCGCCGGGCTCGCCGACGTAGACGATCATGTCCCAGACGGCAGGCCCCTTCGCCGTGCGCGCGATCAGATTCTTCTCCAGGAAATCGTGCGGCGCTGCCTTCATTTGCTCGGCCGTCAGTTCCTTCACGCCATCGCGTGGCACGAAGCGCCAGCGCACCGGATGCTCGGTCCCTTTGGCGTCGACGAACTTGAAGGTGTGAATGCTGAAGTAGGTGGTCTGATAGTAGTTCGCCGTCGGCGTATGTTCGCTGCTCAACTCTTTCAAGGGCAGCGAGTCGGGATGCGTAGCGTAGTAGGCCTTCACCTTCTCCGCGTCTGGCTGGCCCGTCTTCGGATCCGGCTTCACGGCCAGCAGGAAGTCGCGGAACGAGCCGGGCGACGCAGCCGCGAAGATCGGCGCGTTGACCATCGTGATGTGCTGCAAGGCGCCGCCGGGAATGCGGAACTCGAGGGCCATGCCGCGCGGCGCGGGCGCCGCATCGGGGACTTCGGGATTGCCGCCTCCGAGCGAGAAGCGCCCGACTACCGGAATGGTCTTGCCTGAGAACAGCGCTGAGCTGCTGAGCGCCGCGGCATCGGCCGTGCCGACGAACTCGCCGGCCGCGCACGTTCCCTTGATGTGATTCCTGCGCTCACCCTTGTGCACGCCGAAGGTCCCTTCGAAAGCATCGATCATCTGCGGGGCCGTTGTGGTGTCGGCGGCCAGAACCGGCAGCGGAGTGCACCATCCGGTTGCAGCGAGGGTCAGCAATGCAAGGCGCACGGCGTGCGCGACAGTCGATGATTTCATGCTCAGCGCTTCTGGTACGGATGGAAAACGTAGTCCTTCGCCTTGACGATCGTGTGACACGCATCGCCACAGTCCGATTTGCTCTCGGCATCAGGCGTAAACGTGTCGGTCTTCGGATCGTAGTTGAACACAGCGTAGCCCCAGCCGTGGCTGTTCGGGAATCGCTTGCTGTCTTTTTCCATCACGAAGTTCTGCGAGAAGGTGTCAGGCACGTCGACGGCAAACGGTGCCTCGGTGCTCTTCTTGTGCTTCCACTGCAGCTTCGCCATCTTCGAGCCGTCCGGGAACGGCTTGCCGTTGCCCGGCACGCCTTCCTTGAAGGCTTTGATGATGGTCGGATTGCCGACGATCACTTTGAGGATGTCGTCGGTGCGCGCGGACGAAATGACCGCCCAGTCCTCGTAGCCCTTGAAGTCGGCGAAGGCGATGCCGCTCGGCGACTTCAGCGCGTACTTGTCCTGCGCATAAGCGATCGTGGCGCCGAGCGCAGTAGTTACGGCGGTGGCGATCGCGATCGTGAGCTTGCTGCTGCGGTTCATAACCGATCCTCTGCGAGTGGTTCGTTCGGCAGCGATCTCACCAAATGCACTGTGCCCGCGCGATTAGACGATGGTATTCCTGCCCGCGAGCCACAGGGCCAGGTTGCGCACGTAGCGCTGGACCGAAGCCATTGCCTGCGGCGTGCTCGGCAGCGAGCCGCCCGGCGCTTCGGTGACGAAGTCCGGACTGCCGCGGCCCGGGTCCCAGTTGTAGTCGGCGAAATGATGGAACGTCGATTCGGCGATCGCGGGCCCAGCCTTCGCGGAGGGCTCGAAGGCCACGGCGATGTTGAATCGCTGGCCGCTCGCCAGACTCTTGCCGGTCGCAATCACGCGCGCCGCCGAGTCCGCATGTGGGGCGACCACAGCGCCTTCGTGCGGATGGGCGGGTAGATATTGCACGTCTCGCATCACCGGATGCACGGGCAGCTCTGCGTCCACGGACTGGAAGTCGCCATTCGCGCCCGAGTGGAAATTCGGCCAGCCGATGTATGTCGTGTCGCGGTCGTCGGGCGGCGGCAGCGGGCCGTCGATGTTGTGCGTATGAAAGACGTGGGCCGCACCGATGGAACCCATGTTGCAGATCGAGCAGCCGAGATCCATATGGTCGCGCGTGATCATGATGCCGCCGCCACGCTCGCGGAACCGCAGGATTCCTTCGCGATCGGCATCGTCGAGCCCGTTGCCCGTATCCACTGCGAACAGCCACAGCTCGTCGTACTTCGAGCGATCGAGCGAGGACAGAACCGAGTCCGGTTCACCGACGGGATCACGATCCCGCGCCGTGACGTTGAACAGTCGGCTGCCATCGGCTGCAGTGAGCGCAGCGAGGTAATCCCGCAGCATCGAGAAGCGACCGATGTGCCAGTCGTTCGCGGTCGGCTCGATCGTCGTTTGCAGCAGCAGCTCGATGGGCTTCACTTGCTTACTCCTTGAATGGCGCGCCGAGCAGCATATCCACCGTCGATGGCCGCGTGTACCCAGCCACATAGCGCTCGCCGAAGTCGCGCGCGAAGTTGTCGTAGGTAGTGCCCGGACGCGCCTCGACGATGCGACAGACATCGCGCGTAAAGCGCTGTTTCATCTCCAGCCGCGGATACGTGTCGACGATCGTCGCTACCTGGTCGGCGGTGAACTGGTCGATGCCCCAGCCGCCCCAATCGAGGCCGATGCCCATCGTGGACAGTGCGACTTCGTTCTCCTTGTACAGCGCGATCGAAGGCGTCGAGTTCAGGGCAACGCCGTCCCAGACCAGCTGCGCACGTCCTTCCGCCATGCCCTGCTCGCGAGCAAATGCGCGAGCGGCATTCGCGCCCTCGATCTCGAATCGCAGCGGACCGCTGAATGCTTGCGCCAGCCCGATGTCGTGCAGCACTGTGGCGACCGCAAGCACTTCGGGATCGTGCGGCGTGCCCTTCGCCTTGGCGATCGCCACTGCAAAGAGCCACGAGCGCATGCTGTGATTGAACAGATACGGTTCAGTGCTCTTGCGCGCGTACTCGATCGCACGCGAGACGAGCGGTGTATCCGGCACTACGATCCCGGCGAGCGTCCGCGTAGTCATGGCAGTACTCCTCTGTGTAAGCCGACACGATCCTCCGCGCGTTGCAGATCGATTGCTTGACGAAAAGCGGCGTCGCTTCCATTCAACTGGCGCGCAGATCGGTCAAGCAACGCAGCCTCGTTCGGCGAACAATCGCCGCGACTCGTCACCGCACTCAAGGAGCCTGCAATGTCCATCCTCAAGAGCCTCGTACCTGCTGTATTGATCGGCTGCTCGCTCGCGGCATCTGCAGCCAATGCTCCGGAAGCGGTGGTCGTGCCGCTGATGACCAAGGCCTTGCCGGATCTTCCGGGCAAGGAAGCCGTGATGATCACGGTCGAATATCCGCCGGGTTCCGTCGACCCGATCCATCGGCACGATGCGCATGCGTTCATTTACGTACTCGAGGGCTCGATCGTCATGCAGGTCAAAGGCGGCAAAGAGGTCACGCTGACGCCGGGCCAGACGTTCTATGAAGGGCCGAACGACGTGCACACCGTCGGCCGCAACGCCAGCACCACGAAGCCGGCCAAGTTCGTGGTCGTGTTCATCAAGAAGCAGGGCGCGCCGATTCTGACCCCGGTATAGGGGCGCCGATGCGAGCACGCCGCCAGGCTCGCGGGCTTTCGCCCGCGAACCTGCGGAACAGCCGGGTCAGGTGCGACTGATCGGCGAGCCCGCAATTCAACGCGATCTCGCTGAGCGAGGCATCGGTCGACAACATCAGGCCTTGCGCGTGCTCCACGCGGCGGCGGATGACGTACTCGTGCGGCGGCTCGCCGAAACTATTGCGAAAGGCGCGGCCGAAGTGCGACGAATTCAAGCGCACCAGCGCGGCGAGTTCCTCGTTCCTGATCGGCCGATCCAGATGTGTTTCGACATGGCTCGTCACCTTGCGAATCTGCCAAGGCGCCAGCCCGCCGCGAACGGGCTGCGGCGCAGCCGTCGCCATCTCGCCCATCTCCTGCAACAGCTCGGCAGCGCGGCGCAGGCTGGCCTCGGCAGTGCCGCGCTCGTCATCGAGTGCGCTGCGGATGGCGGAGCACAGCTCCGCCATCACCGAGCGAATCTTCCGCACCGAAAGCCCGGCGTCCGAATCGCCGGCTTCGGCGTCGCACACGGAAGGAACCGCACCCGTCAATGCCAGCGAGAACGTCGGGTTGTCCATTTCAGCTCCGCAAGAATGCCAGCAGATCCGCGTTGATCTGATCCGCATGTGTCGCCGTGATGCCGTGCGGCGCACCGGGGTAGTAGATCGCCTTCGCGTTCTTG
>DATJIP010000154.1:0-73749 GCA_035493235.1 Steroidobacteraceae bacterium
TGGTCGCGAGCGAGTATTCGGCGTAGTTCGGATAGCCGACGAGCTGCCCGATGCGATGGCGCAGCTCCAGAATCTGCGCCATCAGCTCGGTGTTGTCCCAGCGACCCTCGGTCGCGCCCTGGTCCGAGGCGCGCGTGACCCAGCCCTGGTAGAACTCGCGGCGCAGCGCCTCGTTCTCGGCATGCATCATCACCGCCTGGTAGTTCGGCGCGTCGAGCGTGAAGAACCAGCCTTCGAGCTGGCGCGACTGCGCGGCCGCGCGTGCGCGCTCGACGATCGGTTGTGGCAGGCCGGCGATCTCGCTCTCCTGCGTCACGTGCCGCGACCACGCGTTGGTCGCGTCGAGCACGTTCTCGTCGAACTTGGACTGCAGCGTCGCGAGTTGCTCGACCAGCGCTTTGAACTCCGCCTTCTGTTCCGCCGGCAGCGCGACGCCGGCGAGTCGAAAGTCGCGCAGCGCGTTCTGCAGCAGCTTGCGTTGTCCGGCCGTCAGCTGCTTGCCCTCGTTGGCGAGAATCGTTTCGTAAGCGCGATACAACCGCTCGTTCTGCGCCAGCTCGGTGTGCCAGGCGGTGAGCAGCGGCAAGCACGCGTTGTAAGCGGCGCGCAGCTCGTCGCTGTTCACCACGCCGTTCATGTGCCCGACGGGCGACCACGTGCGCGCGAGGCGGTGATGCATTTCCTCCAGCGGCACGACCAGCGAATCCCAGGACGGCTCGGGTCGCGCCAGCAACGCAGCCAGCTGGGCGCGATGTGCATCGAGCAGCTCGCGCAGGACGGGCTCGATGTTCGCGATGCGGATCGAGGAGAACGCAGGCAAATCGATGTCGGCGGTAGGCATGGCGGTAGGGGAATCGGCCGGAGGAAATGGGCCGCGCCGATTCTAGTAGGCAGGCGACGTCGCGTCGAAAAATATCGGTGCAGCGCTGCAGTGGCGCCGTCCGGCGACAGAACAGGGGAGGAACCTCGCGTTGCGCGCTACCGTTCTTACGGCAACTACTCATTTCGACCCGGCCCCCGGGATTGCCGCAGGAGGTCGCGCCCGCAAAATGCCCGATCCCCGTCAGCCGTCGCCTGCGTACTGCGAGGAGCTGTTCTACCAGTTCGTGCACACGGTGCAGGACCACGCGATTTTTGCCATGGACTGCCAGGGCCGCATCGTGCACTGGAACGCCGGTGCAGAGTTCATCATGGGGTTTGCGCCGGATGACGTGGTCGGTCGCGAGCTGCCGGACATTTTTACCCAGGAAGATCGCGACGCCGGTGCTCCGCGACTGGAGCTGGAGACCGCGACACGCATGGGCCGTGCGGCCGACGAGCGTTGGCACGTCCGCAAGGATGGCTCGCGCTTCTGGGGCCTGGGCACCGTCACCGCGATTCGGGGAGCGGACGGCGTGCTGCTCGGCTACGGCAAGATCGTCGCCGATCGCACCGATCTGAAAGAGCTGCAGGACACGCTGCAGAGTCGTAACGCTGCGCTGGCTCACGGCGACGAGCTCAAGAACCGCTTCCTCGCGACGCTTGCTCACGAGCTGCGCAATCCACAATCGGTTCTCGCCAACAGCGCGGGCGTCCTGCGCCACTACGCGGCGGACGACACACGGCTGCAAGCGGTCGCGGAGATGATCGAGCGGCAGGTTCGCCAGACGCAGCGCCTGATCGAAGATCTGACCGACCTGGCCCGCAGCAATCGTGGCCGTATCGACCTGCGGCTGCAGCCGCTGGACTTGCGGGACGTTGCCTGCTTTGCCGCAGAGGCGGTGCAGGCCGTGATGAACGAGCGTCATCACGAGCTGGCGACAGTGCTGCCCGATCTGCCGGTGCCAGTCGAAGTCGATCCCGATCGCATCGAGCAGGTCATCATCAATCTGCTGCGCAACGCGGCGCGCTATACGCCACCGGGCGGACGCATCTCGTTGTCGATCTCGGCGGAAGGCGCCGAAGGCGTCGTCCGCATTCACGATACCGGCGTCGGAATTCCCGCGGGGCAGCTCAAGGAAATCTTCGAGCTGTTCACGCAGGCCCATCCCGACAACGTGGACTCGCGCGCCGGAATGGGCATCGGGCTGGCGCTCGCGCGCGAGCTCGTCGAGCTTCACGGCGGCACGATTCAGGCGCGCAGCGACGGCATCGGCAAGGGCAGCGAGTTCATCGTGCGCCTGCCGTTGCGCCGGTAACGGCCACACGGCAAGATCGTGCGCCCTTCCCGCGAGCCGCGCCCGTGAACATTCGAACCTATCGCAACATCGCTCCCGTGCTCGGTGCGCGGGTCTATGTGGATCCGTCCGCGATCGTCATCGGTCGCGTGAAGATCGGCGATGACTCGTCGATCTGGCCCGCAGCAGTCGTGCGCGGCGACGTGCACTCGATCGAGATCGGCGCGCGCACCAGCATTCAGGATGGCTCGGTGCTGCACGTCACGCATGACGGGCCGTACTCGCCCGGCGGTCGTTCGCTGCACATCGGCGCGGATGTCACGATCGGTCATCGCGTCACGCTGCATGCGTGCACGATCGGCAACAAATGCCTGGTCGGGATGGGCTCGGTCGTGCTGGACGCCGTGGTGACGGAAGATCTCGTGATGATCGGCGCCGGCAGCGTCGTGCCGCCGGGCAAGCGACTGGAAACACGCGGCCTGTACGTCGGCAGCCCGGCGCGCCGAGTGCGCGATCTGACGCAAGCGGAGATCGACTTCTTCACGTACTCGGCTGCGCACTACGTGCAGCTGAAGAACGATTATTTAGGGACGCGCTGAAGTCACCGCGGCGATCACCAGCCCGGTGTCCGGTTTGACGCCGCGCCAGAGCAGGAACGACTCGGCTGCCTGCTCCACCAACATCCCCCAACCGGTTTCGGCGCGTCCTGCACCGGCGCTCTTCGCCCAGCGTGTGAACGCGGTATCGCCTTTGCCGTACGCCATGTCGTAGCACAGCGTCGTCGGGCCGATCACACTCGGCGGAATCGGCGGGATCATGTCCTGCAGGCTCGCCGACGTCGCGTTCAGCACCAGATCGAAGGTCGACTCGGCAATGGAGTCGAAGCCGCAACCGTGCACTGTCCCGAGCGTCGAGAATTCATACGCGAGCTCGACAGCACGTTCCTCGTTGCGATTCGCGATCTCGAGATATTCCGGATCGGCTTCCAGCAACGGTCCGAGCACGCCGCGAGCTGCTCCGCCCGCGCCGAGCACGAGCACGCGTGTGCCTTTGATGTCGAACGCAAGATTGCGCGTCAGGTCGGCGATGAGACCGGCACCATCGGTGTTGTCGCCGAAAATGCGATCACTGCGCAGCGCCAGCGTGTTCACTGCGCCCGCCATTTCCGCGCGCGGCGTGCGCTCGCGCGCGATCAGACACGCCGCCTGCTTGTGCGGCAACGTGACGTTCAAGCCTTTGCCGTCGGCCGCGAAGAATTCGACGACGCGATCGTTGAGCGCTTCGGGCGGAACTTCCAGGCGTGTGTAGGTGAGGCTGTGGCCGGTCTGCTTGGCGAACAAGCCGTGAATGAACGGCGACCAGCTGTGGGCGACGGGGAAACCGATGACTGCGTATTTGTCTGGCGGCGGTCCTTGCTCTGTGGCTGGACTATTCATTATTCGCAAGAGGTGACTAACGTCGTTCCCGCAGCCAGGCGGCTGCACGTTTGGCGAAGTAAGTGAGAATGCCATCGGCGCCGGCGCGGCGGATCGACAGCAGCGACTCGAGGATGACGCTGCGGCCATCGAGCCAGGTGTTGCGGATCGCCGCTTCGAGCATCGCGTACTCGCCGCTGACCTGATAGACGAACGTCGGCGCGCCGAACGTATCCTTCACCCGCCGCACGATGTCGAGGTAGGGCAGGCCGGGCTTGATCATCACCATGTCCGCGCCTTCCTGCAGATCGAGCGCGACTTCGCGCAGCGCCTCGTCGGAGTTCGCGGGATCCATCTGGTAGCTGTACTTGTTGCCCTTGCCGAGGTTGCCGGCAGAGCCGACGGCTTCGCGGAACGGACCGTAGAAGCCGGACGCGTACTTCGCCGAGTACGCCAGGATGCGCGTGTTGAGATGTCCCGCGACTTCCAGCGCTTCGCGAATCGCACCGATGCGTCCGTCCATCATGTCGCTCGGCGCGACGATGTCGGCGCCGGCTTCGGCATGCGACAGCGCTTGCTTGACCAATGCGTCCACGGTGACGTCGTTGATGACGTAGCCGGACTCATCGATGATGCCGTCCTGCCCGTGCGTCGTGTACGGATCGAGCGCGACGTCGGTGATCACGCCGAGTTGCGGAACCGCCTGCTTGACCGCTCGGACCGCGCGCTGCGCCAGCCCTTCGGGATTCCACGCCTCGCGACCATCGAGACTCTTGGCGTCCGCCGGCGGTACCGGGAACAGCGCCAGCGCCGGGATTTCCAGCTCCGCGAGCGACTCGGCCTCGCGCACCAGCTCGTCGACGGTGACGCGCTCGATGCCGGGCATGCTCTGGATCGGCTCGCGCCGACTCTTGCCCTCGATCACGAACAGCGGATAGATGAAGTTGTCGGCGCTGAGCGCAGTCTCGCGCATCAAGCGGCGCGAGAAGTCGTCGCGACGCATGCGGCGCAGCCGGGTGCGCGGGAACTCGCCTGTCTCTCGATCCGACATGGCGGGTAGACTACAGCATGGCCGCCGCGAAACCCAAGGTCCCCAAGGTGCGATGTCCCTGGAGTCAGGGGGGCAACGAGCTCTACATCCACTATCACGACACCGAGTGGGGCGTCCCCGCCTGGGACGACCGGACGCAGTTCGAGTTCCTGATCCTGGAAGGCGCACAGGCCGGGCTGTCGTGGTCCACGATCCTCAACAAGCGCGAGGGCTATCGCGAGGCGTTCGCCGGCTTCGATCCCGAGCGCATCGCGAGTTTCGGCAAGCGCGAGCTGGCGCGGTTGCTGAAGAACCCAGGCATCGTTCGCAACCGGCTCAAGATCGAGTCGACGATCTCCAATGCGCGCGCGTACCTGGATTTCCAGTCGCAGCACGGCGGCTTCGCCAAGCACCTGTGGACCTTCGTCGGCGGCAAGCCGATTCAGAATCGCTGGACACAGCACAAGCAGGTGCCGGCAACTTCCCCGCAGTCCGACGCGCTCAGCAAGGATCTCAAGCAGCGCGGCTTTCGCTTCGTCGGCAGCACGATCATCTACGCGCACATGCAAGCGACCGGCATGGTCAACGACCACATCACCGGTTGTTATCGCTACAAGGAATGCAAAGCGCTAGGGAAGAAAGCCAGCTAGCCGCTTACTCGCCGACCAGCCACTCCACCGTCGATCTGCCACTGCCAGCGAGCGCCGCGCGCAGCTCATCGAGTGCATCGCTCATCTCGCTGTCGAACTTCCATGGCGGATTCGCAATCACCAGCCCGGAGCCGTTCAAGCCTATCGGTGAATCCGCGGGCCGCACCGTCAGCTCCAGCCGCAGCAGCTTGCGTAACCCGG
Organism: Steroidobacteraceae bacterium; assembly: GCA_035493235.1. Classification (GTDB taxonomy): domain Bacteria; phylum Pseudomonadota; class Gammaproteobacteria; order Steroidobacterales; family Steroidobacteraceae; genus Steroidobacter. The sequence continues at coordinate 5,453 of DATJIP010000154.1, forward strand.
AGCTCTGCAGCGCTGCGTTCAATCTCTGTGACTGCGCTCCCGCTTTGATTGGATACCACAGTGCAAAGACGCCGTTCGGCCATCGCGACAGTCCGAAGCGCAGCGCCCGCTCGACGTCTGCGAATTCGGTATCCGCTTCGTAGGGCGGATCGATCAGCACCAGCCCGCGGTTCTCGCGTGGCGGGAGATGGGACTTCAGTCCCGCGTAGCCGTCGCCGCAGATCACCGCCACGTTGCGCCGGCCGTGCGTCGCTTGTTTCAGCGCTTGTGCTTCCGCTGGCTGCTGCTCGATCAGGACCGCGCGATCGCCTTCACGCAGGGCACCGAGTGCGACGAGCGGCGAGCCCGGGTACCAGGTCGGCGGCGTATCGGCAGCGTGCGTCGCTTGCACATAACGTAGAAGGTCCGCGGACTGCAGCGGCCGGCCGGCCAGCCGGGCAATTCCTTCGGGCCATTCGCCGCCGCGCGTGGCATCCTCGGCGCGCAGGTCGTAGCCGCCGCGTCCGGCATGCGTATCGAGATAGAACAGCGGCTTCGGTTTCTGCTTCAGGCGCTCGAGCAGCGCGAGCAGCACGACGTGCTTGTGCACGTCCGCGAAGTTGCCGGCGTGAAAGGCGTGTCGATAGTTCACAACGGGGATGATTGATCATGAAGCGAATTGCCGCCACTGCATTGCTTGCGATGGGCCTGTTGCAGGTCGCCGCCGCGCAGGACAGCCCGGGCAAGTCCGACGAACAGGCGGATTCGAGCGCTGCCGCGCAGGCGGCGGGCGAGCAGGCGCGGGCGACCGCTGCGCGCGAGCTGCAGGCGACGGCCAATGAATTCAAAGTGGTGACGATCGAGCCGGCCCAGTGGAGCGATTCGAGCCTCGGCTGCCGCAAGCCGAATGCGATGTACACGCAAGTGGTCACGAGCGGCTACGTCGTCGTACTGGAACGCGAGGGCAAGCGACATCAGGTGAACGTTGCGGGCTCGCGCGCGGTGATGTGCGACGTTGCAACTCGGATCAGCGGGACTGTCCGGCAGCCGTTACCGGCGCGTGGACTGGATCGCGTCGCGGGCCTGGCGCGCCAGGATCTGGCGAACCGGCTGCACGTGAACGTCGAGCAGATCCGCATCGCCAGCATGGAGCCGCGACGCTGGACGGACGACGACATGAATTGCCGGTCGGGTAAAGGCGAGCCAGTGACGGGAGCCCCGGCGCAAGAGGCGGGCTCGCCGTCCGCCATCGGCTATCGACTCGCGCTGGTCGCGTCCGGGCGCACGTTCTTCTATCACACGGACCTGCGCTCAGTACGCGCGTGTCCTCCCATCGAAGACCAATAAAAGCAGCCGGCAAAAGTCACGCCTTTTGACGGCGTTTGTCGCAAGGGGATCGTCGTGCCGTCGGCCGCCATGATGATCGGATCGACACGAGTCGGATCCGCACCATCGTTGTAGACGACCAGCGCTTTCGCGCCAGCGGCCGCCGCAACCTGATACTTCACGGTGAAGTTGCAGGTGCCGCGAATGACGAGCGCGATCTTGCCGCTCACTGCTGCCGCATTGGTCAGCGGTGTGCAGCCGTTCGCAGGCGCAGTGTTGACGAGCGCGGCGCTGATCTGACCGGTCGACGCGAGCGTCACCGGACCTGCACCTTCAGCGGACTCGTACAGACCCGCGACCGATGCCGGCGCGGTCGCGTTGAAGCGCGAGTAGAGGTGATTGCCGCCCGGCCTGCTGGCCGCAACCGAGATGGCCTCGGGCGCGACGGCCGGCGAACCGGTGATGTACGGAATCGTGCCTTCGTTACCCGCCGAAGCGACCACGATGATGCCGAGGTCCGACGCGTTCTGCGACGAGATCGCCGACGGATCGTTCGGGTCGCCGAACGGCGAGCCGAGGCTCATGTTGATGACGTCGAGATGATCGCTCATGTCGCCGTCGCCGTTCGGATCCATCGCCCACTCGAGCGCGAGCGACACCAGGTTGGTCGAGCCGCCGCTGTCGCCGAAGACCTTGATGGCATACAGCGAAGCGCCGGGTGCGACACCGGGGCCGACGCTGCCGGGAACGCCGATGCCCGCCGCGGTGCCCGCGACGTGCGTGCCGTGACCGCCGCCCGGACCGTAGTCGATCGGATCCGGATCCGGAGTCGGCACGGAGGTCGGATCGTCGGCGTCGTAGTTGGAGCCGGCGAAATCGTAGCCGCCCTTCACCTTCGCGGTCGGGAACGTGCCCGGCTCGATGATGGTCGGATCGTTGTTGTCGTGAGCAGCGACGGTGCCGGGCCCGCCGAAGTCCGCGTGCGTATAGTCGATGCCCGAATCGATGATGCCGACCTTCACGCCTTCGCCGCGACCGCTCGCTGCCCAGACGGCAGGTGCGCCGATCCACGGCACGCTGTCGATGTTGTCTTTCTTGAATGTCTGCACGCGCGCGACCGAGCGCACGCCCGGCAGTGCACGCAACGATTCGACCGCGTCCGCGCTCACCAGCACGCGCACGCCGTTCGCGCCGACGCGTTGCTGCGAAAGAATCTTCGCGCCGTGACTCGCGAGGCTGTCGCTCATCGCAGCTTGTTGCTGCGAGACGCGAGCGGCCTGCGCCTTCTGTTCCGCCGGCGAAGCGAAGTTGCCGGTGGCCTGCAACGTCGCGACGTTCAGTTCGGAAACGGACGGCTGATCGAAGCGCACGAACATCTCGACTTGGCGCCGGATGTTGTCGAGCTTCTGGCCATGCAGTCCCGAGAAACGCTCGTTGAAGCTGCGTTTGACGGATGTCTCTGCCGCCTGCAACCAGGTCGGCAGCGCGACTAGCGATGCAACGAGCAACGCCGTCGCGATTCGGGACCTCGTCCCGAGTGCGTGGCGATCCATCGGCTTAATCCCCGTATTGGTTGGTGTGTTGCCAGCGATGCGATTTTCGCAATGGCTGCGATGACGCACTCCAGCGTCCACGCGGATTCAATTACGGAAAGAGTTGGAAAAAATATCGACGCTGCAAGGTTACACGGCCAAAAAAGAGCGGGCCGCGTTAGCGGCCCGCTCCAGTGCGATCGTCGCGAAGCGACCTCACTTCACTCGGATTACCTCCGACTCGAGCACGGCGTTCCTGCGGTACATCAACAGCAGGCCCGTCTCTGTGCTCTTCGCATCGGGCACCGTTGCCGACGTGACCGGCACCGTCGCGAAGCTGCGTGGCGTGACCGTTCCAAACGGATCGCCGGCGACGCCGAACCGCGCGTTACCGGGCGTAAACAGCATGTTTTCGACAGCGTCCGTCTGCGCGCCCGTGAAGTAGTTGTCGAACGCAAACACGGAGAAGCCGAACGTCGTCCCTGGCGCCACTCCGACGTTGATGCCACCGGCGCTGGCATTCATCGGCACCGTGAAGATCACGTTACCGGAATCCAGATCGGCGTCGGTGAAGAACACCGCAGTGGCCGCGCCGCCCGTCGTCAGGTTCGCTATGAACACCACGTTCTGGCCGCTCGCGGAGAAGCCACCGTTCTCAGTATTGAACACAACATAATCCGGCGTGCCGTCGTTGTTGGAGTCGATGTAGACGTCGAACTCCGCCGGGTAGTTGGGATGCACACGCTGCCCGAAGGTGCTGATCGCGAACTCCAGGTAGTCGGCGCCGAACACGGCCGCCGGCAGATGGCGCACACCGACCGACTGCAGGTCGACGATTGCGAAGTTGTCCCCCGCACCGGGCAACTCGTCGCGCGGAATGCGCGGGCTTTGTCCGGTAAGCGAGAACACATCGTAGTCACCTGTCTCCACACCGAGGTTCAGCAGCTTGAGGCTGCCGCCGTCCTTGGTCTTCACGAACGGCGAGGCGACGGTGGCCGACGCCTTACGCGGCAACACGTGCCACGGCAGCGACAGCTTTTCGCTGCCCGACGTGAGCGTGATGTAGCCGTCGTACTCGGGACCGTTCAACGCGGCGCCGTTGCCACCGAGCGTTCCGCCGTTCAGCGTCCACGTCGGCAGCTTGCTGCCCTTGATCAGCAGCGACACCAGGAAGTCCGTCTTGCCTTTCGGTCCGACGTGCACGGATCCGGGAGCGATCACGCTCACAGCACCCGAAGCGGCGTCATCGGCGTAGCGGAAGCTGCGCGCGATGCTGTAGGTGCGGCTCGAATTGCTGAAGTTCTGCACGCGCACTTTCTTGACCAGCACGACGCCGTCGAACGCAGCGTCCACTTGTCCGAAGCTCAGCGCCGCGGATTCGTCGTCTGGATTCCACGCGATGGCATTCAGACCGATCGCCTTGTCGACGCGCAGCTCGCCGGCACCGATGCGAGTGATGGGCGCCAGGCCACCCGGCAGCAGCGCCGGATTGGTGAACACCTGCGTGTTCGCGCTGTTCATCAGCATCGACTTGATCTGAATCGGCGTGCGGCTCGGGAACGCCTGCAGCAGCAGCGCTGCAGCACCCGAGACCATCGGCGCAGCACCTGACGTGCCGCCGAATGCCTCTTCGCCGTCGCCCGTGCCCACTACTGCGGAAACCGAGGCACCCGGCGCGCCGATTTCCGGCTTGATCGTCTGCAGGCTCGAGGGTCCGCGCGAGGACGTGCTCGCCATGCTGCCGACCAGCGGGATGCCGCTCGTCGGCGAGATCGACACATTGACGGTGTCGGCAGCATTCAGCCGCGCTTTGATGGCACTCGACAGCGACTGCTGGATCACCAGCGTCGGGGCGAAGCTGTCGCCGCCGCCATACGAGAAGCTGACTGCATCGCCGGGTGCGACCAGGCCGATCAGCACGCCGATCGCGCCGTTGTCGACTGCATAGTCAACCTTCAGGCTTACCGAGCAGCCACCGCGATCGATCAACGCGATCTTGCCAGCCGGGCTGTTCAAGATCGGATCCGCGGGCGAGCCTGCCGCGACCGAACCCGCAGGACAGCCGCGACCGATGAACGCGACGTTGCCGGTGGCACCGGCGCCGACCGGGGACCATTCAACCGTCGAGGTATTGCCGTACGTGCCGGCAATCGATGCGGGCGAATTGATGACCAGCGGAATGGCTATTGCGCTGGGCACTTGTGTCTGCGCAACGCTGATGACACCCGGGCCGATCGACGGCGAGCCGACGACGTACGGCTTGTTGGAGCCGTTGCCCGCGGAAGCGACGACCACGATGCCGAGGTCGACTGCGTCTTCGAGCGCCTCGGTCAGATCGTCCTGGATCTGGCCGTAATCGGAGCCGAGCGACAAGTGGATGATGTCGGCGGCATCGTTGAAGTTGCCGTCCTGGTTCGGATCGAGCGCAAAGTCCACCGCCTTCAACAGCGCAACGCCGTTGCAGGAAGTCGCGACCGCGCTGCAGACACGAATGGCAAGCAGCTTTGCTCCCGGCGCCATGCCGACGTGCGTACCGTCGGCGCTCTTGCCGGCGATGATGTCGGCCACGTGCGTGCCGTGTCCCTGGAAGTCGATCGGATCCGGATCTTCCGAGCGGTCCCCGAACGTCGGCCATGCTTCACCGACGAAGTCGTAGCCGCCGATGACTTTCGCCGTCGGGAACAGGCCATCGAGAGTCGTCGACAGCGGATCCCCGGCCGCGCCGCCATGAGCCGCGGCATAGGCGGCAAGCGTGCCGGCACCGCCGAGATTGCGATGCGTGTAATCGATACCGGAGTCCAGCACTGCGACGGTTACGCCGGTGCCGTCCTTGCCGGACGCTTGCACGGCGGCTCCGCCGACATACGGCACGGTTTCCGACAGCGTCATCTCGTAGTTGATGACCGGCCGCACCTTCGCAACGCCCGGAATCAACGCGATCTGTTCGAGCTGCGAAGCATCGACGCGGACCGCGATGGCATTGTGTGCAACCTGCACACGGCCGAGCTCTTCGGCGCCGACGCTGGCGAGACTGACAGCGACCTTGGATTGTTGCGCGCCGACCTCGCCGCGATATTTCTCCAGCGACTGCGCCATTGCCGTCTTGCTCTCGCCCGACGACAGCTTGTTGGACTTCTCGATGCCCGCGGCGCTCGCGAGCTTCGCCTGCTGTGCGGCCATCGACGGCGCGTCGATGGTGACCCAAACATCGACGGGCCCCTTGGCACCTTGCAAGCGTCTGTCAATTCGTTCGACAGTCGTACCGGCGGGCGCGGCCTGAGCGGTCAGTTTGCCGGAAGCACCGCTCGGCATGGCGGTCGCGGCTGCTCCCATCATTGGGCCGTCACCGCCGCTACCGCAGGCTGAAATAAGAGCTGCAGCTCCTGCGAGTGAAAGCACTCGCAGTCGATTCAATCGACTCATGGAAGATTCTCCCCGTATTGGTTTTTCTTGAGTGCCGTCGCGAAGCGAGGAGCAACTCATGCGACGATACTGCGCGCGCGCTCGTCGACAGGTCAACACGTATTAATCAGTCGTCGACCCGATTGCGGTGACTGATGGTGTGCACGCCGATCACGCCTTTTATTTTTTTCGCGCTGTCGATTGCAGCAGGCGGAAGCTTGACCGCGATTGCGTTTCGCAGTCCTTGTACTCGCGCCGACTCGACCGCGCCGAGCGCGGCGAGGCGCGTCATTATGTCGTCTTGCTGTCGTTGGATCCGCTGTTGCAACTTGGCACGCTGGTCGGCGGTTGCGTCGCGCGGCAAGCTCGCCAACGCCGGCTCGCTCAGCACGACCAATACTTCGACCGTCTGCGGCGAGCCAGGCGAAACCTGAGCCGCGGCCAGAACAACCGACGCGATCAGGCCCGCATACACGTCAGGACACTCATCTATTTCAGCTCGCGCAACCAATCTCGCGGCCGGAGAAAGTCTGCATACAAGCGCGCTTCGGGCGATCCTGTTTCGGGATGCCAGTCGTATTCCCAGCGTGCGAGCGGCGGCAGCGACATCAAGATCGACTCGGTGCGACCGCCGGACTGCAGGCCGAACGAAGTGCCGCGATCGTAGACGAGATTGAATTCGACATAACGCCCGCGACGATACAACTGGAAATTGCGCTCGCGTTCGCCGAACGGCGTCGCGCGCCGACGCGCGACGATCGGCAGATACGCGGGCAGGAAGTGATCGCCGACGCTGCGTTGATAAGCGAAGCAGCGCTCGAAGCCCCACTCGTGCAGATCGTCGAAGAACAGGCCGCCGACGCCACGCGTCTCGTTGCGATGTTTGAGAAAGAAATACCGGTCGCACCATTCTTTGTGGCGCGTGTAGACGTCGTCGCCGAACGGCGCGCACGCCTGCTGCGCAGTCCGGTGCCAGTGCAGGACATCCTCGTCGAACGGATAGTAGGGCGTGAGATCGAAACCGCCGCCGAACCACCACGCGACCGTGTCCTGCCTGGTCGCGCAGAAGAAGCGCACATTGGCGTGCGTCGTCGGGATGTACGGGTTGAGCGGATGAAATACGAGCGACACACCGGCCGCGAGCCACTGCGCATCCTGCAGCTCGGGACGCTGCGCCGTCGCGCTCGGCGGCAGCGTCGCGCCCATCACGTGTGAAAAATTTACGCCGGCCTGCTCGAAGACCGCGCCGTCGCGGAACACGCGACTTTCACCGCCGCCGCCTTCCGCGCGTTGCCAGGCATCGCGACGAAACCGCGCGTTGCCGTCGGCCTGCTCGATCGCAGTACAGATGCTGTCCTGAAGTCCGCGCAGATAGGACAGCACTGCCGGGACGTCGGGAGCGGAGGGCGCCATGACTACTTCTTCGGTGTGCGCTTCGCCGCTGCCTTCTTCTTCGTGGCGGGTGCTTTCGCAGGCGGTGTCTTCGCCGCCGCCTTAGCGGGAGCTTTCGCTAGCGGCTTTGTCGCGGCCTTGGCTGAATGCTGTGGGTCAGGCTTCAGCCTGACTTCCTTCCCCGCGGTCTTCGCGCCTTTCGCCGCGCCTTCCTTACTCGACTTCTGCGCTCCTGCCGCCGCCGCGGCTCCCGCCGCCGGCGCAGCCGGCTTCTTCGCGAACCTGCCGAACCGCCCCTTGCCTCGTTCCGGCGCAGCTGCAATCAACTCTTTGCACTCATCCAGCGTCAGCGTCTTCGGCTCACGATCTTTCGGAATCTTGGCGTTCTTCACTCGATCCGTGATGTACGGCCCGTAACGACCGTTCAGCACCTGGATCCCTGCGTCCGGGAAGTCGAGGATGATGCGATTGGCGTCGAGCTCTTCCTTCGCGCGGATCAACTCCAGCGCGCGCGGCAGCTCGACTTGGTACGGATCGTCATCCTTGATCGAAGCAAACTTCTTCGCGCCGTACTGCACGTACGGGCCGAAGCGGCCGATCGCGACGCGGATCGCGTGGCCGTCCGGCATGTGCCCGACGGTCTTCGGCAGCTTGAACAGCTCGAGTGCCTCCGGCAGCGTGATCGAATCCATGCGCTGCTGCGGGCGCAGGCTCGCGAACCGCGGCTTCTCTTCGTCGTCCTTCGTGCCCATCTGCACGAACGGGCCGTACTTGCCGTAGCGAACCGAGATCGGCTTGCGCGTCGTCGGATCCTTGCCGAGCTCGCGCGCTTCCGACACGTCTTCGCGCGTCACCGTATCGTCGACGTGGTCGACGCGCTGCTTGAACTCTTTCCAGAAACGATCGAGCACCGGCACCCAGGCCTCGTGGCCGTCGGCGATCTCGTCGAGGTCGTCCTCCATCTTCGCGGTGAAGCCGTACTCCACGTAGTGATGGAAGTTGCGCGTGAGGAAGCGGTTGACGATCTTGCCCAGGTCGGTCGGCACGAAGCGGCGGTTGAGCAGCTCCGTATATTTCTTGTTCACCAGCGTCGAGATGATGCTCGCGTAGGTGGACGGCCGGCCGATGCCGTGCTCTTCCAGCGCCTTGACCAGGCTGGCTTCGGAAAAACGCGGTGGCGGCTCGGTGAAGTGCTGCTCGGGCCGGATGCCCAGCAGCTTCAGGCCGTCGCCAACCGCGAGCGGCGGCAGAATCCGGTCGTTGTCGTCGTCGCTGCTGTCGTCGACCCCTTCCTTATATACGGCGATATAGCCGGGCTTCACCAAGGTAGAGCCGTTGGCACGCAGCACCGCGGCGGCGCCTTCGCGCTTGGCGCCGGAGCCGGGCACGAGATCCACTGCGACGGTGTCGTAAACCGCGGGTTCCATCTGGCTCGCGACGGCACGCTTCCAGATCAGGCTGTACAGCTTGAACTGGTCGCCGTCGATCTTGCCTTCGAGCTTCTCCGGAGTGATCGCAGCGGAAGTCGGGCGAATCGCCTCGTGCGCTTCCTGTGCGTTCTTCGACTTGGTCTTGTAGACGCGCGGCGACTCGGGCAGCGACTCCGCGCCGTACATCGTGCCGATGACTTGGCGGATTTCCTGCAAGGCCTCGTTGGCGAGGTTCAGAGAGTCAGTGCGCATATAAGTGATGAGACCGACGGCGCCGTCGCCGAAGTCCACACCTTCATACAACTGCTGCGCGAGCCGCATCGTGCGCTGGGCGCCGAAGCCGAGCTTGCGCGCTGACTCCTGCTGCAGCGTCGAGGTCGTGAACGGCGGCGAAGGATTGCGACGGCGCTGCTTCTTTTCGATCGACGCCACGCTGACCTTGCCGGCCGCAGCTCCTTCGATCGTCGCGCGCACGTCGGTGGCCTGCTGTTCGCTGGTCACGGTGAACTGCTCGACCTTCTCGCCGCGATACTCGATGAGCCGCGCCGGGAACGCCTGCTGCGCCTTCTCGACGTCGGCGTCGACGGTCCAGTACTCGCGCGGCTTGAAGCGCGCGATTTCGTCTTCGCGCTCGCAGATCATGCGCAGCGCGGGGCTTTGCACGCGGCCGGCCGAAGCTCCCGGCAGTCCCGCCTTCTTCCACAACAGCGGCGACAGGTTGAAACCGACGAGATAGTCGAGCGCACGCCGCGCCTGCTGCGCGTTCACGAGATCCTGCGAAATGCCGCGCGGCTGCGAGATCGCTTCGCGGATGGCGTTGCGCGTGATCTCGTAGAACACCACGCGATGCACGTCCTTGCCGTCGAGTACGTCGAGCTCCTTCAGCAGCTCGACCAGGTGCCAGGAGATTGCTTCGCCCTCGCGGTCCGGGTCGGTCGCGAGGTAGAGCGCGTCGGACTTCTTGAGCGCGCGGGCGATGGCCTGCACGTGCTTCTCGTTCTTCTCGAGGATCTGGTAGCGCATGGCGAACTTGCGCTTCGGGTCGACCGCGCCTTCCTTCGGCACCAGGTCGCGCACGTGACCATAGGAAGCCAGTACCTCGAAGTTCTTGCCGAGATACTTCTTGATGGTCTTCGCCTTGGCAGGCGATTCAACGATGACGAGGTTCTTCTGCTCCATAAAAAAGAAAACCGCGGTACGGCCGCGGCGCTTGCGTGTACTGTCGAACTACCAGTCCGACCTACAGCTCAGTGCACCGCCTCGGCTCGCCCGTCGAACACCAGATCCTCCATTCGCAACAATGCGTTCTCCTGACCCGGCTGACTGAACAGCACCATCAGCACGACCCACTTCACCTGCTCGATGTCGATCTGCCGTGAGTCGAGCGCCAGCAGTCGGTCGATCACCAGCTCGCGCTGCGCCGCGTTGACGATGCCGATGTTCTCCAGGTACAGAATGTAGCCGCGGCAGTCGCTGTCCAGCCGCATCTGCTCGCGCGCGTCGAACACCCGGATCGAGCGCGACGTCGGGATGGTACCCGTACGCTCCGGGTCCGCGCACAATTGTTCGAGCCATTCCAGGGCGCGGCCCACTTCGCGTTCGGAGAAGCCGGCCCGTTCGAGCTCTTCTTTGAGCGTGTCGCGGTCGGGCTCGGGGGCCAGCTCGAGCTCGGCGTCGAAATAATTCTCGAAAAGGTAAATCAGGATATCGAGAACGCTTTCCTTCATTTCGCTGCCTTGAGGACGCGTCGGACGTAACGCCCGCCGGGTCGGGATTCGAGCTCACCGTCGAGCTCCAGGATCAGCAGCATCGAAGCTACCTCGTCGGCCGCGAAGCCGGTGCGCTCGACCAGTGTGTCGACGCCCGCCGGTTCGAAGCCGAGCGCATCTAACAGGATTTCATAGGCTTTGTCCAATACCGGAGCAGCAGCTGCAGGCGATTCCGGCTCGACAGCGGCTTGCAGCGCAGGCGCCAGCGCTCCGACGAGCGCGCGCAGCTCCGCGAAGATGTCGTCGACGGTTTCGACCAGCTGCGCGCCTTGCCGCAGCAGTTGATGACAGCCGCGCGCGAGCGGGTTGTGGATCGAGCCGGGAATGGCGAATACCTCGCGGCCTTGTTCGGCGGCGAGCCGGGCAGTGATCAGCGAGCCGCTGCGCACCGCGGCTTCCACCACCAGCGTGCCGAGTGCCAGCCCGCTGATGATGCGATTGCGACGCGGGAAGTTCGCCTGTAATGCCGGCATGCCGAGCGGAAACTCACTGACAAGCGCGCCGCGCTGCGCGATTGCTGCCGCCAGCGCGCTGTGCGCGGACGGATAGTCGACGTCCAGGCCGGTGCCGCACACCGCGACGGTGATACCCTCCGCGGCGAGCGCGCCTTGGTGAGCCGCCGCGTCGATGCCGATCGCCAGCCCGCTCGTGATCGCGAGCCCGCCTCGCGCCAGATGTGCAGCAAAGCTCGTTGCGTTGTCACGTCCGCCGGCAGTCGGGTTGCGCGAGCCGACGATCGCGAGCTGCGGCAGCGACAAGACCGCCGGGTCGCCGCGCACGAACAGTCCAACGGGCGCGTCGCTCACCTCGGCGAGCAGCGGCGGATAGTTTTCGCTACCGAACGGGACAAAGTGATGCGCTTCGTGTTCGAGCCAGCGCAACTCCGCAGTGATCGCGGGATCGTCGGGCCCGCGCCGGCTTTGTAACCAGTCGACGAACGCAGCGCCGGCGCCGCTTTCGCGCAGCGCCGAGGGCGGAGCAGCGAGGATGGCGTCAGCGGAACCGAATCGAGCGAGGAGCGGGCGCAAGCGCGCGGCGTGCAGCCCGGGCGCGCGAACTAGAGTAAGCCACGGAAGAAGTGACACAGGTGACACAAGTTACAGAGGTGACGTAGGTGACTGGGATCGTCACCTATGTCACCCGTGTCACTTGTGTCACTTTCTAGGGATTTCGCGCCAAATCGCCCTGGCGGATCTCGTGCGAGGTCTCCATCACCAGCGCGTAGCTCATCTTGTCGAAGGCTTTGAACACCATCGCCAGGCCGATGCGCTCGTCCGGCAGTTGCACGGGTTTGCCATGCCCACGCGAGGTGGCGCTGGTGGTCGCGCTCATGCCGCCCTTCGAATAAGTGTCGCGCACGACGTTGCCGATCTGGCTGATCGCCAGCACGTGGCCGGGCTCGAGCCCGGCGCGTTGACCGCGGTTCAGCGCGATCACCTGGTACTGACCCATTCTCGTGTGATCGCGCACGGCGATGACGCGCGCGTCGATGTTGGCCGCCGGCGCATGCGGTACGAAGTCGACGTTCACGTCGGTCGACTCGGGGAACAGCTTGTCGCCCTGCAGGGCCTCGCGCGCCGAGTCGGTCAGCACGAGCTTCGCAGGGTCGCCGGTGGTCGCGACCGGGCCGGAGCCGACATAGATGCCCGAGTAACCGAGCATGTCGCGGGTCTCCGGGTCGTACAGCTTCTCTTCGACGTGAATGATGCTGTAGCGGGAATCGGCGGCCGCGCTGCCGATGCCGACGGCATAGATCTCGTTGCCGGTCGCGCCGATCACGTGACCGTCGCGCAGCGCGACGACATAGGGCGCGTTCTTGACCTGATCGCCGTCGAGCAGCGTCGGACGACCCATGAAGCCGGCGATGACGTCATAAGGAATCGCGGTGATGGCCTGGCTGAGCGGTTCGCGGCGCACTTGCGGAGTCAGGTGCTTGCCGCCGCCGCTCTCGGTGGCTTCGCCGCCGCGGTCGCCGAGCGTCACGCGCGGCTGGCCGTCGATGTACACGAGCTTGAGCACGTCGCCCGGATAGATCAGGTGCGGGTTCGCGACCTGGGGATTGACGTACCAGATTTCGGGCCAATACCAGGGATCGCGCAGGAACACCTTGGAGATGTCCCACAACGTGTCGCCGGTCTTCACCGTGTACTCGTTCGGGGCATCGGCCGTCAGCGGAATGTTGCTGCCGGTGGCGATGGTGCGCTGAGTGTCCTGTGCGGTTGAGCTGACAGGAAGCAGACCCGTAAAGACGGTCAGGCCCGCGATCAGGCTGACGACGATCGCGGGACGGATGGCCAGATTCGCAGCTTTCATGCGCCGAACAAGCTCCTGATCGTATGATGTCGGCCCAGGCGACTCGCCAGGCTGTTGCGACGCGTTATCCGCGTGTCGGCAGCCCGAGCGGAGGCCGATATTAAGTTCAACTGCGGCCGAACTTTAGCAGCATCTTTGCAGCGATTGCACGAAATGGGTTCTTTATAGCGACGTGGTTCTCAGTTTGCTCGCCGCTGCTTTCGCGAGCGAGCGGTTTATTGTGCGAATGACCTGATTTTTCTGCCATGGCACTGCTTCAAATTCTGGAATTTCCCGACCCGCGACTGCGCAATCGTGCGCTGCCCGTCACGCATGTGGACGCAGCGCTGCGGACCCTCATCGACGACATGTTCGAGACCATGTACGCCGCGCCCGGCATCGGCCTCGCGGCGACCCAGGTGAACGTTGCCAAACGCGTCCTCGTGAGCGATCTGAGCGAGAAGCGCGATCAACCGCTCGCGCTGATCAATCCAGAAGTGCTCGAGCGCACCGGCGTCGAGGAAACCGAGGAAGGATGCCTGTCGGTGCCGGGCTATTTCGACAAGGTGACGCGCGCCGAGAGGATCCGCGTGCGTGCGCTCGATCGCAACGGCAAGCAGATCGAGTTCGAGGCGGAAGGACTGCTCGCGGTCTGCATCCAGCACGAGATCGATCATCTCGACGGCAAGCTGTTCGTCGACTACCTGTCGGAGCTCAAGCGCACGCGGATCCGCAAGAAGCTCGAGAAGGAGCGCAAGGAGCGCGGTCCCGGCAACGCGCGCGCTGCGCCGAAAGCACTCTGAAGAAGAATCTGACCATCGTGTTCGCTGGCACGCCGGAGTTCGCTGTGCCGGCGCTCGAAGCTTTGGTGCGCTCGTCGCATCGGGTCGTGGCTGTCTACACCCAGCCCGATCGTCCCGCGGGTCGCGGTCAGCAACTCGCAGCCAGCGCGGTCAAGCAATGTGCCGTGCGGCACGGACTGCCGGTCGAGCAGCCAGCGACGCTGCGTGAATCCGCAGCGGTCGAACTGTTGCAGCGCTGGGCGCCCGACGTGATGATCGTTGCGGCCTATGGATTGCTGCTTCCGCAATCGATCCTGCAAACGCCGCGTCTCGGCTGCATCAACATCCATGCTTCGCTCTTGCCTCGCTGGCGCGGCGCCGCGCCGATTCAGCGAGCGATCGCCGCCGGCGATACTCAGACCGGTGTGACGATCATGCAGATGGAGGCTGGTCTGGACACTGGGCCGATGCTGCTGACGCGGGCTGTGCCGATCGAAGCACGCGAGACCGCGGCCAGCTTGCACGATCGACTCGCGACGCTCGGCGCTGACGCCTTGCTCGTCGCGCTCGAAGAAATCGCGCAAGGCACCGCGAAGCCGCGCACGCAGCCCGCCGATGGCGTGACGTACGCGACCAAGCTCCGCAAAGAAGAAGCAGCGATCGATTGGTCGCAACCTGCCGCTCAGATCGATCGACAGATTCGCGCGTTCGACCCATGGCCCGTCGCGGAAACGCGCTTGCACGGTCAGCAATTGCGCGTCTGGCAGGCGATGCCTGTCGATGCGACAGCGTCGCGCGCTCCCGGCGAAGTGCTGGCCACCAGCGCCGCGGGCATCGACGTCAGTACGGGCGAAGGTGTACTGCGCCTCACCCGCGTGCAGAGCGCGGGCCGCAAGGCGATGTCCGCCGCGGAGTTCCTCAAAGCGCATCGTCTGGACGGCGCGGTACTCGGCTCGTGAGCCGTTCGGCTGCAGTTCGGGCCGCGGCGGCGAAGATCGTTGCGGACGTGGCGCTGCGCGGCCGTTCGCTCGACGCCGCACTGGTGATCGACGAACAGGCGACGCGCCAGGAACGTGGCCTGCTGCGCGCTCTCGCCTACGACAGCATCCGCTGGTACTTGCGACTCGATGCAATGCTCGAGCGCCTGCTCGCGCGTCCGGGTCAGAAGCTCGATCCCGATGTGCGCGGGCTCGCGATCCTCGGACTGTGTCAGCTCCTGTACACGGAAATTCCTGCGCACGCCGCTGTGGCCGAAACAGTCGAGGCGGCGCGGCAGATGGGGCACGCGCGCGCCGCAGGCTTCATCAATGCGGTGCTACGACGCTGCCAACGCGAGCACGCAGCACTCAGCGCGCAAATCGATCGCGACATCGCGGTCCGGACCGCGCATCCGCGCTGGCTCGTCACAGCACTCACGAAGGATTGGGGCGAGGAAGCCGCAGCGATTCTCGACGCCAACAATCAGCGTCCGCCCTTCTGGGTGCGCGTGAATCGACGCCGCACGTCCGGCGCGCAGTATCGAGCGCGGCTCGAGGCGAGCGGCATCGAGATTGCGGACAGCAAGTACGACGACGAGGCGCTGCTGCTCGCGGACGCCGTGGACGTGGCCGATCTGCCGGGATTCGCGGACGGCGAGGTCTCGATCCAGGACGCCGCGGCACAGCTCGGCGCACGCCTGGTCGCGCCCGAGCCGGGCGAGCGGATTCTCGATGCTTGCGCGGCGCCGGGCGGCAAGACCGGACACTTGCTGGAGCTGCAGCCTGAACTTGCCGAGCTGGTTGCGGTCGATGTTTCTCCCGACCGTCTGACGCGGATCGCCGACAACCTGCGTCGCCTGCAATTGTCGGCCACGCTGGTGGCTGGCGATGCCGCCGAACCGGCCGGCTGGTGGGACGGGCGGCCGTTCCAGCGGATCCTGCTCGACGTGCCGTGCTCGTCAACCGGCGTCATCCGGCGGCACCCGGACATCAAGCTGCTGCGCCGGTCGGACGACGTAGCGGCGCTCGCGACCAAGCAATTGCAGCTGCTGCACGCGTGCTGGGCGCTGCTTGCGCCGGGCGGACGGCTGGTCTACGCGAGTTGCTCGGCGCTGCAGGCCGAAACGGTGGCGGTGGTGGCGGCATTCAAGGCGACGGTTGCACAGGCGCACGAAACGACCGCCGCCGTGCGGATCGGGGCAGGGACAGCCGGCATGGACGGCTTTTATTATGCTTGCTTGGAAAAGACCGAAGGACAGTGAGTGGCTGCGAGCCCGAGGCCTGATGGCGAAGCGCGAGAGCGCCCACGTCTGCGACGTGGGCCAGCAGCATTCCAGCTGCTGATCGTGCTCGCCTGCATCGGGTTCGGCTACACGCCGGTCGCCCTGGCGCAGGAGCGCTTCGATATCCGCTCGGCGTACATCGAGCGTGCCGAGGGCGTCTATCAACTGAACGCGACCCTCAGTTTCGACATCGGCGAAGGCGCCCGGGCCGCCGTCCGCGACGGTGCGCCGTTCACCCTGCACCTGGAGATCGTGGTGCACCGCCAGCGCTCCTATTGGCTCGACGAAACAGTGGCAACACTCGACCAGAGCTACGAGCTGGTCTATCACGCCCTCAGCGACCGTTACCTGGTGCGCAACGTGAACAGCGGTGAGCAGGTTTCCTACGCGACGCTCGACGCCGCGCTCGATTCGCTGCGCGTCATCACCAACCTGCCGATCCTCGATCAGGCCCTGATCCGGCCCGATCGGCGCCACGAAATCAGCCTGCGCGCCAGCCTCGACGTGCGCACCATGCCGGACACCTTGCGCTTCATCCTGTTCTGGTCGGACGATTGGCGTCAGCGCAGCGAGTGGTACACATGGTCCCCGCGGCTGTAAGACGTACCCTGGTCTCGATCCTCGTCCTCGTCGGCTCGGGGCTGTGGGTCGCCGCGCTCCTCATCATGGCGCAGACGGTGCAGCAATCGGCGCACTTCAGCGACCTGCATCCGTTCATCGTCGGTGTCAACGTCGCGGGCCTGCTGGTACTGCTGATCCTGATCGGCGGCCGCCTCATCCAGCTCATCCGCGATTGGCGCAAGCGCGTGGTCGGCTCGCGCCTCGAGGCGCGCATGGTGTGGATGTCGGCGACGCTCGCGATGCTGCCGCTGCTGCTCGTGTTCTATTTCTCCGTGATGTTCCTGAATCGCGGCATCGACAGCTGGTTCCACGTCGAGATCCGTGAAGGATTGCAAGATGCGTTGACGCTGTCGCGCGCGGCACTCGACCTGCGCATGCGCGAGTACATGCAGCGCACGCGCACGATCGCGAGCGACATCGCTTCGCGTGACGATCCTGTCGCCCTGCTCGACGACGCGCGGCAGAAGAACGAGGCGATCGAGCTCACGCTGTACGGCGCGAACCGCCGCATCCTCGGCACCAGCTCCGAGCGCTTCGGTCAGATCGTGCCGCCGCGCGCGAACGAAGAGATGGTCATGCAGACGCGCCACGAGTACGTGACTCTCGATCCGGTCGCAGGCGGCGGATTCCTCGTGCGCACGGCGGTACAAGTGCCGCTGACCTCGCCCGGCGATGAGCCGCGCATGCTCGAAGCTGTCTACCCCGTCGAGCGTCGTCTCGGCGAGCTCGCCGACACCGTCGAGTCTGCTTATCAGCGCTACGGCGAGAAAGCTCGACTGCGCGAGCCGCTGAAGACCAGTTTCACGTTGACGCTCACGTTGGTGTTGCTGCTCTCGTTGTTCGGCGCGCTGTACGGCGCGTTCTGGGCAGCACGACGGCTGGTGCGGCCGATCCAGGATCTCGTTGCCGGTACGCGCGCGGTCGCCAAAGGCGATTTCGATATGCGCCTGCCGCTCACCTCGCACGACGAAATGGGCATCCTGGTTCATTCGTTCAACGACATGACCAAGCGACTGGCGCGTGCGCGCGAGGACAACCGCCGCAGCCAACATGCCGTCGAGGCCGAGCGCGCCAACCTCGCCGTCATCCTTGCGCGCTTGTCGACGGGCGTCATTTCGCTGGAGCCCGACCGCACGGTGCGCACCGCCAATCAGGCCGCGTGCAACATTCTCGGTGCCGACGTCGAGAACGTCATCGGCAAGCCGCTGGTGGAAGCCGGCAAGGGCAGCTCGCTGTTCGAGCAGTTCGATCTCGCCTGCAGCGCGCACCTGGACGCCGGCCAGACCGAATGGCGCGAGCAGCTCGTTCTGCAGTCGGAGTCGGGTCGCCGCATCCTTATGTGCGCTTGTACGACACTGTCGGGCGAAGATCGCAGCCCCGGCGGCTTCGTCATCGTCTTCGACGACATCACGGCACTGCTGCAGGCTCAGCGCGACGCGGCCTGGGGCGAGGTCGCGCGCCGCCTGGCGCACGAGATCAAGAACCCGCTCACGCCGATCCAGCTGTCGGCCGAGCGCATCCGGCGCAAGCTCCTCGGCTCGATGAACGAGGGCGAGGCGCAGATGCTCGACCGGGCGACGCACACGATCGTGCAGCAGGTCGAGGCGATGAAGGAGATGGTGAACGCCTTCAGCGAATATGCGCGCGCGCCGGAGATGGATGTGTCACGCTTCGACCTGAACCAGCTCATTGCCGAGGTCGCGGAGCTGTACCGCTCCGGCAGCCGCGAGGCAGGCCGGACCGCCCGCCCGAAGCTGAAGCTGGATCCCGCCCTGACCGAGATCGAGGCCGACCCCGGGCGCCTGCGGCAGATCATTCACAATCTGCTTGCCAATGCCATCGAGGCGTTGGAAGGTGCACCGGATCCGGAAATCCGCGTCGAGACGCGGCTGGTCGAGCGGGCCGAGGGCCGCTTGGCCGAGATCACCGTCGAGGACAACGGCCCGGGCTTCCGGCCCGACGTCATCGGGCAGGTGTTCGATCCGTACGTGACCACGAAGTCGAAAGGCACCGGCCTGGGACTGGCGATCGTGAAGAAGATTGTCGAAGAACACGGCGGCCGAATCGAAGCCGATAACGCGCGGACGGGTGGCGCGCGCGTGCGGATCGAGTTGCCGCTGACCGTTGGCGTGCGGACCGGACCGACACGCGAGCGGCGCACGGGAACGAGGAGAGAACGTGCATGAGCGCTGCGCGCATACTTGTCGTCGACGATGAATCCGAAATCCGCGGGCTCCTGAAGGAGATCCTCGCGGACGAAGGCTATGAAGTAGACGTTGCCGCGGACGCTTCCGAGGCGCGCGCGATCCGCACGCAGCACGACCCCGACCTCGTGCTGCTGGACATCTGGATGCCCGACACAGACGGCATCACGCTGCTGCGCGAGTGGGCGCAGCCGAACGGCTCGTCCTGCCCCGTCGTGATGATGTCGGGTCATGGCACGGTCGAGACCGCCGTCGAAGCGACGCGGCTCGGTGCCTTCGATTTCGTCGAGAAGCCGTTGTCGCTCGCCAAGCTGCTGCGCACCGTCGAGCGCGCGCTGGACTCCGGTCGCAATCGCCGTCAATCGGGCCGCTCGCTGGTGCCGCCGCTGATCGCGCCGGTCGGCAAGAGCCGCGCGATGCACGCGATTCGCGAGCAAGCCCAGCAGATTGCTCCGCACTCGACGCCGGTGCTGATCGTCGGCGAGCCGGGATCCGGTCGCGAATCGTTCGCCCGCTACATTCATTCATCGAGCCCGCGTTCGCCGGGGCCGTTCGTGCAGCTCGTCGCGACGGGCGTGAGCGATGAAGGGGCCGCTGCCGCTCTGCATGGAACCGAGGACACCGGCGGGATCCACGCCGGAGTGTTCGAGCAGGCTGCGGGCGGCGTGCTGTTCATCAACGGCATCGAAGATCTGCCGCCGAAGGCGCAGGGGCTGCTCGTCGCCGCGCTCGAAGCGCAGACGTTCACGCGGGTCGGCGGTGCGACGCCGGTGAAGTCGAACGTGCGCATCATCGCGTCCGCGACTGCGCGCTTCCTCAATGCCGAAGACGCGTCGGGTGTGCGGCTCGAATTGCTGTCGCGCTTGAACGTGATCACGCTGCAAGTGCCGCCGCTGCGCGACTACGCGCAGGACGTGCCGGATCTGCTGCGCTATTACGTCGATCGTCTGGTCGACGAACAGCATCTGCCGTTCCGCCGCTTCGGCGTGGCGGCGCAGAATCGTCTGCGTAACTATCCGTGGCCGGGCAACGTGCGCGAGCTGCGCAATCTGGTGCAGCGGCTGCTGATCATGGGCGGCGAGGAAGAGATCAGGCTCGAAGAAATCGAGCGTGAGCTCGCCGCGCACACGCCGACCAACGAGCCGCTCGTGAAGCAGGATCTGCTGGCACTGCCGCTGCGCGAAGCGCGTGAGCACTTCGAGCGTGCATATCTGCAGCAGCAGCTGATTCTCTGCAACGGCAAAGTCGGGCAGCTCGCGAAGCGCGTCGGCATGGAGCGCACGCATCTGTATCGCAAGCTGCGCTCGCTCGGCGTCGACTTCCGGCAGCTCGCCGAAGACTGACAGCGAGGTCCGCTGCGTGAGCCTGCAACTGCGAATGCTCGGAACGCTGAGCGTCTCGCAAGATGGCCGCGCACTGGAGTTGCCGGCCTCGCGCAAAGTCCGCGCTCTGCTTGCCTATCTGGCGCTGACGCCTCGCGCCACTCCGCGGGTTCGCATCAGTCGGTTGCTGTGGGATACCGCCAGCGATCCTCGCGGCGAGCTGCGCTGGGCGCTGAGCAAATTGCGCGGCGTGCTCGGCGCAGCGCGCGTCGGCAGCAGCGAAGACTTCATTCAGCTCGACCTCGCAGATGCCCGCATCGATGCGCTCGAAGTACAACGCGCGGCTCAAGCAGGAATCGCCAGACTCGAATTACCACGCGCCCGCGATCTCCTCGCGCTGTTCGACGGTGAGTTTCTCGAAGGACTGGAGCTCGACTCCAGCCTGGAGCTCACAAGTTGGGTGATCGCGCAGCGTCGGCGCTTCGCGGCGTGGCGCAGCCAGCTGCAACAACGAATCCCTGAAGACGCTGCCACGAGCAGCGCCGCCGAACTGGCGTACGACTGCTACCTGCAAGGACGGCAGCAGCTCGCTCGCATGATGCAGCGAGGCTTGGAAGCGAGCCGCGCGAAATTCGTTCGCGCACTCGAGCTGGAGCCTGGCTATGCGCCCGCGTGGGCGGGTCTGGCTACGGTGCACGCTTGTCTCTACGAGTGGTTCGATCCCCGCGAAGTCGTTCTCGCGCGTGCAGACTACGCGAGCCGGCGAGCGCTCGAAGCTGCGCCGCGGCTCGCGGAAGCTCATGTCGCACGCGGCCTCGCGCGCTCGATAGCGCGCCACTACGAGGAAGCCGCCGACGAATACTCGGCCGCAATCCGTCTCAATCCCGATCTGTTCGACGCTTATTACTACTTCGGTAGAAGTGCGTTTGCGCGCGGCGCCATGGCGCAGGCCGCCGAAATGTTCAGCCTCGCGGCGCAGCTGCGCCCCGAAGATTTCCAAAGCCCGATGCTGTTTGCCACGGCGGCGCGCGCGCTCGGTCGAGAGTCGGCCGCCTGCGAAGCGGTGAGCACTGGCATCCGCCGCGCCGAGCAAGTGCTCGAGCTCAATCCTCACGATGGCCGGGCGCTTTCTCTGGGGGCCTGCGCGTTGATCGACAACGGCCAGACCGAGCGCGCACTCGCATGGTCCACGCGTTGTCTCGATCTCCATCCCAACGACACCAGTGCGCTGGTCAACATCGCGTGCGTGCACGCGCGCGTCGGGCAACGAGACGAGGCGTTGAATCTGCTGGACCGCGTCTTCGCGCGCGGCTGCGGCAAGCGCGACTGGATCGTGAACGATCCCGACTATGCCAGCCTGCGCAACGAGCCGCGCTTCCAGCGTATGCTCAGCCGCGTCCGCTAGCGCGCTTCCCACGGTTCTTTCCACGGCTGCGCACTAGACTGCGCCCATGCTTACCAGACGTTCCATGCTGCTCGGCGCAGGTGCCGGCCTCTGTGCACTTGCCAGCACAGCCAACGAGACGAGGACCGCATCCATGCCGAGATTCATCGAAGTCAGCCACGTGATCGAGCCCGGCATGGTGACCTATCCCGGGCTGCCGGTGCCCGAGGCGCACGTCGTCGTCGATCACGACAGCTCGCGCGCTCGCTACCAGAACAAGTCCGAGTTCCTGATCGCCTCGCTGCACCTGTGCGGCAACACGGGCACATACGTCGATTCACCCCTGCATCGATATCGCGGCGCGACCGACCTCGCGGGGCTGCCGCTCGAGCGCGTGGCACACGTGCCGGTGCGTGTGTTCGATGCGCGTTCGCTCGGTCGCGCCGTGGGTCCTGAGCTGTTCAAAGGAGCTGACGTACGCGGTGCGGCCGTGCTGATTCGAACTGACTTCAGTCAGCACTGGCGGACCGAGCGCTACGGACACGACAACCCGTTCCTGACCGCCGCAGCCTGCGAGCGCCTGGTCGATGCGGGTGCTGCATTCGTCGGCATCGATTCGCTGAACATCGACGACATGGCCGACATGGTGCGCCCGGCGCACACGATCCTGCTCGGCGCGGGAATTCCCGTCTGCGAGCACATGACGAATCTGGAGGCGTTGCCCGCAGAGGGCGGGCGGCTGCATGCGGTGCCGATCGCGTGGCAGGGCGGGGCGACATTTCCGGTGCGAGCGTACGTGCAGTTCGGATCGGAGTCAGGCTAAAGCCTGACCCACAAGAAGTTGCACTGAAGTTGAATCCTGCTGTGGGTGAGGCTTCAGCCTGACTCTTACTCGCCGACTCTGATTACCAGCGCGTCGATCTGGGCGTTGCGCAGTTTGCTGCGCGTCTCTTCGAGTTGCTGCAGGTTCGTGATCGGGCCGACGCGGACCCGGTGCCAGGTGTCTTTGTCGATCGTCACTTTCTGGATCTTCGATTCCACGCCCTGCATCGCGATCAGCGCGCGCACGCGATCTGCATCCGAGTGATTGCGGAACGAGCCCGCTTGCAGGATGTACGCGCCGGGCTTCTGCACCGGTCCCGTGCCCGGACCGGCCGCCGGCGCTGCCGTGCCATCCTGTTCGGGGATGACGACTTCGAACTTCGGCAGCATGTCGTAGAACTCGAACTGCGTCTCGGCTTCGGCATCCTGCGATGCCGGTGCGGGCTTCGCAGTCTTGGCAGCCGCCGGTGCTTCGTCGCGCGTCATCGGCGGCGCTTCCTGTGCGAGTCGCGCGGCCGGGCGGCGATCGAAGAAGTACACACCCACTGCCACCGCGAGACCGAGCGCGAGCCCGACGACGAGTCCAGCAATGCCTGAAAGATTGCCCGAGCCGCCGGTGCGCCGCTTCGAGTTCTTGTAGTCGCGCGCCACTAAGTCTTCTCCACCTTCTCCATTCTCTCCGGCGCCGACACGCCGAGCAGCTTCAGGCCGTTCTCCAGCACCTGCCGCGTCGTGGCCACGAGATTGAGCCGCGCGTTGCGCAGGCCGACGTCATCGACGATGAAGGTGTGCGCGTTGTAGTACGTGTGAAAGTCGCCGGCGAGATCGCGCAGATAGTGCGCGAGTTGATGCGGCTCGAGCGCGCGCGCCGCGTTCTCCAGCAGCTCCGGATAATAAGTAACGCGTCGAATCAGCGCCTTCTCGTGCGGCTCGCTCAGGCGCGCGACGTTGCGCTCGCCGACCTCGCGATCGTGGACGTGGCCCTTTTCCGTCAACTGCCGGAACACGCTGCAGACCCGCGCATGCGCGTACTGCACGTAGTACACCGGATTCTCTTCGCTCTGCGACAGCGCGAGATCCACGTCGAACACGAACTCCGAATCCGCACGCCGCGAGATCAGGAAGAACCGCACGGCGTCGCGACCGACCCACTCCGTCAGATCGCGCAGCGTGACGTACTCGCCCGCGCGCTTGGAGATCTTCACTTCCTCGCCGCCGCGCATCACGCGCACCATTTTGTGCAGGATGTAGTCCGGATACCCCTGCGGGATCCCCATGTCGAGCGCCTGCAGCCCGGCGCGCACGCGCGCGATCGTGCCGTGGTGATCGGTGCCCTGCACGTTGATCGCGACCCGGAAGCCGCGCTGCCACTTGGTTACGTGATACGCGACGTCCGGCACGAAGTACGTGTACGTGCCGTCGGACTTGCGCATCACGCGGTCCTTGTCATCGCCGTACTCGGTGGTATGCAGCCACAACGCGCCGTCCTTCTCGTACGTCTTGCCGCTCGCAACGAGCGCCTTGACCGTCGTATCGACCTTGCTCTCGGTGTAGAGGCTCGACTCCAGGTAGTACACGTCGAAGCGCACACCAAACTTCTGCAGATCGACGTCCTGCTCGTGGCGCAGATACGCCACCGCGAAGCGCCGCACTGCCTCGAGATCATCGACCTTGCCAGTCGCCTTCACCGCTGCGCCGTCGAGCGCGGTCACGGTCTTCTTCGCGACGAAATCGTCGGCGACGTCCTGGATGTACTCGCCGTTGTACGCGGCTTCCGGCCAGCCCGGCTCGCGCGGCTTGATGCCGCGCGCCCGCGCTTGCACCGACACCGCCAGGTTCTGAATCTGCACGCCGGCGTCGTTGTAGTAGAACTCGCGGCTCACCTGATAGCCCTGCGACTGCAGCAGCGAGGCCAGCGCATCGCCGAGCGCCGCTTGCCGGCCGTGTCCGACATGCAGCGGCCCGGTCGGATTGGCCGAGACGAATTCGACCACCGTGCTCGCGCCGGCGCCGCGCTTGCTGTAACCGTACGCAGGCCCGAGGTCGAAGATCCGCGACAGCTCCTGCTGGTACGCCTGCGCCGACAGGTGGAAGTTGATGAAGCCCGGCCCGGCGATCTCGGCCTTCTCGATCAGTTCGCTCGCCGGCAGCGCGTCGAGAATCGCCTGAGCGAGCTGCCGCGGATTGCGCCGCGCCGGTTTTGCCAGCTGCAACGCAACGTTCGTTGCGAAATCGCCGTGCGCGGCATCCTTGGTGCGATCGATATCGACGACGGGACGCACGATATCGGCGGGCAGAATGTCGGCGGGCAGGGTGGCCAGGGCAGCCTGGACCAGTTGTTCGATGCGAAACTTCATCGTCGCGAGTCTAGCAGCACCTACGACAGGTCCAACGCATCGACATCTATCGACCACCGCACGCGCCGGGCTTCCGGCAGCGTTTCCAGCTGCGGCAGCCACGTGCTCATGAACTTCTGTAACGGAGAATGCGTAGCCGCGTGCAGCAACAACTGAGCGCGATAGCGACCGGCGCGTCGCTCCATCGGCGCCGGCGCGGGACCGAGCACCTGCACGCCGCGCAGCGTTTCCTGATGGGCGGCAGCGAGCGCCGCACGCAAGAATTTCATGGGCGCGAGCGCCGTAGTCGCTTCTGCACGCAGCAGCGCGATGCGCGCGAACGGCGGCCACTCGCTCTGTTCGCGCTCCCGCAGCGCGCCCTCAGCGAAGGCTTCGTAGCCGCCCTCCAACAGTAGCTTCAGCAGCGGATGCTCGGGATATTCCGTCTGGATCAGCACCTCGCCCGGACGCTCGGCGCGGCCGGCGCGACCCGCGACCTGCACGATCGTTTGCGCCAGGCGTTCGCCGGCGCGGAAGTCCGCGCTGAACAGACCCTGGTCGGCGTTCAGCACGACGACCAGCGTGACGTTCGGGAAGTCGTGACCCTTCGTGAGCATCTGCGTGCCGACGAGGATGCGCACTTCCTTGCTGTCGACGCGCGCGAGGGTCGCCTCCAGTTCCCCGCGCCGGCGCACGGCGTCGCGATCGATGCGGGCGAGCGGCGCATCCGGAAACAGCTGTCGCACCGTTTCCTCGATGCGTTCCGTTCCCTGTCCGACAGGCTTTGCAGGCTGGCCGCAGTTCGCGCACGACTCGGGAATCGACTGCTGCGAGCCGCAGTGATGGCAGATCAGATGACGGTCGCGACCATGAACGGTGAGATGAGCGTCGCACCGCCTGCAGTGCGCGGACCAACCGCAGGCCGGGCAGAACAGCACCGGCGCGTAGCCGCGGCGATTGAGGAACAGCATGACCTGGCCATCGGCAGCGAGATGACGCTGAATTGCCAGCACTGCAGGTGTCGCAATGCCCTGCGTTGCACCGTGCGCCCGCAGATCGATCAGCGCCATGTGCGGCGGCTGCGCGTTCGCCGCGCGCTGCGGCAGCCGCGACAACCACTGCGGTTGGCGCAGAGCGCGATGCAATGTTTCGAGCGACGGCGTCGCCGAGCCGAGCACGACCGGAATTCCCAACCGCTGAGCACGCACGATCGCCAGATCGCGCGCCGAATAGCGGAAGCCTTCCTGCTGCTTGAACGAGCCGTCGTGCTCCTCGTCAACGACGATCAGACCCGGCCGCGCGAGCGGACTGAACACCGCAGAGCGCGTACCGATGACGATCGCGGCCCGACCCTCGCCGGCGCTGCGCCACGCCGCCAGCCTTTCGCCGTCGCTCAGGTTCGAATGCAGCACCGCCAGCGGTGTGTCGAAACGCGCGCGAAAGCGCGCAATCAACTGCGGTGTGAGCGCGATCTCGGGCACGAGCACCAGAGCCTGCTGCTTCCGCTCGATGACGGCGGCGATCGTGCGCAAGTAGACCTCGGTCTTGCCGCTGCCGGTCACGCCGTACAGCAGGTGCGAAGCGAAGCTTCCGAGCGTGCCGCTGATCCGCTGCACAGCCTCGCGTTGCGCATCGTTCAAGGTCGGACCAGCGCGCGGAGCGGGCGTCGACAGCTCAGCGGCAGGCACACGCTTCGTTTGCGTCACGTAGCCCCGCGCTTCCAGCTTGCGCAACATCCCCGGCGTACCGTCCGTCGCCGCCAGCAGCTCGCTCGCAGTCATTTCAGCCGTGCTGGTCAGTGCTGTGACGATCGCCCGCAGCCGAACCGCGTTTGCCTTGAGCTCAGCCAGCGCTTCGCGCCGCCCCGGATCTGTCAGCGACCACACGGTCGTCTCTTCGCGCAGCGACGCGCCGACGCGCAACGGCGCCGGCATTGCCGCAGCGATCACCTCGCCGACGGGATGCCGGTAGTAGTCCGCGGACCAGAGCAATAGCTGCAGGAGCGCAGCGTCGAACGTCCGTTCCTCATCGACCGCACCGAACACCGACCGCAACTTGCCGACGGGCACTTCCGTCCGATCGCGCCGCTCGACGACCACGCCGACGACGCGTCGGCGCCCGAACGGCACCCAGACGCGCTGGCCCGGGGCGAGGTCCGGCTGCTGGGCCGGCGCCCGGTAGTCGAACGTCCGCCGCAGCGGCGTGTCGATGGCGACTGCGAGGATCCCGGCGTTGGTCATAATGTTGTGGTCAACCGATCCCATCCGCGCGCGTTGTAGTCTCGAAGGCCCCTTGTCCGAGGTCGCGCATGCCTGCTTCTGTTAGCCTCGCCGCGTTTGCCGGGCCCCCATCCATCGTTGTGTCTACCTTGCGGTGGGACGACGGGGCGCAGGCGTCCGT
The DNA here is from genome assembly GCA_035493235.1 of Steroidobacteraceae bacterium. Taxonomy (GTDB): domain Bacteria; phylum Pseudomonadota; class Gammaproteobacteria; order Steroidobacterales; family Steroidobacteraceae; genus Steroidobacter. The sequence continues at coordinate 32,706 of DATJIP010000154.1, forward strand.
GGAGGAACCGATTCTGGAGCAGGTGCGGGCACTCGACCGCTTTCTCGCCAGCATAGAGAAGCGCGCTTTCCGTATGGCGCGCATCGCCTTGCGGCACGATGAAGACGCCCTCGACAGCGTCCAGGACGCGATGCTCCAGCTCGCCCGCCGCTACGGTCGCCGCCCGACGGAGGAATGGCGCCCGCTGTTCTACCGCATTTTGCAGAACCGGATTCGCGATTGTCAGCGCCGCCGGCGCGTCCAGGCCCGGATCATGGCGTGGCTGCCGGGGCTGAAGTCGCAGGATGACGCCGCCGAGGCGACTGCGGATCAATACGCGGCTGTGCCCGACCGCGCGCCGCTCCCGGCCGAGCAGCTGGCGACCGACCAGGCCATGCAGGCGCTCGAGCGATCCCTGGCGGAGCTGCCCGGCCGGCAGCAGGAAGCGTTCATGCTGCGGGTTTTCGAAGGCCTGGACGTTGCGCAGACTGCAGCCGCGATGGGATGCAGCGAAGGCAGCGTCAAGACACACTATTCACGGGCCGTGCATACGCTGCGTGAGCAGGTGGGAGTTGCGTGGTGAGCGAGGAATTCGCAAAGAAGGCACGCGAGCTGTTCGAAGACAGCGTCGAGCGGCTGGACGCGGGCACGCGTTCGAAGCTGACCCAGGCGCGCAATCGCGCGTTGGACGAGGTGCAGAAGGGCGCCGTGCGCCGGCGCTGGATCTGGGCACCCGCTGGCGGATTTGCGCTCGCCGCAGTCGTCGCGGTGGGCATCGTCTTGTCGACAGGCCGCACGCATCCGCAGCCTGCACCCACGGCGCTCGACGACCTGGAGATCGTCGCCGACCAGGAGAACCTCGATCTGCTCCAAGACCAGGACGTGGAGTTCTACGCCTGGCTGGATGAGCAATGAGATTAGTCGCGGCGCTCCTGTCGCTCTGGCTGGGCCTCGCGGTCGGACCGACCGCGCGCGCCGCCGAGCCGCCCAGTGCCGGGGCCCGTGCCGGTACCCCGGCCGCGGGCGTGCCCTGGGCACAGCTCTCCGACGATCAACGCAAGCTCCTTTCCGACCTCGAATCGCGCTGGGGCCAGATGCCGCCCGAGCGGCAAAAGCGGCTGGCGCGCAGCTCGCAACGCTGGCTCAACCTGCCCCCAGAGCAGCGCGACGAAGCGCGCGAAGGCTTCAAGCGCTGGCAGTCGCTGAATCCTGAACAGCGGCGGGAGATTCGCCGCCGCTTCCAGCAATTCAACGACCTCCCCGAGGACGAGCAGGCGCGCATCCGCGACAACTACCGGCGCTTCCGCGACCTCACCCCGGAGCAGCGCCAGGCGCTTCGCAAGCGTTTCAAGGAGTTGACGCCGGAAGAGAAGCAACGACTGCGGGAACGGATGCGCCAGCATCCGAATTGAACCGGGGGTGTAACTTTTTTTCGGCTGTACGCTGTCGACGTCGGCATTTAAACTGCCGCGTCAAGGTCGATGCGCGTGGCATAAATCAAAGCAATGGTCGAGAGCGTGTTCGCCGCGTGCGTCGTCATTCCCGTTTTCAATCATGAGAACGCCATCGCGTCAGTGGTGGACCGCGTCCGCGTGCACGGCCTGCCAGTGATTCTCGTCGACGACGGTTCCCATCCCGCCTGCGCCCACGAACTTCAGCGCCTGGCCAAGCTGGCGGACGTGACGCTGCTCCGGCACGACTTCAATCGCGGGAAAGGCGCGGCGGTGTGCACCGGGCTGCGCGCTGCCCGGCAACGCGGATTTACCCACGCGCTACAGGTCGATGCCGACGGTCAGCACACGCTGGCGGACATCCGCCGCTTCGTCGAAGAGGCGCGCAGCTACCCCGCAAGCCTCGTCTGCGGCGCGCCGGTGTTCGACACGAGCATGCCGTTCGCGCGTCGTTACGGGCGGCATCTCAGCCACGCATCCGTGTGGCTCGAAACCCTGTCGCGCGACATCGTCGACTCGATGTGCGGCTTCCGGGTCTACCCGCTCGCATCGACGCTTGCCTTGATCGATCGCCAGCGACTCGGCCAGCGCATGGATTTCGACATCGAGATCCTGGTGCGGCTGCACTGGCGCGATGTGCCGATGCGCTGGCTGCCGACGCGTGTTTCGTATCCGCACGACGGCGTTTCGCATTACCGCGTGTTCTTCGACAACGTGCACGTCGTCGGCCTGCACCTGCGGCTGTTCGCGGAGATGCTGGTGCGCCTGCCCGTGCTGCTGTGGAAGAAGTCGTGGCGGACCGGCGAAGCGCGGCACGAAGAAGAGAAGCGCAACGCGAATGCCTGAACAACGCGATATCGTCGTGATCGGCGCCGGACCGTCGGGCTCGATCGCTTCGGCGTTGCTCAAGCGCCGCGGCTGGGACGTGCTGGTGCTCGAAGCACAGCAGTTCCCGCGGTTTTCGGTCGGCGAGAGCCTGCTCGCACACTGCCTGGATTTCATCGCAGAGGCCGGCATGCTGGATGCGGTCGCAGCCGCCGGCTTTCAGTACAAGAACGGCGCGGCGTTCGTGCGCGGCAGCGACTATGGCGAATTCGATTTTTCGGACAAATTCACGCCGGGGCGCGATTCGACTTTCAACGTGCCGCGCGCCGCGTTCGACAAGCTGCTGGCTGACGAAGCCGCGAAGCAGGGCGTCGAGGTTCGCTATCAAGTCCGCGTCACGTCCGTCGACAACCAACGGCCGCTGCCTCGCGTGCGCGCCCAGGATGGAACCCGCGAATACGACGTCGAAGCGCGCTTCATTCTCGATGCCAGCGGCTTCGGCCGCACGCTGCCGAAACTCTTGCAGCTCGAGACGCCTTCGGCCTTTCCCGCGCGCAATGCTGTGTTCACGCACGTCGCCGATCACGCGCCGGCCGGTTCGTTCGATCGCAACAAGATCCAGGTCATCATCCATCCGGGCCATCGCGACGTGTGGTACTGGCTGATCCCGCTGACGCCTGACCGGTGCTCGCTCGGCTGCGCCGCGCGCAGCGAGTTTTTCGACGGGTATCCGCGCGACCTGACCGCGCGGCTGCAGGCCGTGATTGCCGAAGAGCCGTTCCTCGCGCGTGTCCTGGCAGATGCCGAGTGGGATACGCCGGCGCGCGGCCTCTCCGGCTATTCAGCGAACGTCACATCGATGTACGGCCCGGGATTCGCGCTGCTCGGCAACGCCGCCGAGTTTCTCGATCCGGTGTTCTCCTCCGGCATCACGATTGCGATGCGGTCCGCCAGCATGGCGGCGGAGGTACTCGACCGGCAGCTGCGCGGCGAAACCGTCGACTGGCGGACGCAGTTCGAAGAGCCGCTGCGCGAAGGCGTGGACACGTTTCGCGCTTACGTGCGCGCGTGGTACGACGGGCGCTTTCAGGACATCATGTTCTCGAAGACGCAGCCGCCCGAGATCCGTCGCATGATCTGCTCGATCCTCGCCGGCTACGCCTGGGACCAGAAGAATCCGTTCGTCGCCGAGCCCGAGCGCCGGCTCGACATGGTCGCGAAGCTGTGCGCGGCGTGAAGCGCCAATGGCTGACACCGTTCTAGTTACAGGCTCCAGTCGCGGCATCGGCCGCGCGATCGCGCTGCGCGCGGCCGCCGATGGGTTTGACGTCGCTGTTCATTGCCATTCGCATCGCGACGAGGCCGATGCCGTTGCGCGTGCCATCGAAGGGATGGGTCGCAGCGCGCACGTGCTGCAATTCGATGTGTCGGATCGCTCTGCGTGTCGCGATGCGCTCGCTCGCGATATCGAGGCTCACGGTGCGTACTACGGCGTCGTGTGCAATGCCGGCACTTACGCAGACACAGCTTTTCCCGCGATGACCGACGAGCAGTGGGACGGCGTGATTCGCACGAATCTCGATGCGTTCTACAACGTGCTGCAACCGTGCGTGATGCCGATGGTCCGGCGGCATGCGCCCGGGCGCATCGTCACGATCTCGTCGGTGTCCGGAATGATGGGCAACCGCGGCCAGGTGAATTACAGCGCCGCGAAGGCCGGCATCATCGGCGCCACCAAGGCGCTCGCGATCGAGCTCGCGAAGCGCAGGATCACCGTCAATTGCGTGGCGCCGGGCCTGATCGCAACCGGCATGATCGAAGACCCGGTGCCCACCGAAGACATTCTCGACGCGATCCCGGCACAACGCGTGGGCACGCCCGAAGAAGTCGCCGCGGTCGTTGCCTTCCTGCTTTCTGCCGACGCTTCCTACGTCACGCGACAGGTCATCGCAGTCAACGGCGGTTTGTGTTGACGCGACCGATCGCGTGGCGCGACGGCCGCGAGATCGGCTGGGACGAATTCGTGCGCGATGCTGCTGCTGTGGTGCGCGCGCTGCCGGTCGGCTCAGCGATGATCGATCTCTGTGAGGATCGTTATCGATTTCTCGCAGCGTATGCCGCAGCGCTGAGTCTCGGGCATGGTGCGCTGTTGCCGCCGACGCGTGCCGAGGAAGTCATCCGCGAGATCGAAGCGGCGCATGCCGGCAGCTATCGCTGCGACGATCAGCTTGTTGAAGCAGCACTGGAAACGTCGCGGGCGGCCGCGGCGGTCGAGTTGCAGATTCCCGCTGAACAGATTGCAACCATCGGTTTCACTTCGGGCAGCACTGGACGCCCGCAGAGCTATCCCAAGGACTGGCGCAGTGTGAGTGGCAGCACCGCCCGCAACGCGCGCGCGATTCGCTCGGCGCTCGGGGTCGCCGATGATGCGGTCGTGTGGCTTCTCGCGACCGTTCCGCCGCAGCATACGTACGGCATGGAATTCAGCGTGCTGCTGCCGTTGATCGCCGGCATGGCGGTCCACGCCGCACGGCCATTATTTCCTGCAGATATCGCCCGCGCGCTCGAGCAGCTGCAGACGCCGCGCGTTCTCGTCAGCACACCGGTGCATCTCCGCGCCTTGGTCGAATCGCCGCAGCAGTTTCCACCAGTCGGCTTGATCGTTTCCGCCACGGCTCCGCTCGATCGCGAGCTGGCGCAGGCCGTGGAGACGAAGCTCGGCGGTCCGTTGCTGGAAATCTTCGGCTCGACTGAAACCTGCGCATTCGCGAGCAGGCGCACGGCGCGGGACGAGCTATGGCGACTGCACGAAGGCGTGCAACTCGAATCGATCACCGACGGAACGCTGGTGGATGCAGCGTGGAATCGTCAACGCATCCTGCTGCAGGATCACCTCGAGCTGCATGGTGCGCACGAGTTTCGCGTACATGGCCGCAATGCGGACCTGATCGAAGTGGCAGGCAAGCGCGCGTCCCTGGCAGATCTCACGCGGCGCGTGCTCGCGATCGACGGCGTGCGCGACGCGGTGGTTTTTCAGCCCGGCGAGGAGTCGGTGGCAACCATTCGGCGTGTCGCTACGTTGGTAGTAGCGCCCGGCCTGACGGCGGCGGAGATTCACGATCGCCTCGCGGCAAGTGTCGATCCCGCGTTTCTGCCGCGTCCGCTGCTGCTCGTCGACGCCTTGCCGCGCAACGAACTCGGCAAGCTGCCACGCGCAGCGCTGCTCGCCGCGCTAGTGAACCTGAATTTTCAAGGGTGATACACTGCGCCCGCAACGCCGCATCGTCCTCAAGAAAATCTCTTCATGTCAGCACCGCAGTCGGCCGGCGAGCGTGAGCTCGCTGAACTCATCGTGACCGCGCTCAATCTCGAAGGCGTCGCGCCCGCGGAGATCGATCCGGAGGCCGCGCTGTTCAAGACCGGCCTCGGGCTCGATTCGATCGACGCGCTGGAGCTGGCGCTGGAGATCTCCAAGCGCTACGGCTTCCAGCTGCGCTCGGACGACGAGAACAATCTGCGCATCTTCCGCTCGCTGCGCTCGCTCGCCGCTCACATCGAGCGTCATCGCACCTCCTGACATGTCCGAGCTGAAATTCCGGCCGCTGCGTGTCACCGCTTACACGGTGTGCACGGCGGCGGGAACCGGTCGCGCCGCCACGCTGAGCGCACTCGCTGAACGGCGCAGCGGTCTCACCCGCAACGACTTCGGCCCGAGCCCGCTCGCGACCTGGATCGGCCGCGTGCCGGGACTCGAGGACGAGGCACTACCGGCTGAGTGGGCGCAGTGGGAGTGTAGAAACAACCGGCTCGCGTGGCGCGGGCTCGTCGCCGATGACTTCGCCGAGGCGGTCGCGGCGGCGCGCGAGCGGTATGGCGCCGAGCGCATTGCCGTCGTGATAGGGACGTCGACTGCGAGCATCGGCGCGAGCGAGGACGCATACACGCGACTCGAGCCGGATGGCCGGTATCCGCCCGACTTGCGACGACCGATCGTGCATACGCCGCACTCGCTCGGCGATTTCGTGCAGCACGCGCTCGCGTTGCGTGGCATCGCGGTTACTGTCGGGACCGCGTGCTCGTCGAGCGCTAAGGTGTTCGGTCAGGCCGAGCGCTTGATTCGCGCGGGTCTTGCCGATGCAGCGGTCGTAGGCGGAGTCGATACGCTCTGCGGCAGCACGCTGTTCGGCTTCAACTCGCTGGAGCTGATTGCCAGCGAGCGATGTCGGCCGTTCGATGTCGCACGTCGCGGCATCAATATCGGCGAGGCCGCGGGGTTCGCATTACTCGAGCGCGCAGCGGCAGGCCGCGAAGCCGGAATGTGGCTGCTTGGCTTCGGCGAGTCGAGCGACGCGCATCACATGTCGACGCCGCATCCGGAAGGCGTCGGCGCCCGCCGGGCGTTGCGCGATGCGCTCGAGACCGCGCAGCTGACTGCGGAGAGCATCGACTACATCAACCTGCACGTCACGGCGAGTCTGAAGAACGACGAAGTCGAAGCGCGCCTCGTTGCCGAGCTGTTTCCGGCGCGCACTTTCGCGAGCTCGACGAAAGGCTGGACGGGGCACACGCTGGGCGCGGCCGGGATGGTCGAAGCGGCGATCAGCCTCATCGCATTGGAGAGTGGCGTCCTGCCGGGCACGCTCAACACCGAGCAACTCGATCCTGTTTGCGGCCCGCAGATTCGCCGCGAGAACGAGCAGTGGCGAGTGCAGCGAGCGTTGAGTTTTTCCTTCGGCTTCGGCGGCAGCAATTGCGTGCTGGCGTTCGGCGGCGATACGAGATGAGCAAGTTGCCGCCTGTCGCGATTGAAGGCGTCGCGTTCTGGCACACGCGCTTGCCAAGCTGGGCGGTCGCGCGCGCAGCGATTTGCGGCGAGCAAGAGGCGCCTGCGGCTTCAACGTCGCGTCCGACCCCTGGCCTGCTCGCGCCGACCGAGCGTCGACGCGCACCGGACACGGTCGCACTCGCCCTCGAAGTTGCGGCGCGCGCGTGCGAAGCGGCGGGCCGCTCACCCGCGGAGTTGCGCTCGGTGTTTGCGTCGACCTATGGCGACCTCGGGATCAGCGACTACATGTGCGCGACGCTCGCGGACACGCCGATGCTGATCTCTCCGACGAAGTTTCACAATTCAGTTCACAACGCAGCTGCGGGTTACTGGAGCATCGGCACCTCCAGTCACACTGCCTACACGGCTATCTGCGCATATCGCTATACGTTCGCGAACGCCCTGTTGGAGGCCGCGACTCAGGTCGTGTGCGATGGACAGCCGGTTGTGTGTGTTGCATTCGATGTGCAATCGACCGGTCCGCTTGGGACGGTCGCACCGAGTAGCGGATTGCTCGGTACGGCTCTCGTGCTCGCGCCCTCGCGAGGCGACGCGCGCTGCGCGCTAGAACTGCATGTCGAGCAGGGCAGCGCGACTGCTGTGACTCCGGCGCGATCGCCGGCGGCAACGCTCGTCGCGGACAACGCTCTCGCGCCTTGTATGCCGTTCTTCGAGGCGCTGGGGTATTCGCAACCAGCCGAAGTCGTGCTCGCGCTCAGCGATCACTGCCGGTTGCGTGCGCAAGTATCACCGCAGCCCGACCCTCCGCCAGCAACTCGTCGCGATGAGTGACGCGGAAGCTGTACTGCAGGCTCGTCGCGTCGTGCTGCAGACACTCCGCTTCCACTTTCAAACTCGACGGTAGATCGTGAATCCAGTCGCGCGTGAACGCGACTGAGCGCATCGCCACCAGCATGCCGTCGGCCGCGGTGCGCGAGCCGGTTTGCAGCGCGCCGTGAACGGCCATCGCTTGAGCGCCGTACTCGCAGAGATGAATTGCGCGCAGCTTGTCCGCGACGCGCAGCGGATTGGACGGCAATCGATGCGTATCGGTCTCCAGCACGACGCGCCGCTCATCCCAAGCGACGACACGCTCGAGCAAACACATCGCCCCCTGTTGCGGGATGAGCGAAGAAATGGGGACTGTCCCCATTTCACCGGACGTGGCAGGACGCGTCAGCAGCAGCGCGAGCACGAAATTGAACATGACGCCCAACGTTACCGTCACCCCGATCGCGCGCAGAACCGGCACGTCCGAGATCATCAGCAACGCGAACACCATCAGCGTCGACAGCGAGCAGACGAGCACCGCGTGCAGCGTGCGCCTTTGCTCGGCGCGATCCGCCGACGCGTGCTCGAAGAACAGCGCGTAGTCCAGCCCCAGGCCGGCGGCGAGAATCAGTGCGATCAGATGAAACAGATTGAGCGACACGCCGCCGCCACGGAGCACGGCCAGGACGAGGAGCGTCGTGAGTGCCATCGGCGCCAGCACGCGCAAGACCCGGGATCTCGATCGCAACGCGAACGCAATCACGCCGACGAGCAGCAACGATGCAACTGCCAGCGTCCAGAGCATGCGCGTGCGTTGGGCGGCAACGAGCGCTTCGGATTCGCCCTTCGTATCCAGCAGGCGCACATGGCCGCCGGCCGCTGTTGCAAAGGCTCGTAAAGCATCGACGTCCTGTACGCCGCTGAACGTGACGAGGGCGTTCACTCTTTCGTGCCGCTGCGAGATCAGCATGTCCATGCTCGCGCCGAGGCTGGTGTTGCGCATCGTCTCGATCGTCAACGGCGGCAATCGGCTTGCGCGCGCGACGTCTTGCACGAAAGGCTCGAACACATCAGGTCGGAAAGGCGTGTCGGCGAGCGCGGCACGCAACGCTTCACGGAGCGCAGCGGTTTCAGGCAGGCGATGCCGACGTAGCAACTGCGTGGCCGCGCTCGGAACGTAACGCGCGGCATGATCGTATCCGCCGATCGCGTGCCGCGCGACCAGCGCTCGCAGGCCTGGATCGAGTGCTTCCAGCCCCTTCAAGGCAGCGTCACTGTCTGCTGCGTCGACGGCGAGCAGGTAGCGCACGTCCGGAGTGCCGAGCTCCGCGCGCAGTCGTGTGTCCTGCATCAGCAGATCTTCGGGAACGGGCGTGAGGCGGGCGAGATCGTTCTCCCAGAAGCGCTGCGGCGCCAGTACGATCACCGCGAGCGCGACGATGGCGACGATCACGCCGATCCAGCGCATCCGCGGCAGCACTTCGATCTTCTTCCACAGCCAGACGAGGAAGCGCGAGTCGCCGAAATCCTGCGCAGTGCGATCCATCAGCGGCGGCAATCCGAAGCGCGTCGTCAGTCCGGCAACCGCGAGCGCCGCGACGGTGAAGCACGCGAGCTGGGCCAGGCCGATGACACCAGAAAAGAGGAACGTGAAGTAAGCGATGCACGTGCTCGCGACGCCGGTCGCGAGCGTCGGCCAAAGATGACGCGCAATCTGCACGGGATCTTCGCCCGGTCGCCGATGACTCAGCAGATGCATCGGATAGTCCTGCGCGACGCCGATCAGCGTGAAGCCGAAGGCGAGCGTGATTCCATGCACCGTGCCGAACAACGCGCTCACGGCAGCCAATCCCGCGAGTCCTGCACTCGCGAGCGGCAATATGCTGAGCACGATGCTGCCGAGGCGACGGTAGGCAACCAGCAGCAGCAAGATCATGCCGACCGTCGCCGCTGTACCGAGAGTCTGCGCTTGACCTCGTGTGTGCTGCTCGATCACCACCGAGAATTTGCCGGCACCGCTGACGGTCGCTTGCACCGGCACAGTGCCGGCTGCGCTCTGCAGCGCGACGTTCAGCTGCCGCAGCGCCTCTCGCTGGCGATCCGGATCGAACGCCGGTGCCTGCGTTTCGGCGATCAACAGCGCGCGGCGACCGCTGCGATCGAACCAGACGTCGTACTCGCGCCGCGGTTCCTGCATCGGCTGCCAGCGCTGCAGCAGATTGAGCATTTCCAGCGTCGGATCGCGCGGCAGCCACGGTTCGAGGAAGCTGCCGGCGGGCGATGCGAGATCGCGAGCTCGCGCCAGCAGCTCGGCGTGCAGGTACTGCGCATCGAAACGCTGCGTATCGAGAGTCGGCGACAGCAGGAAGCGGTAGGGCAGCAACTCGTCTGGCACAGAGTCGAGCGTGAACTCGCCGTTCGTGACGAGGCGAAATTCGCGGTTACCTTGCAGCTTCGCGACCAGCTCGCGCGAAATGTCCGCGAGCTGCTCGGGCGGCGCGCCCTGCAGCGCGATCGCGAGCACGCGCGATGCGGGACCTTCGCCTACTTCTTCGAGCAGCAGCCGTTGTTCAGGCGTCGTCGGGCTCGGTAGGAACAAGCGCAGGTCGGCGCCGACGACGAGTCGTTGGTTCACGAACCAGCCGAGGATCGCCAGCGCGACGACCCAGGCAGCGAACAGCAGCCGCGCTTGCAGCGTGCGCTTCAAGCGCCGTGTCCTTCGCAGAGACCCTTCAGCGATTCGAGCGTCACTTTCTCAGGCACGCTGGCCGCTGCCTCTCCCAACACCATCACGCTCGCGCCGCCGTCGCCGTTGAGCAGCGAGAAGCAGCGCGGCGTCGCGTCGTGGCCGACGATCTCCAGTTTCTGCAGGCGTTTGCGCGCCCGGGCGTCGAGCGGCACGAGCTGCAACGTCCACGACGCTTCCGTGCCCTGCGCCTGCACGTCGAAGCTCTGCTTCAAGCCCGGCACGTCGCCGCTGAGCAAGGAGGAGAAGCCTGTGAGCAGCCCGCGCAATTCCGGCGCGCGCTTCAGCGCGAAGCTGCGCGATTGCTCGCCTTCGCGCTCGACACGCACGGATTCGCCGCGTATCGAAGTGTCTTCGCGATACGGCTTGCGCACGTGACGATCGAGACTCCCCGGCCCGGAGAACTCCAGCTCACCGGAGACGACGAGCGGTTCGCGCAGCAGCGACGACACGCGAACCTCGGTGAACGCGATGCTCGCGGGCGCCGGCTTTGCCAGCCTGGCGATCAGCGCATCAGCGTCGAGCGCTGCGGCCGGAGTCGCGGGCAGCAGCATCAGCGGCACTAGCGGGAGCACTCTGCGAATCATCGGCGCGCCAGAAGTCATAGAAGTTGAACCAATTGTACGGCGCGATGCGCGCGTGGTGAGCCACCCGGTCGGCAAAGCGCTGAATCGTGTGCCGCAGCTCGGCCGCACGCTGCGCGCGCTCGAGCTTCAGCTGATCCGTGAACGTCTCGAAGTGCAGATCGTAACGATTACCGCCGCGATACAGGCCGAAGCACAGCACCACCGGCACCTTCAAAGCCGCTGCCAGTTGCCACGGCGCCGTGGGGAAGGGCGCCGGACGCCCGAGGAAATCCGCCGTCATGACCTGATTTCCCGGACGCGCACGGTCCGCGAGCAGCGTGACCAGCGACTTCTCGTCGAGCGCTTCCTTGATGAGCAGCGCGGTCGTCGTGCCTTCCTCCCGCGCGTTGATCACCGATTGCGCGAGCTGCGGGTTGAGCGCGTTCAGCACGTCCGACAGATTGCGGTTCTGCTCGACGTCGATCACGACGCGCAGCTTGATGTCCGAGCGGAAGTCGGCGAGCACGCGCAAGGCGTCGAAGCTGCCGAGGTGCGAGCCGAGCAGCAGCACGCCGCGTCCCTGCGCCCACGCTTGCCGCAGCTGATCGAGCCCGAACGTCCGTACGTCGAAGCGCTTGAAGCTTTCGGAAAGCAGAAACACGCGATCGAGAGTTACGGCCGCGAAGCAGTGAAGGTGTTTCGCCACCTGCCACAGCGACGCGTTCCGACCACCGGCGATCTGCCGCAGATATTCGCGCGATGCGCGCCGTTCCGGCCCGCGGCGGATCAGGAAGTACAGCGTGATCGGATACAGCGCGATGCGCGCGGCAGTTCGCCCGCAGCCTCGCGCGAAGCCGCTGAGGAGCTGGTACCCGAACATCGTCCCGCCTTCGGGGCGGTCGATCCACTCCTGCCTCACGAGGTGGATTCCGTCGCGAACAGACCCTGCGTCACCACCTGCGCCTCACGTTTTACGCTGAAGCGCAGCTCGTGCTGCGTCAGGCGCAATTCCAGTTCGGCATCCTGCTCGGGGAGCAGCGGGGTTGAGAATTTCGCCTGCGGCAGCCCGCGAACCGACAACTTCTTGCCAAGCCAGCGTTCGGCTTCGTCCAGTACACATTGCAGCAGCACGACGCCCGGCACGATCGGCCGCCCGGGAAAATGGCCGGGCAGCGCCGGATGATCCGCGGGAATGCGCACGGTCGCGCGATGCACGGCAGCTTTGCTCATCGCGGCGCGCGTCCGACCAGAGCGGGCCAATTCGCCAGCACGCGTTGCACGAACTCGAACATGTTGCGATAGGGCTGCTGCGGAAAGCGGCGGCGCCGATACGCGTATTCGGCGACGAAGAACACCAGCACGATCACATAAGCGATCAGGTTCGCGAACAGCGACCACACCTCCGGCTCGGCGAAGATGGCCAACAGCAGATTGGTCGCGGCCAGTCCGATGAACAGGACCGCCCACGCCTGGGTCAGGTGTCGTGCATAAGCGAGCACGCCGTCCTCCGGAACTGTGTCGGGGCCGTGCAGTACGAGAACCAGACGCTCGATCAGCGGCGTCCGTCCCCGCAGCAGCGTTTGCCCGAAGATCCAGGCGAGAAACGCCGGCACCAGCACGGGCGGCAGATAGAGCGGCAGGACCTCCATGGAACTGTGCACCAGCCACCAGCAGCCGCCGATTACCAGCGGCACTGCCAGCCAGGCCGCGAGCCGACCTTGCGTCAGGGAACGCAGTAATGCCGAGAGCGCAAGCAAAGCGACGGCGGCGATGGTCAGCCTGGCGCTGTTGCGGGCGACGGCCAGATGAGCGACCAGCGGATAGGCGAACGCGCAGGCCGTCGTCACCTGCCGCGTGGTGGAAAATTGCATCGCCGGGAGCATGCGCGTGTTGCCCAGTCGGGACAAGGCATCCACAATTGCGCCCTTTGTTCGGCGGAGCGTTCATGCCAGTCAAGATTGCGGTGCTCAAAGAAACTCGGCCGCACGAGCGGCGGGTCGCGATGGTTCCCGCAGTCGCGGACAAGCTGGCCAAGCTCGGTGCGCAGATCCATCTGCAGTCCGGGGCGGGCCTCGCGGTCAAGCTGGCCGATGCGGCGTACAAGAACGTGCAGCTCCATCCCGACCCGCTCGAGATGGTGCGCGACGCGGACATCGTGCTGTCGGTGCAGCCGCCGGACATCGCCGTCGTGCAGGCGATGAAGGAAGGCGCGATCCTGATTTCATTCGTCTACGCGCACAAAGAAGCCGAGCTGACGCGCCTGTTGCGCGACCGGAAGATCACGACGTTCGCGATGGAGCTGGTTCCGCGCATCACGCGCGCGCAGGCTATGGATGCGCTGTCGAGCCAGGCGGCACTAGCCGGCTACTACGCCGTGCTGGTCGGCGCGACCAGCATCGCGCGCATGCTGCCGATGATGACGACGGCCGTGGGCTCGCTCAAACCGGCGATGACGCTGGTGATGGGACTCGGCGTCGCGGGCTTGCAGGCGCTGGCCACCGCGAGACGCCTCGGTTCGAGAACCGAAGGGTACGACGTGCGTCCGGAAACGAAGGAGCAGGCCGAATCGCTCGGCGCGCGCTTCGTCGATACCGGCGTCGATGCGCGCGGCGCCGGCGGCTATGCCCGCGAGCTGACACAGGAAGAAAAGGACAAGGTCGCAGCCGTCATCACCAAGCATATCCAGCAGGCCGACATCGTCGTCACGACCGCCGCGATTCCCGGACGGCCGTCGCCGAAGCTGATCAGCAAGGCGCAGGTCGAAGGCATGAAAGCCGGTGCCGTCATCGTCGATCTCGCCGCCGAAGGCGGCGGCAACTGCGAGCTGACCAAGCCGGGCGAGACCGTGCAGGTCGGGCAGGTGACGATCGTCGCGCCGCTGAACGTGCCGAGCCTGCTCGGCGAGCACGCCAGCGAGCTGTACGCCAAGAATCAACTCAATCTGCTGGAACTGTTCGTCAAGGACGGCGCGCTCAAGCTCGACTGGAGCGACGAAGTCCTCGCCAAGACCGTGCTGACGCACGGCGGCGAGATCAAGAACGAAGCTGCGAAAAAGGCAAATGGAGAGAAGTGACGAGAGTCACGTGAGTCACGAGGGTCACGAAAGTTCGGACCGCCTTCGTGACTCTCGTGACCCCCGTGAACCTCGTGACTTTACCGAGATGACACTATGGACTTGACCACCACCCTTACGGGCTTCGTTGCCCTGTACATCTTCATGCTCGCGGCCTTCACCGGCTACGAGATCATCGGCCGTGTGCCGGCGATCCTGCACACGCCGCTGATGTCCGGCTCGAACTTCGTGCACGGCATCGTCGTCGTCGGCGCGATGTACGCGCTGCTGAACGCATCGTCGCTGACCGAGCAGATCATCGGCTTCGTCGGCGTGCTGCTCGGCGCAGGCAACGCGGCCGGCGGTTACGTCGTCACCGAGCGCATGCTCGAAATGTTCAAGCCGAGTCAGAAGACCGGCGACAAGAAGAAGGCCTGAAACGCCCATGAACCTGCATCCTCAGCTGATCATCGATACCAGCTATTTCGCCGCGGCGTTCCTGTTCATTTACGGCCTGAAGCGGATGTCGTCGCCGGTCACGGCGCGCTCCGGCATCGTCGTCGCCGGCTTCGGCATGCTGGTCGCCACGCTTGCGAGCTTCCTCTATTACTTCGGCGTCGATGACGCTGCGCGGCCGTATCTGCCGACGAACGTGCTGCTCGCGGCCATAGCGCTCGGTCTCGGCACCGCCGTGTCGTGGTGGCGGGGCAAGCGAGTGCCGATCACGGCCATGCCGCAGATGGTCGCGCTCTACAACGGCATGGGCGGCGGCTCGGCTGCTGCCATCGCTGCTGTCGAGCTGCTGCGTACCAATGCCGAGCATGAACTCGTCCCGTTGATCGTGACCGTAGTCGGCGCGCTGATCGGCGCGATCTCGCTCTCCGGCTCGCTGATCGCGTGGGCCAAGCTCGACGGCAAGATCGACAAGACGTGGCGCATGCGCGGGCAGCAGGTGTTGAACGGCACGTTCTTCGTCGCGACGCTCGCGGTCGGCATCTACATCGTGTTCTTGGCGCACGGTCACGCGGACCCGCGCATCGTCGGCGCGTTCTTCGTCGGCGCGCTGATCTTCGGCGTGTTGATGACGATGCCGATCGGCGGCGCGGACATGCCGGTCGTGATCTCGCTTTACAACGCGTTCACCGGTCTCGCGGTCGGCTTCGAAGGCTACGTGCTGCAAAACCCGGCGCTGATGATCGCCGGCATGGTCGTCGGCTCGGCCGGCACGCTGCTGACGCTGCTGATGGCGCGCGCGATGAATCGCAGCGTCGCCAACGTGATCTTCAGCAATTTCGGCGTGACCGGCGACGAACAGCAGGGCGAGATCAAGGGCAGCATGAAGCCTGCGGACGCGTCCGACGCCGCCGTGAACATGCGCTACGCCTCGAAGGTGATCATCGCGCCCGGCTACGGCCTCGCGGTCGCCCAGGCGCAGCACAAGCTGTACGAGTTCGTGAAGCTGCTGGTGGAAGCCGGCGTCGACGTGAAGTTCGCGATCCATCCGGTCGCGGGCCGCATGCCTGGCCACATGAACGTGCTGCTGGCCGAGGCCGGCGTGCCGTACGACATGATCTACGACCTGGAAGACATCAACGAGGAGTTCAAGGAAGCCGACGTCGCGATCGTGATCGGCGCGAACGACACCGTGAACCCGGCCGCACGCACCAACAAGTCGAGCCCGATCTACGGCATGCCGATCCTGAACGTCGACCAGGCAAAACAGGTGTACGTGATCAAGCGCGGCCAGGGCAAAGGCTACTCGGGCGTGGAGAACGAGCTGTTCTTCGCCGACAACTGCAACATGGTGTACGGCGACGCGCAGAAGGTGATGGTTGAGATGATCCAGGCGGTTAAGTCGCTGGAAGGTGGACATTAAGAGTCAGCCCAAACCCTGACCCATCGCACAAAGTTGCGCGCGCGCGACGCGTAACGTTGCCCCGTCCATATCCCTCGCGTATCTTACGGTGCGTCGTGCAAGTGCCGTACAGCCTCAATCAAGAGATCCTGAGGACGGACGTCTCGGGAATGCCCCTGGAGTGGATCGACTACCGGGACGCGGTGCGGCTTTATCACACGGAGCAGGTCGCCTATACCTGCGGCACGCGCCTGTACCGCCTGTTCGGCGGCACCAACGCGCGCTCCGGACTGCAGACCATCGTCGAGGTGAATTCGATCATTGCGACGACCGGCCACACGCATAACCCCGGGAACCTGCGCAACGACTACACGCCGCCGCTGAACAACCAGACGCTGTTCAAGCGCGACGCCCACTTGTGCCTGTACTGCGGCCAGCGTTTCCCGAGCAGCCAGCTGTCGCGCGATCACATTCGTCCGCTCAGCCAGGGTGGGCGCGATACGTGGATGAACGTCGTGACCGCCTGCCGTCGCTGCAACAACCTGAAGGCGTCGAAGACGCCGGAGCAGGCGGGACTGCAGCTGCTCGCGGTGCCGTTCAAGCCGACCTACGCCGAGTACATCTATCTCAAGGGCCGGCGCGTGCTCGCCGACCAGATGGAGTACTTGCTGGCGCATTTCCCCCGCAGCAGCCCGCTGCACGCGAGACTGAAGGCGCACGCAGTTCAGTAGATGTCAGGCTAAGGCTGCTGCGCAGGGATGCGCGAATGGCGCGGGCGCAGGATGCGCTGGAGCGCCCTGACCCACAGATCGATTAGACTCGCGTCCGTGCTCTATTTGATCGACGCCTCTGTTTTCGTCTGGCGCGCCTACCACTCGGTTCCGATCGCGCTCGTCGATCCCGACGGCAATCCCGTCAACGCGCTGCACGGCTTCGCCCGCTTCCTCGGCGACCTCATCGAGCGGGTCCGCCCTGAACACATCGCCGTGGCGTTCGACGCGCGGCTCGCGGACTCGTTTCGCAGTCGACTGTTCCCGGCGTACAAGGCGAACCGCGACCCGGCGCCGGCCGAGCTCAAGCGACAGTTCGTCTTGTGCCGATTCGTGGCCGAGGCCCTCGGCGTCAAGAGCTTCGCCAGCCGCGATTACGAGGCTGACGACGTCGTCGGTACGCTGGCCACGCGCATGCGCGCGGCCGGTGAGCACGTCACCATCGTGACGCGCGACAAGGATCTTGCGCAGCTGATCCGCCCGGGCGACGAGTACTGGGACTACATCGGCGAGCTGCGCTTCCGTTACGACCAGATCGCCGACCGCTTCGGCGTGCAGCCCGAGCGCATGGCCTGCTTCCTCGCGCTCACCGGCGATGCCGTCGACAACATTCCCGGCGTGCCCGGCGTCGGGCGCAAGACGGCTTCGATGCTGTTCCGTCATTTCGAATCGCTCGCCCATCTGTACGCCGACCTGGATCGCGTCCTGAAGCTGAAACAATTGCGCAATCCGGGATTCGTGTGCGGGCAGCTGCGCGATTACCGCGAGTCGGCGTTCCTCGCGCGGCAGCTCACGGAGATCGCGTGCGACGTGCCGATCGAAGCCGATCTCGAGCGTCTTTCGCGCCGGCCGCCGGATCTCGACGCGCTCAACGACTTCTACGACACGGTCGGCTTCGGCCGCCTGCTGCGCAATCAAGCCGAGCGCATTTACGAGGCAAATTGCGTGGCATGAGCTGCCTGCGCCGTCCGCCGGCGCGCTAGGCTGCGGATCTCTTCGGACCTCGCAAGGATGGGAGGTGCAAATGGGACCGTGCTGCGCGCTGCTCCTGGCGCTCGTCTACCGATGTACGGTTGGCGGCGTCACCACTTACTCCGACCGGCCGTGTGCGCCGGACGCCGCTCCCTATCAACCTGATACCAGTCGGGTCACTACGTACGAGCCACCGCCCGTCAGCCACACGGCGCCGCCCGGGCAGCCGGCGCGAACGTCACCACCTCGTAAGCGTGGCTCCGGCCACGATGACCAGCTTCGGCACGCCGCCACGTGCGAGCGCCTCCAGAGCTCTCTGCGCGAGGTCGCCGCGCGCATGCGGTCGGGCTACAACGTCAAACAGGGCGAGCAGTTGCGTGCGCGGAAAGCCAAGCTGGAACAGCAGCGGCGCGCCGAGAAGTGCCGCTAGCGAGTGCTTCGGCGCATAATGCGGCACCGCTTCAAATAAAAGACGTCGCTAAGGGGGTTTGCCATGGCTGCCTATCGAATGCGTCTCCTGTTCAGCGCAGTGCTCGCGGCAGTCTTCGCAGTCGGCGCGCACGCGCAGGACGCGAAGAAGCAGGCGGAAGACTTGATGCACCAGGGCCAGCAGCAGATGAGCAAGGGCCAGCCGCGCGATGCAATCAGAACGCTCGGCAAAGCAATCGAGCTCGATCCGACCCGCTCCGAGCTGTATATGTTGCGCTCGCGCGCACGCGATTCTTCCGGTCAATTCGACGCAGCTGTCGACGATGCAACCAAGTACATCGAGCTGGAGCCTAAGGACGAGTACGGCTACCTGAATCGCGCCCGCATCTACCTGTCGCTGGAGAAGCCGGAGAAAGCGCTCGAGGATGCGAACAAGGCGATCGAGCTTAAGCCGGACGAGCCGGACGGCTACTACCGCCGCGCCGATGTCTATTCGGCGCTGAACAAGGATGCCGAGGCGAAGGCCGACGAGAAGAAGGCCGACGAGCTGGACGCCAAAGCCCGCCGCTGATGCCGGCATTCAACTTCTGTCCCAACTGCGCTGCGCCGCTGGTCGATCGCGTCGTCGACGGCGAGCAGCGACGGGCGTGCAGCGCAGGCTGCGGCTTCGTTCACTACGACAATCCGACACCCGTCGTCGCGGCGATCGTCGAGCATGAAGGGCAGGTCGTGCTCGCGCGCAACCGCGCGTGGCCACGCAGTTTCTATGGACTGATCACCGGCTTCCTGGAGCGCAACGAGACGCCCGAGGGCTGCGTCGTGCGCGAGGTGAAGGAAGAGCTCAACCTCGACGCGGTGGGACCGACGTTGATCGGCGTGTACGCGTTCGAGCGCATGAACCAGGTGATCATCGCGTATCACGTCACCGCGACCGGCACGATCTCGCTCAACGAAGAGCTCGATGACTTCAAGCACGTGCCCTTCGAGCGCTGCCGCGTGTGGCCCGGCGGCACGGGCCTCGCGCTGCGCGACTGGCTGCGGACGAAGGGCTACGAGCCGGAGATGATTCAACTCCCTACGGGGCTGCGTCCACCCGATAAACCGGGTACAGGTTGAGGCGCTCGTCCCAGGACGGGCTGCGGCGATAAAAGAATTCGAGCCGCGCGTTCGGATCGCGCGCGAACTCAGGGTCGTCGTTCAAGCGCTTCACGAATTCCTTCTGCAGCGCCGGATCCTTCTTCAGCATCTGCTCGGCCACGTCTTCCGCGACGTACCCTTCCATGTATTCCTTCGGCTCGAAGGCAGTGTTGAAGAAGCCCCAGCTGACCAGTGCATCGGGATTCTTCGGCTCCAGCAGCGTCATCAGCAGCAGCGAGCGCGCTTGCGCGATCGGCACGAACAGCGAGCCAGCGGGCACGGCGCGCTGCTCGCGCGTCCACTGACCTTCCAGCGTCAGCATCGTATGACCTTCGAACGTCGCACGCGACGACGTGACCTTCGTGGCGCGGAATACTTCCACGTCGGTCGCGGCGCTCGCGCTCGTCAGCTTGCGAAACTCGATGCCGTGCAACGTCAGCTTCTCGCCGACGATCTGCGCATACGCGGCCGGCACGATGTAGCCACTGCGGGGAGCTGTGACGCTCGCTGCCGGGCGTAGCTCGTCTGCCAGCGGGACGTGCCAGATCTGCGGCTTCTTCGGGTTGTAGCGCGTCAACAGCGCTCCGGAGATCGTCGAAGGTTCACGCGTGTACTCATAACCGCGGAATTCGATCGTCCTGGTGTGCGGCGTGTTCTCGTACGACAGCGCCACATTCGTGCCGCCGGCACGCGCCGAGTGCTCGTCTGCCGTCTTCGCGGCCTGCATCCAGCTGCGGCCGTCGCGCGCCGCCATTTCCAGCATCGCGATGATCGAGTTGCGCGTGATGCGCACCCGCGTCGGATAGTCCTTCCAGGAATGCGTTTCGACGAGCACGCCGATGCGATTGCGCGCTGCCCAGTACTCCGTGCCGAAGCGCTTCGCGCCGGCAGCGATGGCGAAACCCGACGCCGGATCGTCGTCGCGCACGAACGATGGATAGAAATCGAGCGGCAGCGAGCCGGCGTCGCGCATGCGCTTCATGAGCTCGTCGCGCATTGCGACTGTGGTACGGCGCAGCTCGTCGTCACCGACGTATGTGGGCGCGACGTTGTACGCAACGTCCTGCTCGAACTGCGCGCCGTCGGTCACGTGCAGATCGGCGAACAGGATCGGGTCCCATTCGTTCATCAGCCGCAGCACTGCCTGCATTTCCGGCGCGTCGGCCTTGACGTAGTCGCGATTCAAATTGAAGTTCTGCGCGGTCGTGCGCCAGCCCATCTCTTCCGGACCGACCTGATTCGGCCGGTTCCAGCGCCCGAAGCGCTCGTGACCGTCGACGTTCAGCACCGGCACGAACACGAACGTCACCGCAGACAGCGCGCCCGGCGCAACGTTGCCGTCCAGCAGCTCGCGCAGCACGAACATCCCTGCATCCTTGCCGTCGGACTCGCCCGCGTGAATGCCGCCTTGCATGAACACAATCGGCCGCTGCGCACGATGAGCCGCAGCGGCGTCGAGCACGCCGTCCGCCGACGCGACCAGCGCGAGCATCGGCCGGCCTTCGGGCGTGCGACCGAACTCGAAGCAGCGCACCTGGTTCGGCCACGTCTGCTGATACGCAGGACACAGCCGCTCGATCTCGTCGTAGCGACCTGTGCGCAGGTTGTTCGATTGCTCAGCGACAGTCCGCAACGCTGGATGTGCCGGCGCGCGCGACGCCGCGCCCGCGGGCTGTAGTGCAAGGATCGTGAGCGAGGCGAGAAGAAGCTGCGTTGTGATTCGCGAGAGCATGCGTGCCGGGCTCCGTACTTTTGGAGCGCGACAGCCTACTGCATTCGCATGCCAGGATGTGTCAGATATCGATCAGGTAGCGGACTCGAGCTTCAAGACCTCGGCGCGCTGACTTGGCAGAGCCATTTCGTCGCCGACACTGGTGCCAATGAGTGCTTGCGCGATCGGTGACATCCAGCTGATGAGACCTTGCGCCGGATCTGCTTCATCCTCACCGACGAGTGTGAAGCTGCGCTGCGTGCCGTCTTCATAGCGCACCGTCACGCGCACGCCGAACCGTACCTTCGCCGGCTCGCTATCTGGCTCGACCAGCTTCGCGGTGGCTTTGCGTTGCTGCCAGTAACGCAGATCGCGATCGACGCGCGACAGCGCGTCCTTGTCCTCGCTGCGCTTCGGCACCTCGCGCGCTGCTTCGAGCTCGTGGATGTGATTCTCGATCTGCTGCAGCCCGCGCGCAGTCACGAAATTGGGGTGCGAGCTCACCGGGCGCTCCGGCAGGTCCTGGGGGACCTCGGCGCCATCGTCGCTCTCTCGTACGAATGCCCGACTCATGGGCCGAGCATAGCGCCGCCTTCGCGCGGCAGGCATCGGCAGCTTTCCGGCAGTAAACTCACCACTGCAACTATGTCGATCGCCAACTTGAATTTGACCGCGTCCAGCGCAAACGCGTCAGGAGCCCTGCGCGAGTGCGGCTGCGCGCTGCTGCCTCCGCAACAGTTACAGAGCGCATGCGCAGTACAGTTGTCGGAGCTGAACGCCTTGCGAGCGAGCTGGGAGCGCCTGCCGCGCGATGCGTATCTGCTCGACGGCGGCCGCTATCGGTTTCGTCGTCACAGTTGTTTCATTCATGAGCTGGCCGGCGATTCGCTGCAGCTCGTACCGCACCGCGCGCACTGGCAACCGCGCGATTACAACGCCTTGCACGGCGGTCTGGAGCGCTGGTTCGAGCCGATCGAGGGCGTGGTGCTGGAGGCGCCGGCGTGGGGAGGCTTGCTGCGCGCGTTGGGCAAGCTCTTTGCCACTGTGCGGACCGTGCCGCGCTGGTATGTCGAGGCGCATCAGTTCCGCATCGACAGCGCGGAGGGCATCGGACGTCCTACCCCGGAAGGAGCACATCGCGACGGCGTCGATTTCGTGGCGGTCATCCTCGTCAATCGCAGCGACGTGAGCGGCGGCGAAACGCGCGTCTTCGACGCGCATGGCGCGGCCGGCGTGCGCTTTACGATGGCGGAGCCCTGGACGGCGTTGCTGCTTGACGACGCGCAAGTCGTACACGAAACCACGCCGATCCAGAAAGCTGGGGCGCGCGGCCTGCGCGACACGCTGGTATTGACGTTTCGTGCCGACAGGTTTCAAGCGCCATAGCTCGCCTTACAATGGCGGCCATGCCGACATTCGCCGACCGCCTGCAGCAGAAGATCCGCGAGCACAGCCCCCTCTGCGTCGGCATCGATCCTTCCGCGGCCGTGCTGAAAGCCTGCGGCCTGCCGGATTCGCCCGAAGGCGCGCTGGAGTTCGGGCAGCGCGTGCTCGACGCCGCGGACTACCGCATTGCCGTGCTCAAACCGCAATCTGCATTCTTCGAGCGCTTCGGCAGTGCCGGGTTCCTGGCGCTCGAAGCGCTGGTGAAGCTCGCCCGCGCGCGTGAAGTACCGGTGCTGCTCGACGGCAAGCGCGGCGATATCGATACGACTGCGGCCGCTTACGCCGAGGGTTACTTCTCCGCGACCACGACGTTGCGCGTCGATGCGATCACGACGCATTGCTACCTGGGCCTCGCCGCGCTCGAACCCTTCTTCGCAGCGGCGATTGCCGCGGACGGCGGCGTGTTCGTCGTCGTGCGCTCGTCGAATCCAGAAGGGCAGGGATTGCAGACCGCGCGCATGGCGAACGGCGAGACAGTTGCGCAGAACCTGTGTCGCGAGATCACCGCCAGAAATCTGCGCCAGCGCAAGGAAGGCCTCGGGCCGATCGGCGCCGTCGTCGGCGCGACCTGCGCCGACGCGGACGAAACCGCCGCAGCAATGCCTAACTCCTTCGTCCTTGCTCCCGGCGTCGGTGCGCAAGGCGCAACGATGCGCGACGTGCTCGCGCGCATGCCCAGCGGACGGGGCCGCGTCCTGCCGAACGTTTCGCGCGCGATCCTCGCGAACGGCAGCCGGCGCGACGACATCAGGATGACCATCGCGGTGCTGCAGGACCAGGCTCGCGAGCTGCTGTAGCCGGAGAATGCTTTGAAGGACAACACCATCGCTGCCGCATTGGCGCGGTCGGTCGGCTCACCGATCGACGAGCGTTCGAAGCGCGCCGTCTCCGGCGGCTCCATCAGTCAATGCTGGCGTTACGAGACAGCGCGCGGGCCGTTGTTCGTCAAGACCGGCAGTGCCGCTGCGGCGGACGCGTTTGCTTGCGAGGCGGCTGGCCTGCAAGCGTTGTCACGCACTAACGCCGTTCGCGTGCCGCACGTGTTGACTTGCGGTACCTGCGATGAAGGCGCTTACCTCGCGCTGGAGTGGATCACGCTCGGCACACCGACCAAGGCGAGCGAAGCGCTGCTCGGCGAACAGCTGGCCTGGCAGCATCGACAGACCCACGCGCGCTTCGGCTGGGATCGCGACAACACCATCGGCGCGACGCCGCAGCCAAACGCATGGTCAGAGCAGTGGGTGACGTTCCTGCGCGAGCGGCGTCTGCTGCATCAATTGCAGCTCGCCGCCGGCAAGGGCGCTGATGCATACACTGTGGATCGCGGGCGGACGCTGTGCGAGCTGCTCGACGCGTTCTTCTCCAGCTATCGGCCGGTGCCCTCGCTCCTGCACGGCGATCTCTGGGGCGGTAACTGGGGGACGGACGAAGACGGGCTGCCGGTGATCTTCGATCCCGCCGTGTACTTCGGCGACCGCGAGGCCGATATCGCGATGACGCGGCTGTTCGGCGGCTTCGGTCACGCGTTCTACACGACGTATCAATCGACCTGGCCGCTCGATCAGGCTGCCGGCACGCGCAGCACGCTCTACAACCTGTATCACGTGCTGAACCACTTCAATCTGTTCGGCGGCGATTACCAGCAGAAGGCCGGCGCGATGATCGATCGCCTGCTGGCCGAGCTCGGCCACTGACCTCAGTGGGGACTCGATCAGTCGGGCAGGTGCACCTGGCCGGCGACGCGCTCGAAGTGGATGCCGCCGCTGCCATCGCTGCCGACCGTGAAGTCGCCGCCGACGTCCCCGACGCGTATGCCGCCGGAGCTGTCCTCGTCGATGAGCACGTCGCGCTTGACGTCGTGGATCTCGATGTCGCCCGAGCTGTCGTTGCGCACGTGCACGCCGCCGCTGACGTGGCGGATGTCCAGGTCGCCTGAGCTGTCGACCTCGACCATCACGTCGCCCTGTACGCCATCGACGTCGACGTCGCCGGAGCTGTCGCTCAGGCGCAGTCCGCCGCCGACTTTGATGATCTTGATCTCGCCGGAGCTGTCGGTGACGTCGAGGTCGCCGGCAACGTTCTCCAGCGTCTGATCGCCCGAGCTGTCGTTGATGGTTGCGGCCTGCACGTCGGCCACTTCCATGTCGCCGCTGGAGTCGTCGATCTTCAGCGTCGCGCTCTTCGGCACGCCGATCCTGACGTCCATGTATGCGTAGCGGCCCATGCCGAAGAAGTTGTCGCCGATCTCGGGCAGAACCGTGCGCACGTAGACGGTATTGCCGTCGCGGCGGATCTCGAGCTGGCTCTCTTCGAGCAGCTCGGCCGAGGAGGCGCAGGCCCGGCCGTCGACGCTGACGTCCCGGCTGTCGGAGCCGCGCACGACGAGATCGCCCGCCCGGGCTTCGATCACGACCTTCTCGATGTCCGGGCCGGCGGAGTTCGCGGTGCGGTGAGCAGTGTGCTTGCAGTCGTCGGCGTGTGCCGGCAGGGCGAAGGCGCAGGCGAGCAGGGCGGAGCCGAGGATGAGCTTCATGGAGAGTCCTTCCAACTGCGGGAATGTGGGGTTGGACGCGAAGGGCAGAGGAAAGGTTGCGGGCAGTCGGGCTGAAGCCCGACCTACAGCGTTCTAACAGACGCTGGTTGTTGGGCTGTAGGTCGGGCTTCAGCCCGACTCTTTCTTGATCTCTTCTTCCACCGCCACCGCCACCAATCCACGCTGCAGTCTCTCCCCAAACGTCTTCGCCTCCACCAACCCCATCCTTGCCAGATACGGCCGCAGCCGCGGCGCGCTGGCATCCGCCAGCATCGCCCGAACCGCTGCCCCGACCTTCCCACTCCACGAATGCGTCTTCGCCTGCAATCCACGCAGCGCCTTGGCGAGGACGACTTCCTCCGGCGTGATATCGCTGCCGAACGGCAGATCCTGGAACAGCTCCCGCGCTCGCCACGGCGCGAAGCGTTCTCGCAGCCGCTGCGGAAGATTGCCTCTTGCAGCATCGGCAACTCGATAGTCGCGCGGCAGCTTGCCCGCACGCTGCGCGTCGGCGACGAAGCGATCCTGAAAGCGTGAGTCCATGATCGCCAGCAGCGCCTCGACGACCTCGCGGTCCGTGCGGCCGCGCAGGTCGGCGATGCCGTATTCGCTGACGACGATGTCGCGCAGATGCCGCGGAATCGTCGCGCTGCCGTAGCTCCACGGAATGCTCGATGTCAATTCGCCGCGCGACTCGCGCGTCGCACGCACGCAGAGGATCGAGCGCGCTTCGGGCAATGCATGGGCCATCGCGACGAAGTTGTACTGGCCGCCGACGCCACTCACCACGCGACCGTCAGCGAGCGTGTCGGAGATGGCGGCGCCCAGGCCAGTGACCATCATCGTCGTGTTGACGAAGCGCGCGTGGCGGCGCTGCGCGACCTTCAATTCCCACTCGTGGCCGTACAGCTCGTTGACGAAGCTGATGGCGCGCATCGCGAACAGCCGGCGCTCGGCGACCGGCATGGTGCGCAGAGCTTCATAGAAGCCCTGCGGGCCGAAGAAGAAGCCGGCGTCGGCGACGATGCCGTTGCGCAGCCGCTCGCCCAGGCAGGCCTTGGCGATCTGCCGCCGCTGTTCCGGATCGTCGAAGTTGGCGCGCAGTTGCGTGCCGTCCGGCGCGATCAGCATGCCGCGGTCGTACTCGACGTCGTCGCGGAACAGTCCGACGTCGCGGAACTCATGGAAATCGACGAACGACATGCGGCGCATGCCGCCCTCGTGCAGGGCTGCCAGCGTGCGTTCGCTGACCTGCTGCTCGTCGATGTGGCCGTCGTCGAGCAGCCGTTGCAGCTTCGCACTGCCGTAGACACGGCGCTTCAGTACTCCGCTGCGATATAGATCGAGAAAGCCATCGGCGAGCATTTCGGAGCAGCCGTACAGGCCACGCTCGAACGGTGCGGTACCGCCTTCGGTCTCGATCAGGCGGCGATGCTGCCGCAGCAGGCCGAACGATTCGACTACGTCGCGATAGATCGCCGGCTGCTGATGCCGCAGCTGGAGCGCGTAAACGATCGCGTCGCCGAGCTCGCCGATGCCGAGCTGCAACGTGCCGCCGTCGCGGATCAGCGTGCTGACGTGCAACGCGATGGAATACTCGGCGCGCGGAATCGGCGCGTTCGGCGGACAGAACAGCCGCGTGCCCGGGTCGTCGATCAGGAAATCGAAGGTGTCGGCGGCGACCAGCGCATCGCCGTACATGAAAGGCAGCTCGCTGTGGACCTGGCCGATCAGCGCGAACGGCTGGCCGCTGGCCCGCATCTGCGCGATCTGCGGCAGGAGGTCGGCCGTGAGATCGGGGTTGGCGCCGAGGCTCAGCAGGCCCGCCGGCGCCTCGCCGGCCGGCGGCCGCGCGACCAGCTGCGCGATCACATTCAGGCCGCGTTTGAGCGCGTCGCGCGCGACGTGCGTGTAGTTCGCGCTGAGGTAGTTCTGCTGGAGCCCGGGGTTGTTGAGCCACGCACCGGGCTCGAGAAAAAACTCGACGATTTCGATGTTGTCGGGCAGGCGGCCCTGCTCGATCAGCCGCAGGTATTCGAGCTCGGGAAACCCGCCGAAGATGCGCTCCGATAGCGGATCGACCAGGCGCCGTTCGAGGTCGCTGCGCCCGCGCGGCTTGCGCAGCGACAGGGCCGTGACGATGGTCAGGCGGATCGAGCGATCGGCCAGTGCGCGCGCGACGAATGAGTTGACGAGGCCGTTCGGCTTACCGATGGCGACCGGCAACCCGAGCACCACGTGCTTGCCGACGCGGCTCAGGGTTGCTTCGACGCATTCTTCGGGACTGGTGTAGCGAACCGGCGCCGGCTGATTCATGCCGCCATTAAGATTTCGTGATATGCCGGAGCGAAATGTAACCGCAATCGACGCGGCGTGCTCGTTTGAGCACGCCGCTTGTACGTTTTGCGTGTGAGGAAAGAGTCAGGCTTCAGCCTGACTGCTCACGGCTTCAGCAGCAGCACGAAGTTGATCTTCACCTCGTTGCCCACCTGCTCGGTGTCCTGCCACTCGCCCTGGCCGACGCCGAAGTCCAGGCGCTTGAGCTGCGCGCTGCCCTTGAGCCAGGCGCTGCCGTTCTTGTTCTCGAACGTGAACTCGAGCGGCACGTCGCGCGTCACGTTGCGCACCGTCAGCTTGCCGGTGGCAGTGAACTTGTTGCCGCCCTTGGCCGTGAATTGGCTAGTTACGTAGTGACCCGTCGGGTACTGCTTGACCGCAAAGAAGTCGTCGCTCTTCAGTGTCTCGTCGCGGTCGTTGTCGCGGGTGGTGGCGGATGCCGTCTCGACCTTGACGTCGAAGTGGCTGCCCGCGAGATCCTGCGGATCGAACTTGATGTCCGCAGTGAAGCGCTCGAACGTGCCGGTGAACTCGGCGCCCTGTTGAGTTGCGACGAAAGTCAGTTTGCTTTCCTTCGGCTGTACGGTCCACTGGTTGGCGGCGAGCGCGACGCTGCCGCAGACCAGGACCAGGACGAGCAGGTAACGAAGCTGTTGGTGCATGCGCATGGTGAGAAGTTATCCGTATCGAGGATTCAAGAGTGTGGACCGCGCTCGGGCACCGGCAACATCCGGCGCAGCACGTCGTCGCGATCGAAGAAGTGATGCTTGAGCGCGGCAGCGAGGTGGAGCACCGCGATCGCAGCCAGGGTGAACGCCATGGCTTCGTGCCAATCCTTCAGCCGCTCGAATGTCGCCCTGTTCGGCTCGATGAGATCGGGCAGCTGCACCAGGCCGAACCAGCTCACGCTGAAAGCACGCGCCGACGACATCAGCCAGCCGAGCATCGGGGTGATGAAGAGCAACGCGTACAGCAGGAAATGCGAAACGTGGGCGGCGAGTTCCTGCCAGCGCGGAATGCCGCGCGGCTGCGGCGGGACCGGGTTGAACAGCCGCCACGCCAGGCGCAGCACTGCGAGCACCAGGATCGTGATGCCGATCGATTTATGGGTGCCGAGCACACCGATCTTTTTGATCGGCGATAAACCTTCGGCCCGCAGAGCAAGCACGAACTGCGTGATGATCAACACGACGATGACCCAATGAAACAGCTGCGCCAGGGCGCCGTAGCGGGTCAGAGTGTTCTTCAACTGCATGACAGGCGGTAGTTTAAGCGACTAACCTGAACAGGACACATACAGGAGACAGCATGCGTGAGATACCCAAAGTAGGCGGCTTGGTTTTATTGAGCCTGTTATTGGCCGCCTGCCCTCGCCCGGTGCGTCCGCCTGCGCCTGCTCCTACAGTGCCGCCGACTCCGTCCGTCGATACTCGCGGCGCCACGGTTTACCAGATCGATCCGGGCAGCTCACAGCTCGCCATCTTCGTGTATCGCGGCGGCAAGCTCTCGCGCCTCGGCCACAACCACGTGATGACTTCGCAGGACGTCACCGGACGAGTGTGGGTGCATCCCGAATTTGCACGCTCCGGGTTCGAGCTGGCGTTCCCCGTGGCGAAGCTCGTGATCGACGACGCCGAGGCGCGGCGCGCGGCGGGCGGGGATTTTCCGCCTGATATTCCGCAATCGGATAAGGACGGCACGCGCAAAAACATGCTGAAACCGGAAGTGCTGGACGGCGATGCCTACCCCGAAGTGAAACTGCGGTCCGCGAAAGTCGGCGGCACGCTCGAAACGCCACAGGTGACGGCGCACATCACCATCAAGGACGCGAGCCATGACGTCGAGGTGCCGGTGAAGGTTGCCGTCGAAGGCGCGAAGCTGCGCGCGAGCGGCGAGTTCGACGTCCTGCAGACGGATTTCGGCATCAAGCCCTTCAGCGTGGCGCTCGGCGCACTTGAAGTGCAGGATCGCCTGCACATCAAGTTCACGATCATCGCGGAGAAGAAGTAGCGCTCGCGCCGCCACCGACGATTTCGTTCGCGATCGCCGGCGCGCCGTACACCTGTCGCAGCGCCGTCAGGATGATGCCGGGGTGCACGGCCACGGCGCGGTTCAGGCTGGCGTCGTACCAATACGAGCCGGCGATCGAGTGGATGTTGCCGTCGAACAGCAAGCCGACGAGCCGACCCTGGCCATCGATAGCCGGGCTGCCGGAATTGCCGCCGACGATGTCATTGGTCGTTGCGAAATCGAACGGCATGTTCATGTCGAGCTTGCTGCGCGCGTCCAGCCAGCGCTGCGTCACGCGGAACGGATCTTCGCCGGTCGCGCGCTCGTAGAGCCGCCCGAGCTTGGTGAACGGTTCAACCTGCTGACCCTTCTCGACCCAGCCCTGCACGTCGCCATAGCTCAGCCGCAGAGTGAACGTTGCATCCGGGTAGACCTTCGTGCCCAGCACCGCGAAGCGTGCCTTGGCGATCTTCGCCTGCCCCGCAACGGTCTGCGCCTGCACTTCGTCTTCGTAAATCTTGCGCACGGCCCGCGCGTCCGGATCGACCGCGCGAGCCAGCACGATCATCGGATCCTGCGAAGCATCGACGGCGGCTGCGCCGCCTTCCCACAGCGCTTTGCGCACGGCGGGATCGGCGAGCTTCGTGCTCTTGACCAGCCGGTCTGCAAGCGTGGCAGGCGACTCCCTGCCGAGTACCCGGTGCACGATGTCGTCGTCCGGACCGAGTACTTCGCGCAGCTTGTCGAGCGAGAACCCGAGCGTCAGCGTCTCGAATTCCGGATGGATCGGCGTCGCGGCCAGCAGACCCGCGCTCACCTTCGGCAAGTTCGAATCTGCGTATTCGCGCAGCCGCTGCTCGTTGGGCTTCGCGCGCTCCGCAGCGCCGCGCACCAGCAGGCGCGCGTAGCCGAACAGATCGCTGTTGAAGCCAGTGCCGTTCTCCAGGTACTGCACGCGGTCGTAGATTTCGCGATAGCGCGCTTGTGCCTTCGCGATGTCGTCCCAGGCCGTGCCCGCGAGCGACGCGAGCTTTTCATCCGCGCCCAGGCGCGCGCGCAGGTCGCGCTCGGCAGCGGCCTTGGAGTCCATCAGTCTGTCGTCCACCAACGCCGACTGCAGACCGCGGTAGACCTTGAGCGCGTTCTCGAGACCGCGCAGCTCTTCGTCGACGATGCGTTTCGGCTCGTCGCCGGTCGTGCCCCACTCGATCATCCGGCCGCGCAGCTCGGAGTTGCGGGCGATGAAAGCCGGGAAGGAGACGCTGCGTTGAAACTTCAGCTGATCGACGGTAAGCAGCCGGCTGGTGCTGCCGGGATGGCCCGCAACGAAAACCGGATCGCCGGCATTCGGTCCTTCCGGTCGCCAGCGCAGGTAGTCCGGCGTGCGCACCGGCTTGCCGTTTTCGTAGATGCGCATCAGGCTGAAATCCAGGCACCAGCGCGGGAAGTTGAAGTTGTCCGGATCGCCGCCGAACTGCGCCATGGCTGCTTCGGGCGCGAACACGAGGCGCACGTCGTCGTAGCGCTTGTACGTGTAGAGGAAATATTGGCCGCCCTGGTACAGCGTGACCGACTCGCACGCGAACGGATTCTGCTTGCCTCTGGCGGCGCGCGCCGTGCACTCGGATTCGAGGCGGGTGAGCGTCTGCTTGCGGACGGTGTTCGCTTGCGCGTCGGGCATGCCGGCGATCGCAGCGTTCACCTTCGCAGTGATGTCTTCGGTGCTGACCAGGACGGAGATCATCCCGCCCGGGCACTGGCGCTCGCCGGCACGGCTGCCGGAGTTGAAGCCATTCTCGACGAGGTTGTCGGTGGCGCTCGACAGGGCACTGATGCAGGCCATCGCGCAGTGATGATTGGTCAACACCAGGCCGTCGGGCGAAGCGAACGAGCCGGTGCAGCCGCCCTCGAGGCGGGTGATCGAGCGCTGCACGCGGCC
Organism: Steroidobacteraceae bacterium; assembly: GCA_035493235.1. Lineage (GTDB taxonomy): Bacteria > Pseudomonadota > Gammaproteobacteria > Steroidobacterales > Steroidobacteraceae > Steroidobacter. The sequence goes on from DATJIP010000154.1 coordinate 64,060, forward strand.
GAGCCAGGCAGCGTCGATGTCGACGCCGTATTTCTGCTTCACGGCGGCTTGCGGAAAGTTGTCGAAGGTCCACATGCCTTCGTCGGCAACTGCAACGGCAGCGACGCCGAGCAGCAGCAGCAAGCAGTAGCGCTTCATGGCCAGATCCTTTTAGTTGTCGGAGTAAGAGCGTGAATGTACGGGTCCCCCGATCGCACGCGGAGACCTTACGTTGCTATTTTCGCGTCAGTCGCTTGCGGTCAGCAGCAGCAGCCGCGTGCCTTCCGGCGCGATCAGCACGCCGTTGGCGGTTTCGTCCAGAGTGTCCGGCATCTCATCGGACACTTTTATGTCCTGCTCGCGCAGCCGCGTCAGCCGCTGCGCCATTGCGCCGTCCTCGAATGTCAGCACCGGATGACGCAGTGCGCGCGTGCGATACAGCGCCAGGTCGAGACCGTCGCTGACCAACGGTGTCCGCGGGAAGGGTTGCGGCTCCTCGTCGAGCGCGACGAAGCCGATCGACTCCCAGAACACGCGTGCCGCATCGGCAGCCCGTGCTGGAATACCGAGCTCGCTGAAGTAGCCGCAGGACGACTCGATCGGCGCGTCGAGCTGCGGCGGCGAGAACGTGCGCGCTTCCAGCAACAGGACGCTGAGTCCGCCGGGATCGCGGAGCAGCGCCTGATTGAAGACGTCGTCGCCGAAACGCTCGTCTTCGAACGCGACACCGAGCTCCTTGAGCCGGCTGACGCCGAGCTGCAACTGCGGCAGCACGAAGGTCAACGACGGCGATGACATCTCGCGGCCGTGCAGACCAATGAACAAACGGCCGTCGGTCACGACCGCATACGGATGCGACCAGGTTTCGCCGGCCGCGGCTTGCACGAAGCCGAGCGATTCGTAGAACTCCAGCGATTCGCGAATGACCGGCGTGGAGATGCTGATCTCGAGAAACCGGCCGAGAGGCGGGCTGAGCAAGCTTCCATCCGCGCTAGCGCGCGGCACCCTGGCGCAGCGCGCGGCGGCGCGACTCGTCGAGCTCGGCGCTCGCAGTCTCGGCGGCGGGCCAGCCGCCCGCGTGTCGTGCGACGAGTCTTGCAAGGAGATCGGCGTGCGCGTCGCTGGCGTTGAGACAGGGAACGTAGTCGTAGAACTCGCCGCCGCTTTGCGCGAACAACGCGCGATTGCGAATCGCAATCTCCTCCAGCGTCTCGAGACAATCGGTGGCGAATCCCGGGCACACGACAGTGACGCGTCGCTGTCCTTCGCGCGCCATCTTCACGAGCGTCTCGTCGGTGTAAGGCCGCAGCCATTCTGCGCGCCCCACTTGCGATTGAAAGCTCACGCTCCACGTGCTGGCTTCGAGTCCGAGTCGTTCCGCGATCAACCGCGCGCTCTTCAGGCACTGGCAGTGATACGGATCGCCCGCGAGCAGATAGCTGCGCGGCACTCCATGAAACGAGAACAACAGATGACCGCGCTCGTGCGTGCGCCAGTGCTCGCGAATGCTCGCGGCGACCGCCTCGATGTAAGCGAGCTCGTCATGGTAGTTGCCGATGAACCGCAGCTCCGGCACCCAGCGCCAGCGTTGCAGGTACGAAGTCACCTGGTCGAACACCGACGCAGTAGTCGAGCCGGAGTACTGCGGGTACAGCGGCAGCACGATCAAGCGCCGTACCCGAGCGCTCCGCAGCTGTTCGAGCGCATCGGGAATACCGGGAGAGCCGTAGGTCATGCCCAGGGCGACAGTGGCGGGCATCTGCCGCTGGAGCGCACCTCGGACTCGGTCTACGAGGGCGCGAGTGTGCAGCAGGAGCGGCGAGCCTTCGGGGGTCCAGATCTGACGATAGGCGTGGGCGCTGCGCGACGGACGGATGCGGAGGATCACGCCGTGGAGCGCTAGCCACCACAGCCAGCGCGGCGCTTCGACGACGCGCGGATCCCAGAGAAATTGCGCCAGAAACCGCCGAACTGCGGCCGGCGTCGGGGCGTCCGGCGTGCCGAGGTTCACCAGCAGGGCGCCGGTGGCCACGCCGTTACCGTGCTCGAATGCGGATTCGCCCTGGTAGGAGGTCATGCGGCCGGTAGTGTGGCTGAAAGGCTACGTGAACGGCATCTCAATCGTGGCCCGACGCGGCGATTGCGGAATTCCGCAGACCGGTGTCGTCCTCCACTTAAGTGGAATACAGCGCACAAAACCAGCGAAAGGCAACGGCTGCTGTGAGGGAAAACGCCCGCCTTTGTCGCTTAGTAACTATAGGAAGTGCGTGCGCGTGATCAGGGAGGCTCTTCACACGGACCCGCACGATTTGGGGCACGCAACCCGGGCAAGGAAGCCCCTCGTCAGCTTCTATCAAGGTTCGCCAGTCAAGGACTCGAGTCGAGTTGCCCGCTGTATCGGGGTTCGCGATCGTTACTGCCCCCTCCCCGGGATCGCGATGGCTTCGAACGGCGGCAGGCTGCAAGGCACTCCTACCTTTGCAGCCGCCTTGGAGGCGGTCGGCAGTGTCAGGGCCGCAGTACGCTGCGCCCCGGATGCTGCCGGCCGCTTTCCGACGCGCAGGGATGCGCGAGTGCCGCGGGCGCAGGATGCGCTGGAGCGGCCAACTCAGCGCTCCACTATCGCCGTCACACCCATCCCGCCGGCGGTGCAGATCGAAATCAGTCCCCGTCCGCTGCCGCGGGTCGCGAGCAATTTGGCCAGCGTTGCGAGGATCCGCGCGCCGGTTGCGGCAAAGGGATGTCCGATCGCAACACTCCCGCCTTTCACATTCATCTTGCTGCGATCGATGGCGCCGAGCGGCTGCGCGAGTCCGAGCCGGTCACGACAGAACTCCGGCGATTGCCACGCCTTGAGCGTGCACAGCACCTGCGCTTCGAACGCCTCGTGGATTTCGTAGAAGTCGAAGTCCTGCAGCTTGAGGCTCGCGTCGGCGAGCATGCGCGGGACCGCGTACGCGGGCGCCATCAATAAACCTTCCTTGTCGATGAAGTCGACCGCCGCGTACTTGCCGTACTTCAGATACGCGAGCACCGGCAGGCCGCGCGACTTCGCCCACTCTTCGCTCGCGAGTAGCACGGCCGCCGCGCCGTCCGTCATCGGCGTCGAGTTGCCCGCGGTCAGCGTGCCTTGCCGATCGAAGGACGGTTTCAGCGCGGCGAGTTTTTCCAGCGACGAGTCGCGTCGGACGTTGTTGTCGCGCTTGAGGCCGCGAAACTCGACGACGAGATCGTCGAAGAATCCTTCGTCGAAGGCCGCGGCTGCTTTGCGGTGACTTTCCAGCGCGAGCTGATCCTGCTCGGCGCGCGGGATCTGCCAAGTCTTCGCCATCTGCTCGCAGCTCTGGCCCATCGACAGACCGGTGTGCGGCTCCGCGACCGCCGGCAGCTGCGGCTTGAAATGACGCGGCCGCAGTCCGAGCCACGGCGACAGCCGCGCCCCGAGCGATTTGGCGCGCGAGCTGCGCAGCAGGATGCGGCGATACGAGTCCGGGTAGACCATCGGCACGTCGCTGGCCGTGTCGACGCCGGCAGCGATGCCGGAATCGATCTGTCCCATCGCGATCTTCAAGCCGATGACGATCGCTGCATCCAGGCTCGTGCCACACGCGCGTTGCAGATCGAACGCGGGCGTCTCGCGCGCGAGACCGCTGTCGAGCACGCACTCGCGCGTCAGGCCGAAGTCGCGCGAATGCTTGAGCACCGCGCCGGCACCGACGTCGCCGAGCGTCGCGCCTTTCAGTCGATAGCGTTCGACCAGCGCAGCGAGCGTCGCCGTCAGCATTTCCTGGTTGCTCGCTTCGGCGTACGCGCCCATCGAGCGTGCGAAGGGGATGCGCACGCCGCCGACGATGGCGACCCGGCGCACTGCAGATCCGACGAGCATGACGGCCTCGCTATGAGAGAATGGCGACCACGGCCAGCATGCCAGCGCCTCCTGCCGATGACTACCTCTACACCCAGCCGCTTCGCAGCGGACGTCCGAGCCATTTCCGTGCTCGCCGTCCCGCTCGTCGGCAACAACCTGTCCGTGATCGGCATGCAGTTCGCCGACACGGTGATGGCCGGGCAACTGGGCCCGCGCGATCTGGCCGCGCTCGCGGTCGGCGTGGGTTTCTATCACCTGTTCCTGCTGATCGGTCTCGGCATGATGATGGGCGTGTCGCCGAACGTGGCGCATGCCTACGGCGCCAACGATAAGCACGGCGTAACGAGCTACTGCCGGCAGGCGTGGTGGGTCGCGCTCGCACTTGCGGCGCTGCTGGTCACGGGTCTCCTGCAGGTCGACCGCGTGCTGCCTGCGCTGGGCATCGCACCGGAAATTCTGCCGACAGCGATCGGCTACGTGCATGCGATGACCTGGGGCATGCCGGCGCTCATGGGATTCTTCGCGTTGCGTTACACGAGCGAAGGCCTCGGGCGCACGCGGCCGATCATGTACTTCAGCTTTCTCGGCCTTACTGCGAACGTCATCGGCAACTGGATCTTCATGTACGGCAAGTTCGGCATGCCGCAGCTCGGCGCGATCGGCTGCGGTGTCGCGACGTCGATCTCCGAGTGGCTGATGTTCTTCTCGATGCTCGCGTACATGCGCAAGCAGCGCGGTTATCGTGAATTCAATTTCTTCGCGCGGATCGATCCACCCGATGCGCGCGTGCTGCGCGAGCTGACGCGCATCGGCGCGCCGATCGCCGGCAGCGTGCTCGCGGAAGGCGGCTTGTTCGTGTGCGCGGCGCTGATGATCGGCGGGATGGGTGCGACGCTGACGGCCGGCCATCAGATCGCGCTCAACTACGCATCCTTCATGTTCATGGTGCCGCTCGCGATCAGCTCGGCGACCACGATCCACGTCGGTCACACGCTAGGTCGCGGCGATCACGAGCGCGGCCGCTTCGCCGGGCTGCTCGGCATCGCGATGTGTGCGAGCGTGATGGCGCTATCCGCTCTCGGCATCGTGCTGTTCAACGACGGGATCGCCAGTCTCTACACGCGCGATCCGGTCGTGCGCGACATCGCCGCGGGCCTGTTGTTGATGGCCGCGATCTTTCAGCTTTCCGATGGCGTGCAGGTGGGCGCGTCGGGCGCGCTGCGTGGCTTCAAGGACACCGCGATCCCGATGACGATGTGCATCTTCTCGTATTGGGTCGTGGGCTTTCCGCTCGCCTATATATTCGGCGTGCGGCAGGGCGGCGGGCCGCTGTACGTGTGGATTGGATTTATCGCGGGCCTCACGGTCAGCGCCGTGCTGCTCGTCAGCCGCTATCTGTATGTTTCGCGGCGCTCGCTGCGGGTTTCGGCGGAGGAGCTCGGCGTTTCGTGATAGCCGTAGCCGAGCGACTCGATTTCATCGACCACGCCGTCGACGAAGCGGATCTGCCGCATCAGCTTGTAGGGGCCGAAGTTGTAGGTCCAGATTTCGACCGGAATCTCGACGTAGCCGTCGCCGTAGGAGTAGTAGCGCCCGCCGGCGGTGAAGGACGGACGACGCTGGATGTAGTGCGTCTGGACGTCGGTCGGCTCGCCGCAGTAGTGGCGCACTTTCGCGCGGGGATCACCCTGTGTAACGAGCCTGCTGCCGCAACGGAGACCGTCGGCGCTGGCCGGCACTGCGAATGCCAGCAGCAGGGCAGCGAAAGCGCAGGAGACGAGAGCGCGCATGGACGTGACTATGCCTGCGGTGGGCTGAATTGCCAATGAACAACAGTTAGAGCCCGCTGCCCTCGATGCAGTTCCTGTAGAGCTGCGCAAACTTGGCGGGCGTCATCGGCAGCGGGTTGCCGCCGGTCGACGGGTCGTCGAACGCCTGCTGCGCGAAAGCGTCCGCGTGCGCGGCCTGCACTCCCAGCTCGGCGAGCGTCGCGGGAATGCCGATCTGACGGCGCAACTCCAGGATCCAATTTAACACTGCGTCGTACGACGGCTTGGGCAGGTCCAGGTAGGCGGCGAGCCGCGTCATCTTGTCCTGCAGCGCACTGCGATTCCATGCGAGCACGTACGGCATCACGACACCGTTGGTCAGCCCGTGATGCGTGTTGAGATTCGCCGAGCACGGATGACTGAGGCTGTGCATTGCGCCGAGGCCTTTCTGGAACGCCGTCGCGCCCATCGCCGAGGCGACCATCATCTGCGCGCGCGCTTCGATGTTGCTGCCGTCGGCCACCGCAACCGGCAGCCACTGCTTGACCAGCCGCATGCCTTCGACCGCGATGCCGTCGGCCATCGGATGATGGAACGGCGCGCAATACGCTTCGAGATTATGTGAGAGCGCGTCCATGCCGACGGCGGCCGTCACTTTTGCCGGCAGGCCGAGCGTGAGCTCGGGATCGGCGATCACGAGTCCCGGCTGCATGCGCGGATGAAAGATGATCTTCTTCGTGTGATCGCGCAGATCGGTGATCACCGAGGCGCGACCGACTTCCGAGCCGGTGCCCGACGTGGTCGGCACACCGATAGTGGGCGCCATGCCGGCGACGTTCACTCGCGTGTACCAGTCTTCGCGATCCTCGAAATCCCAGATCGGGCGCGACTGGCCGACCATCAATGCGATCGCCTTGCCCGTGTCGAGCGCACTGCCGCCGCCGAATGCGATGACGCCGTCGTGTCCGCCGCGTCGATACGCTGCGACGCCGTTCGTCACGTTCGCTTCGACAGGATTCGCCTGCAAGTCGGCAAAAACTTCGCAGCCGAGGCCGGCGTTGCGGCACGACTCGACGGCCTTCGCGATCATCGGCAACGCGGCGAGACCGGGATCGGTCACGAGCAACGGTCGCGTGATGCGCAATGTCTTGCAGGCGTCGGGCAGCTCCGCGATGCGGCCCGCGCCGAAGCGGATCAAGGTCGGATAATTCCAGTTGCCGCGTAGGTTGGTCATACGTGCGTTCGCAGGTGAAATGATTTCGGCCGCGTCAGGTGCTCGTAACCGACGACAGCCAGCGTGCAGCCGCGCCCCGAATCCTTGACGCCCACCCACGCGAGCGCCGGATCGAGATAGTCGCAGCGGTTCATGAACCACGTGCCGGTCTCGACGCGCTCCCCGATCGACAACGCGGCGTCCGCGTCAGACGTCCAGATCGCGGCGGTCAGGCCGTACGGACTGTCGTTCATGGCAGCGATCGCTGCTTCGTCCGACTGCACTTTCATGATGCCCGCGACCGGGCCGAAGATCTCTTCGCGCATCATCGGCGTGGAGTTGTCGACGTCGAGCAGCACTTGCGGCGCGAGGTACGGAGTTCCGGCGCGGCTCGCGGCGAAGTCAGTCTCCGCGATCACGGGCTTGCCGCCGGCTTTGATCGACGCCGCAATCTGCGTGCGAATCGTGTCGGCCGCGGCTGCGCGTACGACAGGCCCAAGCGTCGTCGCTGCGTCGAGTGGATTGCCGAGCACGTACTTGCGTGTGAGATCGACGAAGCCGTCGACGAATGCGCCGTACACGCGCTCGTGTACGTAGATGCGCTGCAAGCCGCAGCACGATTGACCGCTGTTGAAGTACGCGCCGTCGACGATGTTCTCGATCGCATGGGCGAGATTCGCATCGTTGCGCACGTACACCGGATCGCAACCGCCGAGCTCGAGGCCCGTGCCGATGAAGCGCTCGGCTGCCGCGCGCTGCACGGCATGACCGCCCGCTACCGAGCCAGTGAATGCGACGAAGTCGACGCGCGGATCGCGAATCGCACGCTCGGTGTCATCGTGGCTCATGTGCAGGGCCTGAAATACGCCGTGCGGCAGACCGGCTTCCTGCAGCGCTGTCGCGAAACGCTCGGCGCACAGCGGCGTCTGGGCGGAATGCTTGAGGACCACGGCGTTGCCGGCCATCAATGCAGGCACCACGCTGTTCACAGCGATGAGGTACGGATAGTTCCAGGCAGCGATCGTCAGCACGACCCCGAGCGGCTCGCGGCGAATGAAGCGCTTGAAGTGCTCTTTCGGCCCGGCGTCGATGTCCGCGAGTGCGGATGGCGCAATTGCGATCATGTGACGCGCGCGTTCGAGCGTGCCGCGAACTTCGTTAGGCGCGTAACGACTCGGCCGGCCCATTTGCCAGGTCAGCTCGAGCGCGATCTCGTCGCGCTTCGCTTCGAACAGGTCGCAGAAGCGAGTGAGGATGTGGGTGCGGTCGGCGAGGGGGACGCTGCGCCAGGCACGCTGAGCCTTGCGCGCGAGGTCGAGGGCGCGCTCGAGATCAGCGGGCTTGGCGAGCGGCCGCTCGGCGTAGATGGAATTGTCGATCGGGGAGATGACTTTGAGCATGATGAAGAGTCGGAGCCGGAGTCGGGCTAAAGCCCGACCTACAGCGTACTAACCAGCGTCGGTCGTCGGGCTGTAGGTCGGGCTGCAGCCCGACAATCTTGCTAGATAATCTCGAAGTACCGTGACAGTTCCCAATCCGTGATGTGTTTGCGGAATTCGCGCTCTTCCCACTCCCTCGTTGCCGCGAAGTGCTGCACGAACGCTTCCCCAAACCACTCACGCGCCATCTTCGACTGCTTCAATCTCTGCGCCGCTTCCCACAACGTGCGCGGCAACGCGAGCGCCTCCGGAAACTTGTGGTCGTAGGCGTTGCCTTCCACCAGCGGCTCCGGCTCGATGCGTTGCTCGATGCCCGCCAGTCCCGACGCGAGCGCCGCGGCGAGGATTACATACGGATTCGCGTCAGCAGCGGCGACGCGATACTCGACTCGCTGCGACTTCGCGCTGCCCGGGATGATGCGCAACGCGCACGTTCGATTCTCGACGCCAACCGTCGCATCCGTCGGCGCCCAGAAGCCCGGAATCAAACGCGTGTACGAGTTCACCGTCGGCGCGATCATCGCGAGCAGTTCCGGCATCAGTCGCTGCTGGCCGCCGACGAAGTGGCGCATCGTCGTGCTCATCGCGTGCGGCTGCGCGGGGTCGTGAAACACCGGCTTGCCGCCATCGCGCGAACGCAACGATAAATGAATGTGCCCGCTCTGGCCCGGCCAGTCGCGCGACCACTTCGCCATGAACGTCGCCATCATCGAGTTGCGCTGCGCGAGCACCTTGATGAAGGTCTTGAACAGCGCCGCCTTGTCTGCCGATTCGAGCGCGCCGTCGTAGCCGATCGCCGCCTCGATCACGCCGGGGCCAGTCTCTTCGTGCAAACCCTCGATGCCGAAATCCATCGTCTCGCACATCGCCAGCATCTGCCGATAGAACTCCGCGCCGACGCTGTTGCGTATCACCGAATAGCCGAACCAGCCCGGCGCCATCGGTTGCAGATTGCGATAGTTCTTCTCGCGGATCGACTGCGGCGTCTCGTTGAAGAAGAACACTTCGTACTCGAAGCCGGCGTACGACTCGAAGCCCATGCTGCGGGCCCGCTCCAGCACTTTGCGCAGAATGCCGCGCGGGCAGACTTGCTCGGCGGGCGGCGCGAACTCGCTGAGGAAAAAGAGATTGTCGTCTTCGAACGGCAGCGGCCGGCACGACTCGGGAAGAATGCGCACCGGCGCGTCGGGATAACCCGTGTGCCAGCCCGTGAACTGCACGTTGTCGTACAACTGGTCCTGGCAGTCCCAGCCGAGCACGACGTCGCAGAAGCCGTAGCCACTCTCGAGTGCCGACAGGAACTTCGCGCGCGACATGTATTTGCCGCGCATGATGCCGTCGACGTCGAACACGCCGACCTTGACGTGCGAGAGATTGCGCTGCTCGACGATCGCCTTGGCATCGGCGATCGTCTTCACCTTA
>DATJIP010000155.1:0-16422 GCA_035493235.1 Steroidobacteraceae bacterium
GCGCTCTTCGCCGAGCGCCTGTTCGATCTCGTTCGGCGCGATCTGCTGGTTGGCGCCGGTGGAGACCCAGCTCTGCACTTTGTCGTCATGACCGCTCTGTCGGAATCGATCCAGCAGATCTTTCAAACCTGCCCCGAGCGAGCCGCCGGCCAAAGCTCCAGTGAGCCCACCGCCAGCTGGCGCATTGCCTACACCGCTGCTGGTCTGATTCGTACCGAGCATGTCGGCGAGCCGGCCTTTGCCCTTCAACGTGCGATAGGCGAGCAGGCCCATGAGTCCGACCATGATCGGGGACATGCCGCCGCGAGGATTACCGCCCAGTGTGTTGAACATACATCACCTCCGGTTAGAGGCCATCGATTCTGGCACTGACGCGGCGGCTTGAATGTAGGTGACGGACGATCAAGCCGCATTGTCCGGCTCGAAGAAGCTCCACTTCACCTGCGGGAACTGATTCTTGAGCTCTCGCTCGATAGTATTGATCACGTCTTCCTTGGCGGCGGAGGTCTGGCTCAGCTGCGCCTTCACGGCAACCATGAGATCGTTGCCGAGCTGCAGCGTAATCAGGCTGAACACGCGCGCGACGTCAGGGCGTTGCTCCAGGAAGTTCTTGATGGCCGCGTTGACGTTCGGATCGGCGCTCTGACCGATCAGCATCGCCTTGACCTCGATCGCGACGAACACTGCCACGACGATGAGCAGGATGCCGATCGCCAGCGTGCCGATGGCATCCCACAGCGGATTGCCGGTGATCACTGCGAGTCCGATGGCCACCAGCGCGAATACGAGCCCGAGGAGAGCGGCAAGATCTTCGCCGAAGATGACGACCAGCTCGGCCTGGCGGCTCTCGCGAAACCAGCGCGCCAGGCTGCGCGAGCCGCGCGCCTTGGCGACTTCAGCGAGACACGCGCGCATCGAGACTGATTCCGCAACGATGCCGATGACCAGCACGCCGACCGCCCACCACCACTGCTTGAGCGCCTCGGGGTGCTGCAGCTTGTGGATGCCCTCGTAGACGGAAAACATGCCGCCGACGCTGAACAGCATCACTGCGACCAGGAACGACCAGAAGTAAATCGCTTTTCCATACCCGAGCGGATACTCCGGCGTCGGGTCCATGCGCGCCTGGCGCATGCCGAGCAGCAGCAGCAATTGATTGCCGCAGTCAGCAAGCGAATGAACCGTCTCCGCGAGCATCGCGCTCGAGCCCGTGATGAACGCTGCTACGCCCTTGGTGGCGAAGATGACGAAGTTCGCACCCAGCGCGAACAGGATGGCGCGATTCGAATCGCCCTGGCCTGCCATTGGAAACCCCCGTCGTTCGTGACGTCGGAGTCTATCGTTATCCAACGATTAGCCAAAAATTATCCAAGCGCCATGCAGCGCTCCGGCCAATCCGCCACGGTTCCCCTGCGTTTTTGCGTCCTGGCCACTCAACAAAGCAAGGGGAAAAGTCATGATCCGCACCGCCTTCAAGTCTGCAACCGCGCTGGCCGGGCTCATGCTGCTCGGCGCCGGCGTGCTCCACGCGGATTCTTTCGGGTCGAACGATCGTCGCCACGCGTCTTCCCGGCCCTCGGTGACGACCTACGCCAGCGGCCTGACCAGTCCGCGGGGCCTGACCTTCGGTCCGGATCGAAATCTCTACGTGGCGGAGGCGGGCGTGGGCGGCGAATTGGCGCCGACGGACGAACCCGGTTGCCCGATCAACATCAATATCTACAGCCCCTACACGGCTGGCTACAGCGGCCGAGTGATCCGCGTACGCGCCAACGGCAAGAAGGAGGTGGTCGCCGACAACCTGCCGAGCATGACCGACAACTCCGGTGCCAGCTACGGTCCGACCGATGTCGCCTTCATCGCTGACACGCTCTACGTGCTGATCGAAATGGGTGGCTGCTCGCACGGGCTGCCCGACAACCCTGCCGCCATTCTCCGGATCAACCGCAACGGCTCGACCACGCCGGTCGCCGACCTGAGCGCCTGGCACGCGGCGAACCCGCCGAACTTCATCAAGGACACGAACCCGGAGACGACTGATCAGGAACCGGGCGGCGTGTTCCACTCGATGATCGCGGTCGGCAGGTACCTGTACGTGATCGAGACCAACCGCGGCTTCGTGTTGCGCGTGGATCCGCGGACCGGCGTGATCACGAAGCTCTATGACATGTCGATCGACAACCGCGAGCACAACCCGATCGTGATGACCCGGCGCGGCAATAGCTTCTTCGTCGGCACGTTCGGCGAGGACGGCGGCGCGTCCGAGCTGGCGGTATTCGACAAGCATTTTTCGAGCTATACGCTGCCGTTCAAATCCAGCAACCCGCTCGTCGGTTTGACATGGCATTGCGACGATCTCTATGGCGTCGAGATCTTCCCCTTGGACCATCCGTGGTCGACCGACACGGCCAACCTGGTGAAGTTCGATCGCAGGACGGGTAAGCGGACGACGGTGCTGAGCGGGTTCGCCAGCCTGCCGAACGGGCTCGTGGAAGGCCCCGACGGCGCGCTGTACACCTCGAACTGGGGCATTTCGTTTGCACCGGGCGACGGCGGTGTGCTGCGCATCGCGCCGTAAGGTGGCGTGCATCTCGTCCTGACAAAAAACTACATTCGTTTGCGGGACTGACGGCCGCATTTGTTGTCCGTCAGCCCCGGGGACACTAGTATGCGAAACGCCATTCCAATCTGGTGTCAATCACGATGAGTAGCGCATTTTCCTCGGGTCATAAGTCGCTTTCGCTCGCCGCCGCAGTTGCACTGACGCTGGGCCTGGCGGCATCCGCCCACGCGCAAGCGCCGGCAAAGCCGGCCGCCAAAACCAATTGGGTCGCGCCGCGCACCGCCGATGGCAAACCCGACTTTCAGGGCAACTGGACCAACGCAACCCAGACGCCGTTCGAGCGGATGGGCAAGGGAGGTCCCACGCTGACGGACGCGCAGGCGGCCGCGCTCGAGAAGCGTGCTCAGGACGTGCAGGAATTCCGCGACCGGCCCACTGAGCCGGGCGAGACGGCGACCAAGACGAACGGCACTTACGAGCTGGCGTCGGTACCGGGCGAACCCACGTTCGTCGAGCGAATTGCCCAAGCCGCCGGCGGCGCCGTCGGTGGCTACAACGGCTTCTGGCTCGACCCGGGTAACCGCGTCGTGCGCGTCGATGGTGTGGCGCGCAGCTCGATCCTCATCGATCCGGCAGACGGGCACGTTCCGGCATTGACCGACGCCGGCAAGCAGAAAATGGCGGAACGCGCTGCCATGTCGAAGAAGTTCGGCGAGTTCGACGGCCCCGAAATGCGCTCGCTCTCCGACCGCTGCCTCACTTCGTTCGGCTCGAACCTCGGGCCGCCGATGCTGGCGAACTACTTCTACAACAACAATTACTCCATCGTGCAGACCAAGGACCACGTCATGATCATGACGGAGATGGTCCATGACACGCGCGTGATCAAGCTGGGCACGACCCAGCACTTGCCGTCGCAGGTCCGCCCCTGGTTCGGTGATTCGATCGGTCATTGGGAAGGCGACACGCTCGTCGTCGAGACAACGAACATCAATCCGCTGCAGATGTCGCAGATGTCCGGGTTCGGGCCTTATCGCGGCGCGTCCGACAAGATCAAGGTGACCGAGCGCTTCACGCGCACGGGTCCTGACGTGCTGAACTACAAGTTCACTGTCGAAGATCCGGAAAACATGACTGCTTCGTACACCGGCGAGCTGCCGTTCAACCGCATGAACGAGCCGATCTACGAGTACGCCTGCGCCGAGGGCAACTACGCGTTGCCGGGCATGCTGGCGGGCGCGCGCGAGCAGGAACGCACCGCGCAACAGACGGAACAGAAGAAGAAATAGCGTCGACGACGGGCCGAGGCTACCTCCTCGGCCCGTTCCGCGTCTTAGTCGCGGCCAGGTTCCACCTGCACCGCCGTTCCGTAGCAGAGCACTTCCGTCAGGCCTGCCATCAACTCGGTTGCGTCGTAGCGCATCGAGATGATCGCGTTCGCTCCGAGCTTGCGCGCGTGCTGGCACATCAGGCCGTACGTCTCCGAGCGCGCTTGCTCGCAGAGCTCGGTGTAGATCGTGATGTTCCCGCCGAACAGCGACTGCAGACTGCCGAAGATGTTGCCGACGATCGAGCGCGAGCGGACGGTGATGCCGCGCACGACGCCGAGATTTCGCACCACGACGTAGCCGGGCAACGTGAGCGCGGTGGTGACCATTGAGTCCTGCACGGGAGGTCTCCTGTTACTTCCGCTTCGCGATGAACGCGTCGATGTTCCGCGCGAGCACGACCATCGGCACACCACCGCCGACGACCAGCGCATCGTTGAACTGACGCAGATCGAACTTCGCGCCCAGTTCCTTCTGCGCCTTGGTGCGCAGGCGGTTGATCTCGCTGTGACCGACCTTGTAGCCGCACGCCTGGCCCGGCCACGCGCAGTAGCGATCGACTTCGCTCGTCACTTCGCCGAGGCCGGAGCCGTTCGTGGTTGCGAACCACTCGATCGCATGCTGGCGCGTCCACTTCTTCACGTGCAGTCCGGTGTCGACGACGAGCCGGCATGCGCGGAACGCGATGGATTGCAGGTAGCCAAGGCGGCCGACGGGATCGTTGTCGTACACGCCGAGCTCGTTGGCGAGCTGCTCGGCGTACAGCGCCCAACCCTCGGTGTACGCGTTGAACGAGAGCAGCGACCGCATCAGCGGCAGCTTGAACGTGTACTCGCCTTGCCAGACGTGACCGGGGATCGACTCGTGGTACGACAGCGTCGCCAGGTTGTAGGTGGTCCAGTTCTCCATCGTGCCGAGATTGATCCAGAACTTGCCCGGCACCTTGCCGTCGATCGTGCCGGCACCGCCGTACGCACCCGGCGCGCCCGGTTCGACTTCCGGCGCCATGCGCTTGATCTCCATGTTCCCCGGCACGAGTGTTGCGAACGCGCGTGGCAACCGCTTGCGAATATCCGTGATGCGGCCGTTGAGATACTCCATCACTTTCGCGCGGCCTTCGTCGCTGTCCGCGAAGTGATAGCGGCGGTCTTTGCCCAGCGCCGTCATGCGCTCGCCGACGGTGCCTTGGGTGAGACCCTGCTTTTTAAGAATGCCGTCCATCTCCGACTGCAGCGCGCGCAGCTCTTCCTGGCCCATCGCATGAACCTGGTCTGGCGTCATCTGCGTGGTCGTACCCACGCGCAGTGCCCAGGCGTAATACTCATCGCCACGCGGCAGCTTCCATACGCCCGCATCGCTCGTTGCACGCTTGCGATGCGCTTGCAGCTCCGCGATCTGCCGATCCAGCGCCGGTGCAATCTTGTCGGTCGCGATCTTCGTCGCTTTGGCGGCGTAGTCGCCCTGTATCGTCTTCGTGCGACGCGCGAGCGATTGCACGAGCGACCAGTCGGCGATCTTGCCGACGCGCGCGAGCTTGATCTGCGAGAGTGTCTTGTCGAGCAGGAAGTCCGGCGCGATCACGTTCTGGGCGGCCGCTGATTTCAGGCGGCCGGTTTCGCCGTCGAGCTGACCTGCATACGCTTCGAGACGCGCCAGATAGGCGTCCGCGTCCGCGGCATTCTCGACCGTGTGCTGCTCGTCCAGCGTGCTCGGAATTTCCAGGAACGCACCGGTGTTCTGCGCTACCACGTAAGGCGCGTTGCGATACGCCCAGCTCGTGTTGAGCAGTGCCGAATCGCCGTAAGGAAACTTGAATCCCTGCGCTGCGAATTCATGCGCAGTGCGCACGACATCCACGTCGATGCGCGCCGCGTCGCTGAGGCGCGAAGTGTCGACGGCTTTCAACTTCTCCAGCCGCTGCGCGATACGTTGCTCGATCGCCTTCTGTCCGGCTGCCGACCGATCCTGAAGCTTGCTCTTGAGAGCGGCGCGCTTGTCCTTGTCGATGCCGAGGCTGGTCGCAGTCTCGGGATAATCGACCATGATCTCTTCCGCGATATCGGCCAAGAGCTTTTCGGCGGCTGCATCGCCGTCGGCGGCGGCGCGCGCAGGCAGGTTGGCCAAGGCGATCGCAACACCGGTGCCTACAATGAAATCGCGGCGGTTCGTCGTCATCGAAAGCTCTCCTCGCGACAAGTGGAATTCACTGGCGCGGAATCATATCTCACGCGCAATTCGCTGCGCGCAAGAATCGACTCGGAGAGCTCGGTGGTCCGGTCGGCGGTGACTACTGGCTCGAGGGTTTCACGTCGATCAGCTTCGGCTCGCGGGGCACCGGCGGGCTGCGAATTTCCTGCGCCATGCTCGGCCGCTGCTGACGCTGGCGCATTTCCAGTCGCACGGGTTCGCCGCGCGCGATCGATTTCAGCATTCCCTCGATGATACGCACGTCCACGAGTCCTTCTTCGCCGGAAGGCTCGGGGATGCGGTCCTCGAGCACGCAATCGGAGAAGTACAGCAGTTCCGGCGCGAACTGGTCGCTCTTGCCGAACTTCTTGTTGTGCTCGCGCTTACCGACGCGCAGCGTGTACGAGAGGCCGACGGCATATTCATACGCCGGGTCCACCGTGATGCTGCCCTTAGTCCCCGTGATCGAATACACCGATCGATCGGCGGCGCCGAAGCTGCAGACGAAGTTCGCCAGCCGCTCATCCTTGAAGCGCATGGTCGCGACCACTGTCTCATCGATTTCACTGAAGCGAGGGTCGCTGCTGCGGGTCGCCGTCGCCCACACCTCGACTGGATCGGCCGAGAGGCCGTAACGCGCCGCGTTGATGCAGTAGATGCCGATGTCGTACAACGGACCACCGCCTTTGTCCGGCGGGTTCAGGCGGATGTTGTCGTCGGTGACCTGCATCGAAAATTCTGAATTGAAGAAGCGCAAGTCGCCGAGCTTGCCGGTGCGCGCCAGTTTGGCGGCTTCGAGGTTCGCACGTTCGAAGTGCAATCGATACGCGATCATCAGTTTGACGTTGGCCTCGCGCGTGGCGGCGATCATCTCTTCGCATTCGCTTGCAGTGACTGCCATCGGCTTCTCGCACAATACGTGCAGGCCAGCGCGCGCAGCCCGGACCGTGTACTCCTTGTGCATGTCGTTCGGTAGCGCGATGTAGACCGCGTCGATCTCGCCACTCGCAAAGAGCTCGTCCACGTCGTCGTAGCTGCACAAACGCTTCACGCCGTAGCGGCGGCCGAGCTGCTTCAGCTTCTTTTCCTCGCCGGAGACTAGGGCGGCGAGCACGCTGTTGCGACGAGCGTGCTTGAATGCCGGCAAAACTGCAGCCTGGGCGATGTGACCGAGGCCGACGACGGCGTAGCGCACCGACCCGTCGTGAGAAGTTTTCGTGCGTGAGCGGGCGGGGCGTCGCGCCATGGCGATCTCTCCGTTGCGAGGGGTCTTTCAGCAATGACCCATCGTGCGCAACGGTTCCGCTGCCCTCAGTCGCGAATCACGATCTCGCCGCGAGCTGCTGCTTGGCGATTCCTCTCTACGATATCCAGGAACGTTCGATCTGCGGACTCGAGTGGCAACATGGTGCCATCGCCCCCGCCGAACGTGTCAGCGCGAAGCAGGATCTGCACATACCCGTTCGACCCTTCGCGCCGGATTGCTGCGAGTTGAGCGGGTTCAATCTTCGCGATGCGTTCGTCCACGGTGCGCGCTGCCTTTTCGAGCGCAGGGAGCACATGCTCTATGGTGCCTTGCGCATGGTGATCGACGATGTAGCGGAAGCCGGTCGAGTGCGCAAAGTGCTCGTCCAGCTCCTGCATTCTGAGCAAGTGCGGCTTCACGAGCGTGGCGACGACTTTCCAGAATTCCGCTGGCTGATCGCAGGGCGAGGCGAACAACAGTTCCACTCCAGCGCTCGGATAGCCCGAGCGATCGGCCGAATAGTGCTCCAGGCGCAGGAGCTCACCGGAGGCGGTCAGGCGGACGGACAGGTTTTCTCCGTACTCGCGCGGGCGCGCAGGTGTTGCCGCCATCGCTGCCGATAGACCCTGCATGAATGCCATGAACTGCTTTTCGCGACGTGCGCAGCCCTGTCCGTCGTTGGGGCTGCCCGTCAATTCCTCCGGCGTCGGCGGCATTACGGAAACCCCGCGCATGCTCAGTTGAGAAGCGAGCTCGACTGCCTCACGCCACTTCGGATCAAGGCAGCCGCCGCGCGCCTCGCCGAGCCCTTCCGCCATCTTGTCTGTGACTACGATCGATGTTGGCGAATTGACACTGCCGTGCTGCTCGCGCGTGACGAGCAGCAGGTCGCCGTGGAAATTCGTGGTCGCACGCCGCACGTCGCTGAGCTTCGCATCGGCCACGTAACGTCGCAGCCAGGAGTACTTCCCGTCGCTGTCGATCATTCCGACGTACGACTGACCGAGCATCGGACCCGCGACGAGCAAACCGTACCGGGTGCCGGTTGCGTACTTAAATTGCGGGACGAGAACATCCGCAGTGGGTTTGCCGGTGCTCGCCGCAAAATTGAGCAGGCGGGTCTTGCCAGGATCCTTCGCCGGATCTGGCGGGTACGTCGGCAGCGTCAAAAACTCAACGCCGTGCTCCACTCGGGAGTAGAGGGTGTAGTAGCCGCGCGTCTGCGGAATCGGCGTTTGCCAACGCTCGTGCCCCTCGTGATCGATAGCGCGCAGAACCATGCCGGGATTGTTTTCGGCGACGTTCTGTACGAACACCACACCATCGTCGGTCGTCGCGAAGCTCGAGGATTCGAGCCAGCCGGTTGTCTTCTGCCATGCGACCTTGCCTTCGGAATCGATGTGCGTGATGCGAAATTGCGCGCCCATTTCCAGGACGTATAGATCCAGCCCGCGGGCCGTGCCGAACAGCAGCGGGGTGTGAAACTGCCCGGGGGTGGTCTCATACACGACCTTCGGTTGCGGATCCGTCGCGCGCGAATAGACGACGATCTGCACCGGCTCGTTAGCGCTGTAACTGCAGTTGGGCGCGCAGTTCGTCGTTACGAGTCGTTGGACAGCGAAGCCATTGCCGAAAGGCGCGATCTCCTCATAGATTCCATACGGCAGCTCGACGCGTTCTTTGACTTGACCGCCGGGCGCGAGGATGTACAGCGTGCTCCAGGGTTCGGAAACGAAGTCGTTCGGCCGCTGTGGCTTGCGCTCGCGCCAACCTCGGGTTCGCAGCAGCAAATCGCCCTGGCCAAGCTGGAAGAACTCGGCAACGTCAGCGTCGTACGGCTGCTGGTCCAGCTGTCTGATGGAGAGCTCTGTGGCCCCAGCAGAGCTCCAGAGCACGATGAGCGCGACGCCGGCCAGCCTGACGATGAGCGCTGCGCAAGCTCCGTTCACGACTCGATCCTCTTCGGCATGTCCCCCGCGCGCTGACTGGCGCGGAATTCGATGACGCGGAAATCGGCCAGCCCGTGTTGATGAAACGGATCCTCCTGGATCAGCGCCTCGATCTCCTTCCTGCTCTTGCCGACCGCCAGAATGATCCCGCCGTCGCGCGGAATCTTGCGGCCGGAGACCAGGAACGTGCCGTCCGCGTAGTACTTCTTGAGGAACTTCACGTGCGCGGTCATGTGCGCGTCGATGTCCTTCAGGTCGCTTTTGTAGGTAAGCTCGATGACGAACATGGTTGACTCGGAGACGTTATGGCGTGGCTGCTGTTGGTCGTTGCGGGACTGTTGGAGATCGTCTGGGCGATCGGCCTGAAATACTCAGCGGGGTTCACGCGCTTCGGCCCGAGCGCCATCACCGTGACGGCGATGCTCGGAAGCATAGTGCTTCTCGGAATCGCGATGAAGTCATTGCCGGTCGGCACCTCCTACGCAATCTGGGTTGGCGTAGGTGCAACCGGTACGGCGATTCTCGGCATCGTGCTGTTCGGCGAGTCGGCGAGCCCCGGCCGCCTCGCGAGCCTGGGGCTCATCGTTGCCGGCATCGTCGGCCTGAGGCTCGCGACTCCCTGATTCGGGTTCCGACGAGGCTATAAGTACCGCGTCTCATCCGGTGCGGCCGCAAAGTTGTTGTTGCGACCATCGATATAGATCACGGGCGTCGCAGCGAGATCCGCATCGGAAATGTCGTCGACCGTGCTCAACAGCACCGCGACGAACGGCTTGCCGCCCGGTCCCGCCGCCGCACGCCCGAACGACTTCACACCGCAATGCTTGCAGAACAGATGGTGGATGTTCTTGCTGCCGAACTGATAATCGCTGAGCGCTTCCTGACCTTTGAGCAGTCGGAAGTCATCGGCGCTGATGCCGACGAGCCAGGCGCGCGTCTTGCGGCAGATCGAGCAGTTGCACTTCAGCGTGCCCTGGCTCAGGTCCATGTCGGCTTCGTAGCGCACGGCGCCGCAGTGGCAGCCGCCGGTGTAGGTCTGTTTCATGATGCAGGCTCCGTTCGATGGGTGTCGGATGCTACAAGGACGTCCGGACCGGCACTACGCCGACAAGTCACTGTCGTTAGAATAGCGACCCAAGAACAAAGGGGAGACCAACCATGCGCCGCCTGATCCCGCTGCTCCTCATCTTCCTGTGCTCTGCTGTCTTCGCACAGGCAACCGTGAATGGCCCGGCCACGGCCAAGGCCGGCGGGCAGGTCGAAGTCACGGTCACCGGTTCGAAGAACCCGCGCGATTTCGTCACGATCGTGGCGAAGGGCGCGCGCGAAGGCGAGTACGGCGGCTATGAATATGTGACGAAGCCCGGCGCGTACAAACTGATCGCGCCGCCGAAGGCTGGCGACTACGAGATTCGCCTGTGTGCGGCGGACTCGCCGTATCCGACCCTGGCTCGTCGCGCGCTGCGGATCGATGCGGTCGAGGCGACAGTGACTGCACCAGACCAAGTGGCCGCTGGAGCCAAGTTCAGCGTGCAGTGGACGGGCCCGAACAACGCGCGCGATTACATCGCGATCGGCAACGCGACGCGTCCGTACATCGGTTACGAATACACGAGCAGGGGCAGTCCCGTTCAGCTCATCGCACCCGACGAGCCCGGTGCGTACGAAGTGCGTTACTTCCTCGGCGCCGGCGACGTGATGATCGGCAAGCGGCCGATCACGGTGGGTTCGGTGTCGGCTTCGATCACCGCGCCGCAGACGGCGCCCGCGGGATCGAAGATCAAGATCACCTGGCAAGGGCCGAACAATCCGCGTGACTTCATCACGATCGTGAAAGCTGGCACGCCGGAGAAGCAGTACGCCGCATACGAGTACACGACGAAGGGCAGCCCGGTGGAGATGCGCGCGCCGGATGTCGGCGGCGAGTACGAAGTGCGATATGCGACGGGTCAGAGCTACGCGACGCTCGCGACTGCGAAGATGTCCGTGACTGCGTCGAACGCGTCGCTCAAGGCGCCGCCGCAAGCGGTCGCGGGCAGTACGTTCCAGGTGAACTGGCAGGGACCGAACAACGATCGCGACTACGTGACCATCGTGAAGAAGGGCGCGCGCGAGGGCGAGTACGGCCCGTGGGAATTCACGTCGAAGGGCAATCCCGTGAAGGTCGTCGCGAACGTCGAGCCGGGCGAGTACGAGCTGCGTTATTCGACCGGCCAGGCGAACGCGACGCTTGCTCGCGCGCCGATCACGATCGTTCCGGGGAAGGAACAGCCCGGTCTCGTCGAAGTGACCGCCGCGAGCGCTCTGCCTGCGGGCAGTGCAGTCGAGATCATTCTCGATGCGTCGGGGAGCATGCTGCAGAAGATCGGCAAGGATCGCCGCATCGACATCGCACGCGCGACGCTGACCAAGCTCGTGACCAGCACGATTCCAGCCGGCACACCGTTCGCGTTCCGCGTCTTCGGCCGGTTGGAGGATTCGTGTCAGTCGGATCTCGATGTGCCGCTCGGACCGCTGAACGTCGATGCAGTCAGCGCGAAGATCAAAGCACTCGAACCGAAGAACGGCGCGAAGACGGCGATTGGTGCTTCGCTCGAGCTTGTCGCGTCGGATCTTAAGAGCGTGCAGGGCGAGCGGCTGATCATCCTGCTGACCGATGGCGAAGAAACCTGTGGCGGCGATCCAGCGGCCGCAATCGAGAAACTGAAGAAGAGCGGCGCGACTGTGCGCGTGAACATCGTTGGCCTTGCGATCGACGACGCGCAACTCGCAGCGACGTTCAAACATTGGGCCGATGCAGGCAGCGGCGCGTACTTCGACGCACAAGGCGCGGCGGCATTGAACGACGCGATGGCACAAGCGATGCGGCCACGCTTCGAAGTCGTCGATGCTCAGGGCGTGGTCGTCGCGGAAGGCCTCGCCGGCGGCGAGCCCGTCCGCGTAGTGCCGGGCACCTACACGGTGCGACTCGCCGGACACAAAACCGGCCAGAGCGTCACTGTCACCGCGGCACAACGCACCGCCGTTAAATTTTGACCCAAAAAAAGGCCCGCATCTCGATCGATGCGGGCCTGCTCCAGTGTCCAACCTATTCTGTTAGTGATGTCCCTTGCGAACTGCGTCCACTGCCGCCTCGGCATTCACGAATCCAAACCCATCGAGCTGGCTATAGCCCTTGCCGATCAGGTTGAAGAATCGCCCCTGGAACGGCGCACCGCCCGAGAAGTTGCCGAAGAAGCTCGCACCGCCCGAGGCGATCGTGCCTTCCGGAATCCTCACGCCGTCACCGAGCAGGTCGGCAGAGTTGCCGCCCGCGGCGCCGTTCACCGGTCCCGCGGCATCTTGCTCGTCGCGATCCATGCCGAACGCCAGCCGGTCGCCGCTGCGGAAAGCTCCCGCCGCGAACGCGAGATCCAGCTGCTTCCACTGACCGGCCACTGCCGGCGGATCCGCAGGGATCGAGAACGACGCGGTGATGTCAGCCGCAGTGAGCCCGACCGTGTTGCCACCGATCACGAACGGTTGGCCAGGCGCCGGGAGTGGCGTCGCCCGCTCGTCGAACACGATGCCCTTCGGCGTCTGCGTCGGATCGGCATTGGCGCCATTCAAGTGGAACGACTCCAGGTTGCGGAAGCCAACCTGACCCAGCGTGAACACGTTGGGGTCGAACTGGCTGATCGCCGCCGGATCCGCCTGCGCGCTGATGGCGAGCACGTTACCGAGCGTCAATGCGAAGCCCTGCGAGAAGTACGGGTCGAGGTCGTGCCGGAACGCACTGTCCTGCAGGATCTCGCGCATCTTCTTCGGCTTCACCTTGCCCGGACCTCCCGCTGCATCCAGCACCAACGCTGCAACCGCCGCTGCATGCGGCGCCGCTGCGCTCGTGCCGAAGAAGTTCGGGAACGTGTCCGGATCGACCGAGGAATCGGCGGTGAAGAACGTCGTGTTCGCGCCGTCCATCGCTGCCATGTCGGGCTTCAGCCGGATCTCCGGGTTCTTGTGACGATTGTTGTTCTTGTCGAAGTAGATCGTCGACGGTCCCGGCGAGGTGAACGCCTCGGGCACGAACGGCGCGAAGAACGCGTAGGCTGCGATGCCATTCGCTCCTGCCGCCGAGTTGTGACCGTAGGTCACCGGATCGAGATAGCTGAAGTACTCCTGCGGATTGATGCCGCCGAAGCCGACGTAGCGGATGCGATCAGCCACGTTGCGGCTCTTGCTGGGCGTATTGGCACGCGCAATCACCATCTGCAGATTGCCTGCACCGAAGCTGCCGATTTCGAGCGGCCGGTTGGTGAACAGGTTCTGCTCGCTGAGCGCGCCGAGGAAGTTGCCCGAGACCACGGAGAAGAACAGCAGGTTGTAGTCCGACAATACCTGTTCCGCGACCGTCACTTCCTGGACGCGGTAGAGATAGTCACCGAACTGCGCCGGCGTGAAGCTGTCGACGACAACAGTGTACGTACCCGTCGCCGGCAGTTCGAGGATCAGCGACTCGGGGGTCGTGCCCGTGTCGACGAACTGGATCTCGTTGCCGTTCGGATCGAACAGGTCGAACGTCAGGTCCGGGTTCGGCGTGCCGGTCGTGGTGTTGTCAGCGTCGATGAAGATCTCGACCACCTGGCCAGCCGTACCGTTGAACGTGAACTGAGAGTCGCCGCCCGCCGGCACCGTGCTCACGCCCTGGACGATCGGCGCGCCGACCGGAGTCGGCGGGATCGGGTCGTACACTTCGTTCCACTGGAACACCAGCGTGCTGTTGTTGGCGAACTGGATCGTCTGCGCGATGTCAGTGCTGCCATCCGCTTTGAAGTTGTGGAAGCCGCCTGCATACAGCTCGGGCGGCACCTGTTCGACGTGGAGGTTCGTTCCGGCCCAGGACGCAGGAACCGGCGGCACCAGACGCACCTTCGAGTCGTACGCCTGCGTCGCCGGGCGGTTACCGGCGGAGGAGAAGTACGACACGCCCTTGGCCACGACTTCATCGACTGCCTGCGCAATGATGCCGTCCTGGAACATGGGCTCGTCGAGGTAAATGATGTCGTCGACGATGACGTCAGCCTTGAACCCCGACACCGCGTGCGGCGCACCGGACAACCCGGCGAGCGAACGGATGTTGTTGGCGAAGTTCAGCTGGCCGCCGTTCGCCGTGGCGAAGCCCAGACGGGCTTTCGGCGCCATGTCGTGCACGATCTGCAGCATCGCGCGACCTTCGTCGGTGCCGCCCGGCGAGTCCTCGAGGACCACGACGGGTTGGGTGTTGCCGAGAGGATTGCCGGCGCCGGGCAGATCGCCCGTGGAAATGTCGAGCGCTGCGCTGTTCGGCGCTGCGTTCGTGTCATAGCTGTCCGACATCACGCCGACCGTGATGCCCGAGCCATCGACGCCTGCAGGTAACTGGTCCACGCGGTGCTGGACGACGCCTTGACTGGTCGTCGCTCCGACGTTGGTTGCAAACGGCGCGACCGGCACGACCGCGAGCACGCCCTTCTGCGTGGCCAGGCTCCTGAGCGCGTTGGCCGGCACGTAAGCTTCGACCATGCCTTTGCGATAGGCGAGGTCGGAAGCAAGCACGTCGACGCCGGCCGTCATCGTCAAGCCCTGCAGGACCGATGCGGCGGGCACCTTGCCGTCGAACGAGATGCGCACCAGGGCGCGGCCTGCGTCATCGAACTGCAAGACGGGCGAGATGGTCGCGTCTTCTTCATCAGAGGTCGTCGCTGCTGCCAGTGATTGCCGCGACAACGACTGCACTCGAACTGCAGGCGCGGCGAGCTGATCGAGACCGCCGCCGAGATTGCGGACGCTGTCCTTCGCTTGCGCGAGCGGTGCGCCGATCAGAGCTGCTATCGCGCATGCGAGAGCAGTAGCGCCAAGCTGCGAACGTCGTGCGCGCAGCCATGGCAATGGCTCATGACTATTCATGATTGATCCCCGTATTTTTTTTCCGAACGGAAAAGTTCGGAAGCCTTGTCAGCGTTCGACGAGACGTCGAACGTCCCTTCACGTGTTTGAGCACGTTCGCGCGACGCTACCCCTTAAGGAGTATCGATTCAATACGCGGAATTTTTGCAGAAAGACGCGCGGTATACACCGACGTTAAATCGGCAGCTCGCGCACGGCGCGATGCGCCTGCTCGATCGCAACGTCTGTGTACGCGCCCATGCCGGCGTCGGAATTCGCGATCGCAATCCGGCCGAAGCGTTGCCGACCGATGACGTTCGGCATGCGATCTGCTGACGTGTCGCCGTCGACGAGGCTGTTATATTCCGGCGCGTATCCATGCGGCCAGCGATTCACGGCAATGCCCTCGATATCGCGTGCCGGATCGAAGCCGCCGCCGGCCAGCGCACGTCCGAGCTCGTCGCGGATCTGACGCTCGAAGGTCTCGAACGGCGTCGCGAGCAGCTCGGCACGTCCGACTTTGTGTTGTTCGCGCTCGGGCAGTCCGTATTTCGCTGGCGTGCGCTCCATGCGGATCAGGATCGGCTCGTCAGGTGAGCGGATACTCTTGTATCCAGCGATGTCGACGACCTCGTTCAATTGAAAACTCGAGAAGTAGCCGCCCGGTGCTTCCACACTGCGAACGCCGAGACGTTGGAAGGCCCGCCAGTTCTTGAGCGCCACGCTCGTATACACGAGCGGCGTCTTGATCAGTTGATGGAGTGCAGATTTCTGAGTTTCGGGCAGCTCGGGACAGAGATAGGGAATCATCATGTTCCAACAGGCGAGCACACACTGACGGGCCGTCGTCCGGTGGAGAGTGCCGCCGCGCGAATAGATGACCTCGACGCGCTCGCTGCCGACATTCCGAACGCGCAGGACGGTGCAGTTGAGGCGAATCCGTGCTGCAGACTCGGGTCGATCGAGCCTGGTGTAGTCGGCAACGGCGGTGACGACGTCGCGGGCGTCGCGGCCCGGCACGGCGGTCGGAATCAGTGAGCGCACCAAAAGTCGTGCGATCGACGCGTTGCCGTCGGGATAGTGAAAGGTGTCGGAACCGCCGGTCGCGGCGAAGCCCGCGGGCGTGAATCCCATGCGCGGCGCTTCGCCGGAGTCCAGCTTGAGACCCTGGAACCCCGGGAACCAGGTTCCCCAGCAGTCGAGCGCAGAGACCGCATCGATGCCGCAGCCCCACCAGCCATCGGT
>DATJIP010000156.1:0-6634 GCA_035493235.1 Steroidobacteraceae bacterium
AGTGCGACTGCGCCCCCCGCCACGGCCATCCAGCGTCTCTTCGTCGGCTGCAACGGTGTCGACGCTTTCGGTGCGACATCGATGCCCTCTTCGACAATCCATTTCAACTCGTCACAAACGTCGCCCGCTGTCTGCCATCGCTTCTCCGGCTCCTTCGCCAGACACTTTCTAACGAGCCGATCGAGCGCGCGAGGCGTGGACGGTTGCAGCGTGATGAGGGGAGCGGGCTCGCGCTCGAGGATTGCTGCGATGAGGCTCGCCTGTGTCTTTCCGTCGAACGCCCGTTTGCCGGTGAGCATTTCATAGAGCACGCAGCCGAGGGCGAAGATATCCGTCCGGGGGTCCGCTTCTCGTCCTTCGAGCTGCTCGGGCGCCATGTACTGCAGCGTGCCGAGAATGGCGCCCTGTGCGGTCACGGGTGTGATGCCCGTCGGCGCCATCGAGAGGCCAGACGCCGCTACTGCGGCGGGCGTCACTCGCGCGAGACCGAAGTCGAGAAGCTTGGCGCCCGACTTTGTCAGCACGATGTTGCCGGGCTTCAGGTCGCGGTGAATGATTCCCGCTCGATGCGCCTTGTCGAGCGCATCGGTAACGGCGATCGCAATCGCGAGCGCCTGTTCGAGCGGCAGTGGGCCGCGCGCCAGGCGCTGCGCAAGGCTGTCGCCGTCGAGGAACTCCATCACGAGAAAGTCGATGCCGTCCTGATGCCCGACGTCGTGCAGCGTGCAGATATGCGGATGATTCAGTGCGGCGATGGTTCGAGCTTCACGTTCGAAGCGGTCGCGCCACTCGGCATCGGTGCTGACGTGCGACGGCAGCACTTTTACGGCGACGTCGCGGCCGAGCCTCGTGTCGCGGGCACGATAGACCTCGCCCATGCCGCCGGCACCGAGGGCGGCGATGACTTCGTACGGTCCGAGACGAGCGCCGGGACCGAGGGACATTGATTGGGTGCCGGGATTCTAGCGGATTGAAGGGAAACTCCCAACATCCAACGACGTTGGGAGTTGATTACGACGCTTTCCGTCGAGAGTCGTAGAACCGTCGGACCGCTCGTTGGAAGCGTTCGTTGAGCGGACCTGCCACCTCCGGAGGCACTGGGCCGAGACGCGTCCACTGCGACTGCGCGCTGCGGACTTCCTGCTCGGCGTTGCGCCAGCGCACTTCGTCGTTCTCCTGTGCCGCGCGGCTGCCGGCGATGGTATTGGCGGCAAGGCGCTCGCGCCATTTTTCGGCGAGGAGCTCTGTCGGCGACAGCTGCCGCGTCTGCACGCGCTCCTGCGCGCCGGTCAACAGATCTTCGACCTTCGTGAGCAGCTTCTCCATCCGCTGGCGCGTGGTCTCCGGATCGAGATCCGTGCCGGTAAACGCCTCGGGCCAGGTGCCTACCAGCTGGCCGATGGCCTGGTGATACCGCGCGGCGAGATCCTGCTGCACCTGACGCGGCACTTCCGGCGCCTGCTGCCATTTGGCGCGCGCCTCGTGCACCTTTTCGTACAGATGCTCCGGCGCCTCGCCTCGGCCCGAACCGTTGCTCGTCTGCGGAAGCAGCGACTCGAGCTCGCGGATGATGTGATCGCGGGCCGCCGCCTTCTGCTGCAGCTCCACCTGATCGCGATGCTTGTAGCGATCGAAGAATCGATCGCATGCCGCGCGGAACCGCTGCCACACGGCTTCAGACTTGGATTTGCGCACCGGGCCAATCGTCTTCCATTCGGCCTGAAGACGCTTCAGCTGCGTCGCCGCGTTGTCCCAGTCGGTTGAATCCGCGAGCGCCTCAGCCTTCTCGCACAGCGCTTCCTTCCTCGCGAGGTTCGCGGACCACTCTTCCTTGCGGTGCTTGAGATCTTCCTGGCGTCGGGTAAAGAACTTGTCGCACGCTGCGCGGAAGCGCTCCCATACCGCCTTCTCGTGTCCGCGGCTGACGGGCCCAATCTTCTTCCACTCGGCCTGCAGCGCCTGGATCTCGGCTGCAGTTTTCACCCAGTCCGTTGAATCGGCAAGCGCTTCGGCGCGCTCGCAGAGCGCCTGCTTCGCGGTCAGATTCGCGGCTCGCTCTTCGTTTTGCGCCGCCAGATGTGCCGACGTGCGCGCATACACCTCGTCCTGCGCAGCCTTGAAGCGCCGCCACATCGCCTCGCCCTGCGCACGCGGGGCAAGCGCTACCTGCTTCCAACGTGACTGCAGCTCCCGCATCTTGCGGCTGGCGAGCTCGAGGTTCTCTTCCGTCTTCAGCGCCTCCATCTCCTTGCAAAGCTCTTCCTGCACCTGCAGGTTCGCCCAGCGCTGCCACTCGTCGGCCTCGCGCAGCTCCTGCACTCGCGGCGCGAGCTTCGAGCGCGCAGCGTCGAGCCGCGCCTGCAGCTCCTGACGATCCTTCTTCGACGGCAGCGGCACCCGGCCGTCGAGTGCCTCTTTGATGTCGCGCAGCGCGCGATCGCCGGCCTTGAGTGACATCTGATCGGTGGCGGCGAGCGTCTCGACCTGACGGGCAACCTGCTGCAGCCGCTTCAGGTTGTCCTGTTCCTGTTTCGCGCGCAGCTGCTGATGTTCCTGCTCCTTCTGTTCGAGCGTCGCAACGGCCTGCTCGAGCCGCGCGCCGGCGTCCGGATTGGCCGCGACGTGCTCGCGCAGGACGTCGGCATCGCGACGCAGGCCGCGCCACCGCGCGACGATCTCGTCGAGCGGCTGCGCCGATGCGATCAGTTGCTCCAGCTCGGTCGCGAGCGTATCGATGCGGCTAGCGGCGGCTTGCGCCAGCATTCGCCGCCGCTCGCGATCCTCGAACGCGCGGCAGCCATCCTGGAATCGACGCGTGAGCGATGCCGCATACTCCGAGGGCATCGGCGGGAGACTGTCCCACCGCACTTTGAGCTCCGCGATGCGATCAATAGCAGCGTCGCCGGAGAGATTCTCGATTTCGTGACAAATGGCGACCCGGTCCGCCTGCTCGCGTGCCAGCGCCTCGGCCCGCGCCTGCTCGGCGACGCGCTCCTGTTGACGCTCGGCGATCGCTTCGCGTACCGCCTCGGAGGCGGACTCGAACTGCTGCTCGATTGCCGCATCGGACGCGACATCGGCCTGGAATTCCGCCCACGCGCGACGCACTTCCGACAGCCGTGCCGACGCTTCCTCCGGATTGGTCAGGGTCACGAGTGCCTCGGCGCGCCGCACCAGCTCGGTCGCGCGCTGCCGGTCGGCCGCGCTCATCGACGGGGATTCGGGTTGCGCCTGCGGCTGCGGCTCGTCGAGCGTGCGCACCTTGGTGCGCGCCCGGCGCGCAGCAACTTTGTTCCGTGCGCGCTGCGCGATGGCGCCCAGCGCCTCCGTGCTGTTGATGCGTTCAAGCGCGGCTACGGCCGCATCGGTGTGCTCGGACTTGAGGGCGATGTTCAGCAGCTCCTCTTCGTCGGTAACGCGGGCAAGCGCGCGCAACCGTGTCGAGTTGTCGGCCGCGTGGCGGCTCAGCGAGCCGAGCGCTTTCTGGTCCTCGAGCAGATCCACGATGGCGCCGCGCACCGCTTCGCTGGTGCTCGCACGCGCGACGACGACCACTTCCTTCGTCCGGCCGAGCGTCAGCAGGTGCCGAACGGCGTCCGTAGCGGCGGACACATCGTCTGCTTCGGCTGCGAGTCCGGCCAGACCTCGAATCGCTTCGCTGCGCACCTCCTCGTCCGGGTCGGTGCGCGCGATATCGCCAAGCACGTCGCTCTCATCGAGGCGCGATACGGCCGCGCGGCGTACGCGCGTGTCCGCATCCTCGCGCGCGAGTGCGCGAAGCGCGTCGCCATCCTCGGGTCCGATTTCGTAGACCGCCGCCGCACGCACAGACGGATCCGCGTGCTTCCAGCGAGGTGTTGGTCGAAGTTTCTCGAGAATACCCATCGGCCTCTGACCGCGTAATCACCCGCCGACGCCCACTGCTCTCGCCGGGCTTCGGCGCGGCTTGGTTTACACTGCGTTCATCCGGAACTTTGGATTGGATCCAGAAGCCCGGACTGTTGTCCTGTATCTCCGCTGCAAAATTCCGTAACTGCTTACATGCCCCGTCGCACCGGATTCGCCAACCTTCCGTTGCATCCGGGCCGCGCGCCAGCGTGGTTGTTCACGCGCATGACACGCCTTGCCCGCGAAATCGCTGTCCACGTCGTCGCCGATCGTGGACCAGAGGAACTGCTGCGGCGCCTGTCTGATCCTTTCTGGTTTCAGGCATTCGGCTGTGTTCTCGGATTCGACTGGCATTCCAGCGGGGTCACCACCACAGTAACCGGCGCGCTCAAGGAAGGCCTTCGCAGCATCGAACACGAACTCGGCGTGTACTCCCAGGGGGGTAAGGGCGCCACATCACGTAAGACCCCTGCCGAAATCCGGGAACGGTGCGAGCGGCTGGCCATCGATTCCCGCCCACTTGTTTACGCGAGCCGAATGGCGGCCAAAGTCGACAGCGCTGCTGTGCAGGATGGGTACCAGCTTTACCACCATGCCTTCTTTTTTTCGGCGGCCGGTCACTGGTGTGTCGTTCAGCAGGGAATGAGCGATCAAACGCGCACGGCGCGGCGGTATCACTGGTTGTCGGAGTCGGTGACGAGCTTCGTCAACGAGCCGCATCAGGCGATCTGCTCGGATCGGACTGCGCCGACACTGAATCTTGTCGCCGCCGAACACGACATATTGAGATCTACGTCGGTGGAGCTGGCAACGGATTCACCCGAGCGAGTGATGAGTGTTTTCCGCGGTGGGTTACCTTTCGATCAACCACCAACCCTCGAGATGCCCAAGCATCACGCGCTGCAGTTGCAGGATATCGACCCCCGGCATCTTCATTCGGTGTTGGTGACCACCTACGACCGGGCACCGAAGAACTTCGAAGCGTTACTGGGACTCGAAGGTGTTGGACCGAAGACGTTACGGGCACTCGCCCTGGTGTCTGAGGTGATTTACGGCACGCCGGCAAGCACTCGTGACCCAGCGCGCTTCGCGTTCGCGCATGGCGGAAAGGACGGGACGCCTTTCCCCGTGGATCGCGTCACTTATGACCAGACGATCGACACGCTGCATCGCGCCATGGCACGTGCAAAGGTTGATCGTTCTGAAAAGGTAGATGCGTTGAAGCGGTTGTCTCGGTTCGCGCAGAGCACCGAACCGGCGACCTAGGCGAACTGCTGCCGATATTGTGTCCACGCCGCGCGCGCTCGCAACACGATGCGTCCGCCAGCTCGGCGAGGCAGGATGTCGCCGCCACCGAGCCGCTCAACGATCCCGTAGTGGGAGACGGTGGCACCGACCATGGAATGCGCAGCGTACAAGACACAGGGGCACGGCCAAAAGGCCCTGCCCCTGTATCAACGAACAGCGGGCTACTTAACGAACAGCATTTCGCGGTAGGTCGGCAGCGGCCAGATCTCGTGCGGCGTCAACACCTCGATCGCGTCGCCGACCAACCGGAGCTTCGCCATTGCGGGGACGATCTTGTCCCGCATGTACTTGGCATGCTTCTCCGCCGCGCCGTTGCTCGAATGATCGAGCGCCGCCGCGAGCGCGTCGGCCTGCGCCTTGAACTGATCGACGAGCTTGGCGTACTTCGCAAGCAGTTTCTTCGCCTGCACCGTCGACGCACCGGCCTGCTTCACCGCGGTCACGCTCTGGCCGATGCGCTTCTGATACTCAAGCGCCGCGGGCAGGATGTAGCGGTTGGCCAGCAGCACGGCGAGCTGTCCTTCGATGTTGATCGTTTTGTTGTAGTTCTCGAGGAACACCTCGTAGCGCGCGTGCGCTTCGCGCTCGTTCAGGATCTTGAAGCGATCGAGCAGCTTCACGGCCTCGGGCTTCACCAGCTCGGTCAGCGCATCCACCGTGTTCTTGAGGTTCAGCAGCTTCCGCTTGCCCGCTTCCTTTTCCCACTCCGGCGCGTAGTTGTTGCCGTTGAAGATGATCCGCTTGTGCTCCTTAATCACCTTCACGAGCAGCTTGCCGACGGCTTTGTTCAGTTCCTCGCCCTTCTTCTTAGCGGCCTCCAGTTCGTTGGCGACTGACTCGAGCGAATCAGCCATGGCCACGTTGAGGATGGTGTTCGGCCAGGCGATGTTCTGCGTCGAGCCGACGGCACGGAACTCGAACTTGTTCCCCGTGAACGCAAACGGACTGGTGCGGTTGCGATCGCCCGCATCACGCGGCAGCTTCGGCAGCACGCTGACGCCGAGGTCCTGGATGCCGCCCTGCTTGGTCGACTTCGCGCCACCGCTCTTCTCAATCTGGTCGAAGATGTCGGTGAGCATGTCGCCGAGGAAGATCGAGATGATTGCCGGCGGCGCTTCGTTCGCACCGAGCCGGTGATCGTTGCCGGCGCTGGCGATGCTCGAGCGCAGCAGGCCCTGGAACTTGTTCACCGCGCGCAGCACCGCGGCGCAGAACACCAGGAATTGGATGTTGTCGTGTGGCGTGTCACCGGGGCTCAGCAGGTTGTTGCCCAGGTCGTCGCTCATGCTCCAGTTCAAGTGCTTGCCGGAGCCGTTGACGCCCGCAAACGGCTTCTCGTGCAGCAGACACGCCAACCCGTACTTCGGCGCCGTCCTCCGCATCGTCTCCATCGTCATCATTTGATGGTCGGTGGCGAGGTTCGCGTTTTCGAACACCG
>DATJIP010000157.1:0-15512 GCA_035493235.1 Steroidobacteraceae bacterium
GATCACGATCAACACTGCGGGCACGCTGGTCATCACGTACAGCAACGCGGCTCCGTACGTTGCCAACGCGAAGATCAACGGCGGCAACCTCGCCCTCCAGCCGGCGCTCAGCGGCGCGGCTGCGTCGACGGGTAACGAAGACGTGATCTGGAGGTGCGGCTACAACACCGGTGCTGGCGCAAACCATCAACCGGCCGCTCCCGCTCCGGCCGCAGCTGGCCTGACGACGGTGCTGGCGAAGTACCTTCCGGCGGCCTGCCGCGCCTGATCGAACGCCAGTTGTCGTTTGTGTCGATTCGGAAGCCCCTCCTCGGAGGGGCTTCTGCTTTAATGACGTCCGATGGCCACTAACACCGCCACCGCCCTTTCCGGAGTCAGTCGCGCGATCGGCGTGCGCGTGCTCGCAGTTCCCTTCTTTCTCTCCGGCGTCGCAGCCCTCGCCTATCAGGTCTGCTGGCAGCGGCTGCTGTTCGTCGCTCTCGGCACCGACATGGATTCGATCACGATCATCGTGTCGACATTCATGCTGGGGCTCGGCGTCGGGTCGCTGCTCGGCGGCCAGGCGGCCGATCGTTATCCCAATCGCATTCTGACGCTGTTCGCCGCTGCCGAGGCCGGCATCGGTGTGTTCGGCGTGTTGAGCCCGCATCTCATCGCCGGGCTCGGCAAGCTCGTCATTCATCAGGGCCTGGCGACGATCGCTATCGCCAATTTCGCACTGCTGCTGATTCCCACGACCCTGATGGGCGCCACGCTGCCGATGCTGGTCGCGCTCCTGGTCAGGCGCCAAAGCACCGTCGGCGTGTCGATCGGTGGACTGTATTGCCTGAACACGTTCGGTGCCGCGGCCGGCGCGCTCGCCGTCGGCTTCGTCTGTTTCTATTTCTTCGAGATCGATACGGTCATCTACGCGGCCGCGGCCATCAACTTCCTGGTCAGCGCCGTGGCGCTGCTCATCGTGCGGCGAGGCGAATGATGAGCCTGCTGCCGTGGTTCTTATCGTTCTGCGTCGGCTTCCTCAGCCTGAGCGTCGAGATCCTGTGGGTGCGCGTGGTCTCGTTCAAGTTTCATACGATGCCGCACGCGTTTTCGTTCGTGCTCGCCATGTATCTCGTCGGCATCGCCGTCGGCGCGTACGTGGGCAAGCTCTGCTGCAAGCACGAGCGGCACCTGTACCTGATCGGCGCTGTCGTCCTGCTGCTCAGCGGCACGTTCGACATCATGACGCCGCGCTTCGCCGGCGACCTGCTGTCCGGCGGATTCGACAACGAGGGCTTGACCTCGGCGGCGCTCGCCATCATCACGACCGCGGCGATCAAGAGCGTGCTGTTTCCGATCGCGCATCATCTCGGCTCGAACGCGGCGGGCAACGTCGTCGGTCGCTCGGTGTCGCGCATCTACTCCGGCAACATCGCCGGCTCGACACTCGGACCGCTGCTTACGGGCTTCGTCCTGCTCGATCACTTCGGTGTCGAGCAGTGCTTCATGATGATCGGCACGGCGGGGCTCGCGCTCGCCGGGGTCACGGCGCTGCTGGGCGATCAGAGCCGGTTGCGCGCGCTGCCGATCGCACTCGCGCTTGTCATGCTGGTCCTGCTGCGTCCGTGGCAGACACCTGACCTGGTCGCCGCGCTGTCGGACAAGTGGTGGGACAACCATCGCGCTCCCGTCGGGCACGTGATCCAGAACAAGCACGGCATCATTTCGACGTCGCCCGATGCGAAGCACGGCGACATCGTCTTCGGCGGCAACGTTTACGACGGCCGCATCAACGTCGACATGGACGTGAACTCGAACGGCCTGGAACGACCGTTCCTGCTGGGGGCTTCGCATCCCGCGCCCCGTCGCGTACTGGTCGTCGGCATGAGCACGGGCGCGTGGACGCGCGTCATCACGAGCTTCCCGCACGTCGAGCGCATCGACATCGTCGAGATCAATCCCGGTTACCTGCAACTGGTCGCTCGATATCCGGAAGTCGCGCCGCTCCTCAGCGATCCGCGCGTTCACATTCACATCGACGATGGCCGACGCTGGCTGCGGCGCCATCCGGACGCAACGTTCGACCTGGTCGTGCAGAACACGACCTATCACTGGCGCGCCAACGCGACCAACCTGCTGTCGCGCGAGTACTTCGCCGAGGTGAAATCGCACATGCGGCCCGGCGCGATCGCGACGTTCAACACGACCGGTTCGCTGGACGTGCTGCGCACTGCGCAGGAAGTCTTTCCGGCAGCGTTCAAGTTCCGCTGGTTCGTGTACGTGAGCGATCACGACTTCCGGACACCGCCCGATGTCGCGTTCGCGCGCTTGCGCGAGTGTCGTCTCGACGGGCACCCGGCGTTCGAGCCGCGTCACTTCGAGCCGGGCGGCATCGCTTACAAGGCGGCGAACCTCGCTGACGTGATCCCGGTGAGCACGTTCCTGACGGCTGACAGCAGCGCCGAAATCATCACGGATCAGAATCTGCTCAACGAGTATCGCCACGGGCTGAAGGTCACGCTGCAACCGTTCAGCGACATCTGGCCGCCGAACCCGCACGGCGCGACGTACACCACTCCGCCCTGAAGCGCAGCCGCGATCTCATGCACGCGGGCAGCAACGCAATCCAGATCGCAAGGCGAGTCGCCCTCGATGCGCTGCTCTGGTACTGCGTGCCGGCCGTGTTCATGGTCGTCTACCTGCGCCGCTTTTCGATGCCCGCGGCTGCCCTGGTCCCGCATCTATTGATCGTCGCCATTCCGCTGGCAGCTCTCGTGCTGGTACGGCTCACGGTCGCGCGCGTGGTACCCAGCAGCACAGTGCGCACGGCAATCGGCGCCCCACTGCTCGCGGCAATGCTGTCCGTGATGCTGCTGTACTACACGCTCGTGATTGCAGGCCTCAAGTCCTGGGGCGGAGTCATTGCGTGGAACGTGATCCCGAGTTACGCGCAGCAAGCACCTGCATACCTCGCAAACCTTGGCTTTGCGCCGCTGCTCGTGGCAGCGGCAGCGGCTCTGGCATTCGCGGCACTGGTCGCCGCGTGCTGGCTCTATCTGCGCCGCTTCGATTGGACCGCGACGGCGGCGAATTCCATGCGAGGTCGCGTGCTCGCGGCGG
The DNA here is from genome assembly GCA_035493235.1 of Steroidobacteraceae bacterium. Lineage (GTDB taxonomy): Bacteria > Pseudomonadota > Gammaproteobacteria > Steroidobacterales > Steroidobacteraceae > Steroidobacter. Next base: position 3,100 of record DATJIP010000157.1, read on the forward strand.
TATTGCTGGGTGGCGTCGGGCTCCTCGGCGCCTCCGTCTATAACGTGAGCGCGCAGCCATGGACGCACGAGTCGGAGCCCGTGAGTCTCACGCTGTTTCGCGACCCGATGAGCGCCGAAGTGCAGGGCCATGCCATCGATTCCGTCGCCGCAGCCAGCCTCGACCGGCGCGAAGACGCGGCGCGCGCTGCCTACGTTCCTGCGGCCAACGGCCCACGCCGCAATCTCATTCTCATCGTGATCGACGCACAGCGGCCCGATCACATGAGCCTGTACGGTTATCCGCGCGAAACGACGCCGCACCTGGACGAGCTCGCTCGCACGCGCGAGGTTCGCAAGCTCGACTTCGTGCATGCCTCCTGCCCGGACACGGGCTGCGGCATGCTCAGCCTGTCGAGCTCGAAGTTTCCGCGACAGTTCTCGTTCAAGCCGTTCACGCTGCAGCAGGTCATGCGGCGCAACGGCTACCGCGTGCACATGATCCTCGGCGGTGACCACACCAAGTTCTACGGCCTGCGCGACTTCTATGGCGAGGTGGACTCGTACTACGACGGCAGCGAGGCCAAGGGCTACTACATGAACGACGATCAGCTGGTGCTCGATCGTCTCGCGGGGATGCCCGATGCGGATGGCATGCCGACCATGTTCCAGTTCCATCTCATGTCGACGCACATGCTCGGCAAGCACGACGACGCCGAGGCGCACTTCCAGCCGGCGCGCAGCTACGTCCTGCGCTTTCACGACAGCGACATCGGAGCAGGCTCGACAGCGGAACAGAGCGCTACCAACTACTACGACAACGGCGTGCGCAAATCCGACCGCATGGTGCGCGCATTGCTCGACATGCTGGAAGCCAAGGGCTACCTGCGCAACGCGCTGGTGGCCATCACGGCGGACCACGGCGAAGGACTCGGCGAGCACGGCATGTTCGTCCACATGAACAGCGTGCGCGAAGAGGTGCTGCGCATCCCGCTGCTGCTGATCGCGCACGGCTATACACCGGAGCTGCCGCTGCTGCCGCGCGCGGTTCCGGCGCAGGTCGACATCGCACCGACGCTGCTCACCGAGCTGGGCCTGCCGATCCCGTCGACGTGGCAGGGGCAGCCGCTGCAGTCGCCGCAGGCCAAGGACATCATCTACTTCGAGGGCAACCAGAACTTCGGCCTGGTCGATCGCACCGATCCGGCGCGCATCATGAAGTACTGGGCGAATGCACAGACCGGTACTGAGCACGCCTTTGACCTGTCGGCAGATCCGCACGAGCAGCGCGACCTCCTGACAGACGTGACGCGCGACACGTTGCTGGCCTGGCGCGCGCGGATAGTGGCTGGAACGCCGCTGCAGTTCGCAGCGATTCCATGAGACAAGCCCTGACTTTGCCGGCCAGCGCCCAAATGTGACGCAATGCCCACTGGCCAGGGGGCAATCTGCTGCAAAATGCCCTTGATTTGACAATTGCTTGCCGCGCCCGACTGCTGTAATTAGGTAGCCCAACTCGCGCCACCCCTTCGACCATGGCTGACAACGTCGCACCTGCCGTCAACGCGCAGCGCCTTGCTCTGCAAGGCCTGCCGCTGCGTCTCATTCAGGACGGCTTGCTGGACGAGAAATCCATGCAGGCAGCCATGACTGCTGCCAAGGATGCGAACACGAACCTGGTGTCGCACCTGGTGGCCAACAACCTGGCCAACGCACGCGAGATCGCGATCGCGGCTTCGCAGGAGTTCGGCGTCCCGCTCATGGATCTCGATGCGATCCAGCCGGACCTCGATACCATCAAGCTGGTTTCCGACAAGCTGCTGGCCAAGCACCGCGTGCTGCCGCTGGTGAAGCGCGGCAAGCGCCTGTTCGTCGCAGTGGCGGACCCGACCAACCTGCACGCGCTGGACGAGATCAAGTTCCAGACCGGCCTGTCGATCGAAGCCGTCGTCGTCGAAGAGGACAAGCTGCAGCGGATCAGCAGCAAGGCGATCGAGCAGGTCGACACGCAGATGCCCGCGCTGGCGGATGACGACATCGACCTCGAGAATCTCGACGTCACCGGCGGCGAGGAAGATCTCGACAAAGACACCGTCGGTCGCGACGACGTCGAAGACGCGCCGATCGTGCGCTTCGTCAACAAGGTGCTGCTGGACGCCATCAAAAAGGGCGCCTCGGACATCCACTTCGAGCCGTACGAGAAGACCTATCGCATCCGCCTGCGCCTGGACGGTTACCTGAAGGAAATCGCCAATCCGCCGGTGCAGCTGGCCGTGAAGCTCGCGGCGCGCATCAAGGTCATGTCGCGCCTCGACATCGCCGAGCGCCGCGTGCCTCAGGACGGGCGCATCAAGATGCGCATCTCCAAGACCCGCGCGATCGACTTCCGCGTCAGCACCTGCCCGACGTTGTTCGGCGAGAAGATCGTGGCGCGTATTCTCGATCCGTCGAGCGCGATGCTCGGCATCGATGCGCTCGGCTACGAGCAGACACAGAAGGATCTGTACATGCAGGCGCTGGCGCAGCCGCACGGCATGATCCTGGTCACCGGACCCACCGGTAGCGGCAAGACCGTGTCGCTGTACACCGGTCTGAACATCCTCAACAAGGAAGACACGAACATCTCCACCGCGGAAGATCCGGCGGAAATCAACCTGCCGGGCGTCAACCAGGTGAACGTGAACCCGAAGGTCGGCCTGACGTTCGCATCGGCGCTGCGCGCCTTCCTGCGTCAGGACCCCGACGTGATCATGGTCGGCGAAATCCGCGACCTGGAAACGGCGGAGATCGCCATCAAAGCAGCGCAGACAGGCCACCTCGTGCTCTCCACGCTGCACACCAACGACGCGCCGAAGACTCTGACGCGTCTGATCGACATGGGCGTGAAGCCCTATGCGATCGCGACTTCGGTGTCGCTGATCATTGCGCAGCGCCTCGCGCGCAAGCTCTGCAACAACTGCAAGGCGCCGATCGACATGCCGCCGGAAGCGCTGCTGAAGGAAGGCTACACCGAGGAAGAAGTCGATCTCGGCATCAAGATCTACAAGCCGGTCGGCTGCAGCAGCTGCACCGACGGCTACAAGGGCCGTACCGGCCTGTACCAGGTGATGCCGGTGAGCGAAGAGATCCAGCGCATCATCCTGCAGGAAGGCAATGCCGTGGACATCGCGGCGCAGTCGGCCGTCGAAGGCCACTGGGATTTGCGCAAATCGGGGCTGGAGAAAGCCAAGTCCGGCATCACCAGTCTCGACGAAGTGAATCAGTGCACCGTCGAGTAAGCAACGCAGTCAGCTTAGTTACCAGTCAGGACTGAACCCATGGCCCAAGCAGCCTCAGCGCAACAATTCCCCTACGTCTGGGAAGGCACCGACAAGAAGGGCAAGCGCATCAAGGGCAAGATGCTCGCGGTGTCCGAAGCGGCGGTGAAAGCCGACCTGCGGCGCCAGGGCGTGCTCGCCAAGAAGGTGCGCAAGGAAGTGCAGCTCTTCAAGAGCGGCAAGAAGATCAATTCCGAGGACATCGCACTGTTCGCGCGCCAGCTCGCCACCATGCTGCAGGCGGGCATTCCGATGGTCCAGTGCTTCGACATCATCGGCAACGGCCACGACAAGCCGTCGATGCAGAAGCTGGTGCTGGCAGTCAAGTCGGACGTCGAAGCCGGCACCTCGCTGCACGAGGCGCTGGCCAAGCATCCCCTGTACTTCGACGACCTGTTCGTGAATCTGGTCGAGGCCGGCGAGCATGCCGGTGCGCTCGAGACGCTGCTCGACAAAGTCGCGACCTACAAGGAAAAGACCGAGGCGCTGAAGAAGAAGATCAAGAAGGCGCTGTTCTACCCGGCGGCCGTGCTCGGCGTCGCGATCATCGTTTCGGTCATCCTGCTGATCTTCGTGATCCCGCAGTTCGAATCGCTGTTCAAGGGCTTCGGCGCCGACCTGCCTGCCTTCACGCAGATGGTCATCAACCTGTCGAAGTTCGTGCAGGATCAGGGCTGGTGGATGATGATCCTGATCGGCGCGGGCGTGTATGCCTTCCTGTACTTCAAGAAACGCTCGCGGCCGATGCGTCGCGCGCTCGACCGCATGCTGCTCAAAGCGCCAGTGATCGGCCCGATCATGGTCAAGGCGTCCATCGCGCGCTACTCGCGCACGCTCTCGACCATGTTCGCAGCAGGCGTGCCGCTGGTGGAGGCGCTCACGTCCGTCGCCGGCGCCACCGGCAACATCGTGTACGAAGAAGCCACGCTGCGCATCCGTGACGAGGTTTCGACTGGCCAGCGCTTGCAGCGCTCGATGGAAGCGACCGGCCTGTTCCCGAACATGGTCATCCAGATGATCGCCGTCGGCGAAGAGTCGGGCTCGCTCGACCAGATGGCGGCGAAGGTTGCCGACTTCTACGAAGCCGACGTCGACGCGGCGGTGGACGCGATGAGCAGCTTGCTGGAGCCGCTGATCATGGCGATCCTCGGCGTGCTGGTAGGCGGCCTGGTCATCGCGATGTACCTGCCGATCTTCAAGCTGGGTGCGGTCGTCTGACCGAGATCGCAGAGCTTCTGCAGGAGATCCCCGCGGCCTGGGTCGCGGTCGTCTTCATTTTCAGCCTGCTGGTCGGTAGCTTCCTCAACGTCGTCATCCACCGCGTGCCGCTCATGCTGGAGCGCGAGTGGCGCTCGCAGGCGCAGGAGATCCTGCGCGAGAAGCAGGGCGATGCCGCGCCGACGCCCGACCCGCAGACCAAGCCCGCCGCGACGGAAAAGTACAACCTGGTAGTGCCCCGCTCGCGCTGCCCGAAGTGCGGCGCGCTGATCACCGCTGCACAGAACGTTCCGGTCATCAGCTATCTGCTGCTCAAAGGCAAGTGCGCGAAGTGCGGCGCGCCGATCTCGGCGCGCTATCCCGTCGTCGAGCTCGGTACCGCGATTCTTTCGGCGCTGGTTGCCTGGAAATTCGGTTTCGTGTGGTACACCGCCGCTGCGCTCGTGCTCACCTGGGTGCTCATCGCACTGACGGGAATCGACATCGACACGCAGCTCCTGCCCGACAACATGACGCTGCCGCTCCTCTGGCTCGGCCTGCTGCTCAGTCTCGCGGCGACGATTCCGGCGATCGGTCTGCCGGTCGATCCGCGCTCCAGCATCATCGGTGCGGTCGCGGGTTATTTGAGCCTGTGGAGCGTCTATCACGCGTTCCGCCTGCTCACCGGCAAGGAAGGTATGGGCTACGGCGACTTCAAGCTGTTTGCTGCGCTGGGCGCGTGGCTCGGGTGGAAGATGTTGCTGCCGATCATCCTGCTGGCCGCATTCACCGGCGCCGTGCTCGGCATCCTGATGATTGCGCTGCGCGGCCGTGACCGGAACATCCCGATTCCTTTTGGTCCTTACCTGGCCGCGGCCGGATGGATCGCGCTGCTGTGGGGCGAGCAGATCGTAACGTCGTATCTGCGCTTCGCAGGCGTATCATCGGTTCGATGACTCACGCGCCGGACCAACCTCCCCTGCTGATCGCACTCACCGGCGGCATCGCCAGCGGCAAGACTGCAGTCGCGGAGTTGTTCGCGAAGCTCGGCGTACCGGTGCTCGACACTGACCAGATCGCGCGTGACGTCGTGGCACCGGGCATGCCGGCGCTCGAACAGTTGGTCGCGGAATTCGGTGCTGACATTCTCGACGCGACGGGACAGCTCGATCGCGCACGCATGCGCGCGCGCGTGTTCGGCGATCCGGCGCAACGGCGCAAGCTGGAGGCCATCACGCATCCGGCCATCCGCGAGGAGCTTGCTCGTCGCTCCGCGGCCGCCGGCGGCGACTATCAGATCCACGCGATTCCGCTGCTCGTCGAGAGCGGACGCGCGGCGGCGTACCAGCGCGTGCTGGTCGTCGATTGTCCGGAAGAGATCCAGCTCGAGCGGCTGATGACGCGTGACGGCGCCAGCCAACAGCAGGCCGAGGAAATTCTCGACGCCCAGGCGAGCCGCGAGCAGCGCCTGAACGCGGCGGATGACGTCATCGAGAACACCGGCACACTCGCCGACCTGGAGCGCTTCGTGCAGACCCTGCACCGGAACTACGCGCTGCTCGCGCAGAATCGCGCCAGCTCCTGAACCTCCTGCCGGGCTCGTCCGTTCGGATTCTGACGAGGATCCGACGATATGCGCACGGTCCGCATCGGTGTTTCCGGCTGGCGCTACCCGCCATGGCGCGGCGTCTTCTATCCGGCCGAGCTGCCGCAGCGGCTGGAGTTGCGCTACGCCTCGCACATTTTTCCGACGCTGGAAATCAACGGCTCGTTCTACTCGCTGCAATGGCCCGAGTACTACCGCCAGTGGCATGACGAAACGCCGGACGACTTCGTCTTCGCGCTGAAGGGTTCGCGCTTCATCACGCACATGAAGAAGCTGCGCGACATCGAGGCGCCGCTCGCCAACTACTTCGCCTCGGGTGTGTTCAACCTGCGCGCCAAGCTCGGGCCGATCCTGTGGCAGTTCCCGCCCAACTTCCGCTACGAGCGCGAGCGCATGGCGCGCTTCTTCGACCTGTTGCCTCAGGATACGCGCGCCGCGTTGCGGCTCGCACGCAAGCGCGATGCCCGCCTGAAGGGCCGGGCGCGGCTGGCGATCGACCGGACGCGCCCGCTGCGACACGCGGTGGAAATCCGTCACGAAAGCTTTCTGGACGCCTCGTTCCTGGAGCTGCTGCGCGAGCGCAATATCGCGCTGGTGATCGCCGAAACTGCCCGGCGCTGGCCGATGCCGCTGGATCTCACCGCCGATTTCGTCTACATGAGGCTGCATGGCGACAAGGAGCTGTACCGCAGCGGCTACGGCAGCAAGGCTCTCGATCGCTGGGCGCAACGCATCCGGACCTGGGCCCGGTCGCGGGAGGTCTACTGCTACTTCGACAACACCGATGTGAAGCTACGCGCACCCGTCGATGCCCGGACGTTGATGCGCAAGCTCGGAATGCGAACCCCTTCACGGCCACAGGGGGGGCGAAATTTTCTATAGTGCGGCCTGGTATCCACGGAGACCGCTGCTCGTGATCGTCTGGCGCGAAAAGGCAATTGCCTTCGCTGTGCACTTTCTCGTGACGCTGGCGTTGTCGGCGGGCGCGGCCGCGCTCGTGTTCCTGGTGTGGTATCCCGATCCGTTCCAGACGATGCTCGGCGGGGCCAAGCTGTTTCTCGTGCTGCTGATGTGCGACCTGGGGCTCGGCCCGCTCACGTCCTTCGTCATCTACAACAGCAAGAAATCGCGGCGCGAGCTGCTGTTCGACTATACGGTCATCGGCACGATACAGCTGGCAGCGTTCGTCTATGGTCTGCACGCGGTGGCCCAGACCCGGCCGGTGTACATCGCGTTCGCCAAGGACCGGCTGGAGGTCGTGTCGGCGGGCCAGATCGACGATGCGGACCTCGCACTGGGCAGCGAAGGTCATCGCGAACGGCCGAAGTGGGGTCCGCAGTTCGTCGGGATCCAGGAGCCGCGAGACCCGAAAGAGCTCAATGCCGTGTTGGTTTTGTCACTGCAGCAGGGCAAAGACTATCCCGTGCTGCCGAAGTACTACGTTCCCTACGAGCAGAAGCTGCCACAGATCAAACAACGCGCGTTGCCGATCGTCGAGTTGGAGAAGCATCATCCGGAGGCGAAGCAACTGTTGTCGAGCGCGGTCGCAGAGTTGCAGGTGCCCGCTGAGAAGCTCCTCTGGCTGCCGGTCAAGACGCGACACGGATTCTGGACGGCTCTGCTCGATCCGCAGACCGGATATCCGGTGGACTGGTTGCCGCTGGATCCGCTCTAGAAATCAGACCAGCAACTGCGGCAGTCGCTGCATGTCGTCGAACGTCTGCTGCGCCCCCGCTGCACGCAACTTCTCCGCTGGCGTGAATGCGCAGAAGCCGAACACCGTCATCCCCGCAGCGACCCCGGCCCGCACGCCCGGCGGCGTATCTTCGACGACTGCACAACTCGACGGCACGGCGTTCATCTGCGCGGCCGCGAACAGATAGATATCAGGCGCAGGCTTGCCGTGCGCGACCTGCGTGACGCTGAAGATGCGTCCGGCGAACCGCGGCAGCAGGCCAGTGATGCCGAGCGTCGTTTTCATCTTCTCGTGATCGCCGCTGGAGGCGACGCAATACGGCAACCCCACGGCATCCAATGCGTCGAGCGTCTGCTCGATGCCCGGCGTCGCGCGCAGTTCGGTCTTGAATGCAGCGAAGGTGCGAGCTTGCAGGTCGCGCAGAAAGTTCTCGGGCGCCGCATGACCGAGCATGCCCTCGATGACCCGCAGGCAGTGCGGCAGCGAGTAGCCGACGAAGTGTTCGAAGATCTGCTGCTGCGTGAGGTCGAGGCCCAGCTCGAGCAGCATGTTGCCGAGCGTGCGATTGGCGACGGGCTCGCTGTCCACGAGCACACCATCGCAATCGAAGATGACCAGCCGCGTGCGACTCATGCGCGCACCCAGCGACGTTCCAGCAGACTGAAGCCGGTTTGCACCAGCAACGCGAGGACCGCGGCCGGAATGGCTCCTTCCAGGATCAGTCCGAGGTCGTCGAGCCGGATGCCGGTGAGGATCGGCTGGCCGTAGCCACCGGCACCGATCAACGCGCCGAGCGTCGCGGTGCCCACGTTGATCACCGCCGCGGTTTTGATGCCCGCGATGATCGAACGTGCAGCCAGCGGCAACTCGACATGTCGCAGTCTCGCGATGCGCGACAGACCGAGCGCTGCCGCGGACTCGCGCAGCTCTTCCGGGATATCGGCGAGACCGGCGTACGTGTTACGCAGGATCGGCAGCAAGCTGTAGAGGAACAGCGCGAAGATCGCCGGCGCGTAACCGATACCGAGCCAGGGAATGAGGAATACGAGCAGCGCGAGCGCCGGCAGCGTCTGCAGCACGTCGGCAATCGCGAAGACGATCCGGCCGATGCCGCGTCGGTAGAACGCGAGCACGCCGAGCGGAATCGCCAGCAGGATGGCCGCAACGAGCGAAATCGCGACCATCGCCAGATGCTCGCGCGTGCGTTGCCAGATGCGTTCGGCGCGGCTGCGCTCCTGCGGATGCGACTCGACATTGAACTGCTGACGCAGAAAATCCGCGGCGATCTGCGTCTCCGGCTCGCGCTCCAGTTTCGCTCGTGCGTTCATGCGCGTCATCGCGTCTGCATCGATGCGACCGGCCAGGCGCTCGAGGATCTCTCGCACGCGAGGGCCCACATCGTCGCGGCAGACGAACAAGGCGTCGTAAACCGGAAAGTAATGAGCATCGTCTGCCAGCGCGATGAGGTTGTACTGCACGATTTCCGCGTCGGTCGAGTACAGATCCGTGACATCCAGCGCGCCGTCGGCGAGCCCGCGATACGCAAGATCGTGGTTGAGCCCGCGAACATTCTCGTGCGGCAGCTGATAGCGCGCGCGCAAGCCGGGCCAGCCGTCCGCGCGCTCGAGAAACTCGTTGCTGAATCCCAGCCGCAGCTCCGGATGCGCGGCGAGCTGCGACATGCGCTGGATTCCGAGCTGGCTCGCCCGATAGCGGCGCATGCCAAGGACGTACGTATTGTTGAAGCCGAGCGGCTGCGAAGCCCAGGCATGCGCTCGCGCCAAGGCGGCACGCAACTGCGCGTCATCGGCAATGGACTGCTGCGCGAATATCTCGGCGCGCAAAGTGCCGCTGTATTCCGGATAGCAATCGATATCGCCGCGCTCCAGCGCACTCCACAGCACGCGCGTCCCGCCAAGCTCGCGCCGATGTTGCGCGCCTTCGCCGGAATCGTGCGCGAGCTGCACGGCGATCTCGCTGAGAATCACGGACTCCGTGAACACCTTCGAGCCGATCACGACCTCGGCCGCGGCAACGCCGGGGAGAATCATCGCGACGATGAGGACACCGACCCTAAGCATTGCCCGGCATCCCGTGCACGCCGCGTTGTGCACGCACGAACTCGCTGACGAATTCCTGTGCCGGCGTCGTCGCCAGGTCGCGATACGTGCCTTCCTGCACGATGCGACCGGCTCGCATCAGGACCAGTCGGTTGGCGAAGAATGCAGCTTCTGCCATGTCGTGCGTGACGATCACGACGGTCTTGCGCAGCCGCTCGAACAGCGCGCGCAACTCCTCCTGCAGGCCGTGCCGAACCATCGGGTCGAGCGCACCCAGTGGCTCGTCGAGCAGCAGCACCGCAGGATCGAGCATCAACGCACGCATCAAGCCAACGCGCTGACTCTGGCCGCCGGAAAGGTTGGTCGGAAAGCGCTGCAGAACTTCACGTCGCAGCTGCACCAGCTCGGAGAGTTCGTCGACGCGTGCATTGATCCATTGCGGCTCGCGCCGCAGATAGCGCGCGGCGAGCGTGATGTTCTCGATTGCCGACAAGTGCGGGAACAGTCCGCCGGATTGGATCACGTAGCCGACGCGTCGACGCAGCTCGAGCGCGTTGTCCTGGTGCAGGTCGACACCATCGATGGCAACACGACCGCGACTCGGTACCACCAGCCCGATCACCGCCTTCAGCAGCGTCGACTTGCCGCAGCCGCTCGGGCCGATGAGCGCGACTGTCTCGCCCGACGCCACGCGCAAGCTCACGTCCTCGAGCGACGTGACCGATGGATAGGAGTGACTGACGTGTTCGAGCTGGATCACTTGCTGTTCTTGCGCGAGAGCGGCGCGATGGGTTTGCGTTGCGAGCAGCACGCGACCAACTGCGCGAGCCGCCTCCGCCGCGTTTCTTCTTGCTTCGCGCTCATGACCCAGAAGCTGCTGGTGCGGCGGTACCAGGGCGCTTGCTGCTGAAAGTAGCTGTACGCCGCGGCGTTGGCTTGCAGTTGCGACAAATAGTTCTTGGCGAGCGCGACTGGCTTGGATTCGAACGAGTAGCCGGCAGGTTTCTTCGGTGCCGCTTTCCAGGCTGCCAGCCCGGGAGCCGCGACCAGGCCTGCGACCTGCAGCTCACGCATTCGCCGAGTATTGACCTGACTCCATTTGCTGCCGCGCCGGCGAGGCGTGAAGCGTTGTGTAAAGCTGTCTGCGTCTTGAGCGCGTCGCACGCCGTCGATCCAGCCAAAGCATAGTGCTTCGTCGAGTGCCTCCCGGTACGTAACGCCGCGCTCGCGCGCATGCACTTTGAAGAGGCGCAGATTCAGCACAGGTGCTCGCGCATGATTACGTTCGAGCCAAGCGCGAAGCTTGGCTCGTGAAGAGAAGGCCCGCGGCTTGTCCTCCCGCTTCTGCACGGGAGCTAGTATAGGTCGAGTAGCTGCTCTACGGCTTGAGCACGACCTTCACGCACTCTTCTTCCTTGTGCTTGAACATCTCGTAGCCCTGCGGCGCGTCGTCGAGGCTGAGGCGATGCGAGACGATGAACGAAGGATCAAACTCGCCGCGCGCGATGCGCTCCAGCAGCGGACGCATGTAGCGTTGCACGTGGGTCTGACCGCTCTTGATCGTGATCGCCTTGTTCACGATTGCGCCGAACGGCAGCTTGTCGACGAAACCGCCGTACACGCCGGGGACCGAAACGGTGCCACCTTTGCGGCACGCCTGGATGGCCTGCCGCAGCACGCCCGGCCGCTCGGTCGACAGCTTCATCGCCTGTTTGGCGCGATCGTACGCGCCGACGAAACCGTGCATGTGAGCTTCCATGCCGACCGCATCGATGCAGGCGTCCGGCCCGCGACCGCCGGTCATGTCCTTCAGCGCGTCCTGGATGTCGGTCGACTCGTAGTTGAGCGTCTCGGCACCGATCGATTCCGCCTTGTGCAGACGCTCGGGAAAGCGGTCGATGGCAATGACGCGGCCCGCGCCGAGCAGCCTCGCGCTGGCGATCGAGAACAGACCGACGGGGCCGCAGCCCCACACCGCAATCGTGTCGCCCGGCTGGATGCTGCAGTTCTCTGCGGCCATGTAGCCGGTCGGCAGGATGTCCGAGAGAAACAGCACCTGCTCGTCGGTCAGATGCGGCGGCACTTTGACAGGCCCCACGTCGGCGAACGGCACGCGCACGTATTCGGCCTGGCCGCCGGCGTAACCGCCGAGCAGGTGCGAGTAGCCGAAGATTCCTGCGGGCGAATGGCCCCACATCTTTTCGGCGAGCGGCGCGTTCGGATTGGAGTTCTCGCACAACGAGAACAGCTCGCGCTCGCAGAAGAAGCAATTGCCGCAGGCGATCGGGAACGGCACGACCACGCGGTCGCCGACCCGCAGATTCGTGACGCCGGGTCCGACATCGACCACTTCGCCCATGAATTCGTGGCCGAGGATGTCGCCGCGAAACATCGATGGAATGTAGCCGTCGTAGAGGTGCAGATCGGAACCGCAGATTGCAGTCGAGCTCACCTTCACGATCGCGTCGCGCGGATTCAGCAGCCCGGGATCCGGGACCTGCTCCACGGTCACGTCGCGCACGCCATGCCAGCAAACGGCTCTCATTGCATTCGTCTCCC
>DATJIP010000158.1:0-2821 GCA_035493235.1 Steroidobacteraceae bacterium
CGGCAATCTGTGCGAGCAACACGGCAATCGTCACCGGCTTCGTGCAGTGCGCGTTGAAGCCGGCGCGCCGCGCGGCTTCGGTGTCCGCATCCTGACCGTAACCGGTGAGCGCAATCAGGCGAAGCTGCGGCTGTGCGTCTCGCAGCGTCCGCGCCAGGTCGTACCCATTGATGCCCGGCAGGCCGATATCGAGCACTGCCACATCCGGTCGGAACGCAGCCGCGACTCCCACGGCGCTCTTGCCGTCCGTTGCTGATTGGACGAGGTGGCCCTTTGCTTCGAGCGCCAACCGCATCATCTCGAGGCCGTCGACATTGTCCTCGACGAGCAGGACGCGCCGCGGCGTCACCGGAGGTTCTCCGGGCGCCTCTGGTTGGGGTGCGTCAGACACAGAAGCCGCAATGAGCGGAAGGCTGACGACAAAGCGGCTGCCGTGTGGATCGACTGCTTCGTAACGCAGCCGGCCGCCGTGCAGTTCGGTGAGGCTGCGCGCGAGTGCCAGGCCGAGTCCCAGGCCGCCCTGCTGACGGGAGATCGTTCTCGGTCCCTGCGTGAACGGCTCGAAAATCGACGGCACGAGCTCGGCTGGCACGCCCGGCCCGTCGTCCTCGCATGCGATCTCGAGGAAGTTGTCGATGACGTCTGACGTGAGCGCGATGTGGCCGCCAGCCGGCGTGTATCGCGCAGCATTGGTGAGGAGATTCACCAGCACCTGAACGAGGCGATCCTGATCGCCGTCGATGGGAAGACCTGAGTACGGGACATCGACACGGAGGGTCTTGCCAAGCTGCTCGATCAGCGGCGCGGCCATGTCGACCGCGCGCTCGACCGCCGCCCGCGCCTCGAAGCGACTCTTGACCAGATCAACCTTGCCGCGTGTCAGGCGGGAGATGTCGAGCAGGTCGTCCACCAGTCTCATCATGTGAGAGATCTGACGTTCGAGCACTTCACGCTCGCGCTGCAGCGCGTCGCCGCCACGCAGCTTCATCAACTCCAGCGCCGTTAATGCCGGCGCCAGCGGGTTGCGCAGCTCGTGCCCGAGTACCGCCAGGAACCGGTCTTTGGTCCGACTGGCTTCTTCGGCCTGCGCCTGAGCCATGACCGCGCGCTGCAGCTGCTCATCGCGTTCGCGCGCGCGGTCCGCCAGGAGCTGTGCGGCGCGCTGCAACGAGTCTTCGACCTGCTTTGCTTCAGCCACTCTCGGCCTGGAGGGCACCGGCGTCCGCCCCGTCGCCAGAGCCGCGGCCGCATCGCGTGCGGCTTCGAACTCGCGCGACAGGCGCCGCGACACGAGGAGCACGCTCAGCAGACCACCCAGAATCAGCACCACGGCGCCGGACGCGCTGGCAATGATCGATGCGCGCACGGGTCCATCGAGCACCGCTTTGGGCACCGACACGCTGGTGGTCCATCCGAACGCACTGCGACTCAACGACGAGTAGAGCTCTTCGCCTTCGAGGCTCGTGCCCTGGGTTGGCCGCGCGGGCGGATTCAGGACCAACTCGCGGCCCTGTGGTGAGACGGGGCGGCCGACGAACTGATCGCCGCCGCGCGAGCGTGCAGCGATGAGAAGGCCGGGATCAACGATGGTGCGCGTCCATTCCTCGGTCTCTGGCAACTGCGATCGGATCACAGAGGCCAGAGACTCCGGCTCCATCAGCGCGGTGAGGACGTACATCAACTGTCCCTGACGCTCGACCGGCACGCTGATCGGAAACTGCAGCTTGCCCCTGGGGCTGGAAGCGAGTTGTCCGACAACCGGCTTACGCACGTCATCGACCTGTTGCGTTCGCTCGAAATTCTGCGCCTCGGTGAGCGGGTCGCCGAACGGCACCTCACTGTGCAGTTGCACTTCGCTGTCCGGCGTCAGCAGGACCACCGCGTACCAACCTGGCTGGGTGCGTGCGGCGCGCTGTGCTTCCGACCAGAAGGTCTTCAGATCGCCCGCGTCGAGCGAGGGCGACTCCGCCAGTGTCTGCAGCACGCGGATGGTCCCGTTGAACTCGCGATCGAGCGCAGCGGCGTCCACGCGCGCGGTATCCGCGAGACGGTTCTCGAGGACTGTTCGGTTTTGCTCGAGGGTCCGCCTGACGATGAGGCCGGTGAGCAGGGCGCCGGGCAGGACGGCGCCAAGCACGAGCAGGATTAGATGCGTTCGAAGGGAAAGGGGTCCGCGCACGGATTGGTCGTTACATCATAGGTTGTGCCAGAGCTTCCGGAAGTCGAGTACGAGCGGCGGCGGTTGCAGCGCGCGATGGCGGGTGCGCGAATAGCGGACGTCATTTTGCGGCGCGCGAACCTGCGCTACGCGTTTCCGCATGATTTCAAACGTCGTCTCAGAGGACAGACCGTGCGGGCCGCTTTAAGGAGGGCAAAATATCTCCTGGTTGAGCTTGGATCTGGCGACGTGCTCGTCATGCACCTGGGAATGTCCGGTTCATTCCGTGTCTCGCGTCACGTCACGCCCGTCGACGTTCACGACCACGTCGTCTTCGAGATGTCCAACGGCGCGTCGGTCATCTTCAACGATCCGCGCCGCTTCGGATTCATGACGCTGCTGGCGCCGGGTGAGCTGGACGCGCATGCCACACTGGGGCGCCTTGGCCCGGAGCCGCTGGCGCGAACGTTCGATGTGGCCGCACTCGCGCGGGAGCTCCGCCGACGGAAGACGTCACTCAAGATCACGCTCCTGGATCAGCGTGTGATCGCCGGACTCGGCAACATCTACGTCGTCGAGGCGCTGCACCGCGCACGGCTCTCACCGAAGCGCCGCGCATCAACGCTGGTGACGGCGAGCGGGGAACCTCGGCCTGCGCTTCAT
>DATJIP010000159.1:0-16402 GCA_035493235.1 Steroidobacteraceae bacterium
AGGCGGCGGAACAGTCGTCGATGTCAGCGGCGTTTGCGGTTGCCTTGCCGGTGATCCATGAGCAGGTGGCATTGGCGCGTTTCGCGAAGTTGTCGAGCATCGAAGGCTCGCCGCGACTCGGCGCCCTGGTCACTGAGGCCCGTTCACGCGCGTTGCTGGTGCTCGTCGACGACGACTGCCTGACGCTCGGCTCGGGCGCTGGCGGTCGAACCTGGCCGCTCGATGCGTTGCCGGATGCGGAGCAGGTGCCGTGGAGCGAGCTCCGCAATGTACCAACCGCTATCGTGACCGGCTCGAACGGCAAGACGACGACTGTGCGGTTGCTCGCTGCCTGCGCACGAGCGCAGGGATGGCGCGACGGCTACAACTGCACCGACGGCTTGTTCGTCGCCGGCCAGCAAATCGAGCGCGGCGATTACTCGGGCCCGGTCGGAACGCGCACGGTGCTGCGCGACTCGCGTGTGCAGGCGGCGATCATCGAAACGGCGCGCGGCGGCATCCTCAGGCGTGGCCTCGCGCTTCAGCGCGCGCGAGTTGCCGTCGTGACGAACATCAGCGCCGATCATTTCGGCGAGTACGGCATCGACGATCTGGCCGGTCTCGCCGACACCAAACTCGTCGTCGCGAGCGCGATCGACGATCGCGGTCTGCTCGTGCTCAATGCCGACGATGCGATGCTCCGCGCGCGCGCCGATCAGTTCACCTGTCCGATCGGCTGGTTCTCGCGCAACTACGATGACGCGCTGCTGCTCTCGCATCGCATGAAAGGCGGTTCGACCGGGGGTGTGCGCAATGGGCGACTGATCGTCAGCTGGGCGCGCGACAGCGCTGCCGAGGAATTCGATCTCGGCGCAGTGGCGGACATGCCGCTCACAGTCGACGGCACCGCCGACTACAACATCCAGAACATTGCCGGCGCTGCACTGGCCGCGCTCGCCCTCGGAGTTTCCGCCGCCACCGTGACAGCGGTATTCGCGCGGTTCGGCGCCGACCCCGGCGACAATCCCGGACGGCTGATGCGCTACGATTATCGCGGTGCGCAGGTGCTGATCGACTACGCTCACAATCCCGAGGGTCTGCGCGGGCTGCTGAACGTCGCCACTCGCTTGCGCCGGACCGGGCGTATCGCACTGCTGCTCGGTCAGGCGGGCAATCGCTCGAATGCAGACATCGAAGAGCTGGCCGCGACGGCGGCCCGTTTCCGACCGGATCTCGTCGTGGTGAAGGAAACAGAGTCGTACATGCGCGGCCGCGCGCCCGGCGAAGTGCCTGCGATTCTGCGCGACGCGCTGTTGCGTGCCGGGTTGCTGGAAACCTCGCTCGAAGTGCATCTGAGCGAGCTCGGTGCAGTCAATCGCGCGCTGGCCTGGGCACGTCCTGGCGATGTCCTGGTGATGCCGGTGCACGATCGAAACGTGCGCGATCAAGTGCTCGCGCTGCTGCGTCAGTAGACGTCGAGATCGTGCCCGCTGACCCAGCAGGCAATCACGACTGCGGCGACAAACCTCATCTCTGCAGCAGCGGCGGCAGGATGTTGCTCCACGTCTCCGTGAGCACGTCGTTGCCGCTCTGGAGGAAGCCGCGCAGCTCGGTCGGCTGGTTCCGATCGAGCTGCTTGACGATCACCGTCATGCGCCACGCGCCGGTCGCGTCGACGCGATACGCGTTGCTCTCGCGCACCTGGCCATTCGCTGGTGCGCTTACGACAGCTTTGACCGTCGCGTCGGCAGGCAACGCGGCCAGCGAGGGGCCGGTGAAGTCGACGACAAACTGTTGTTCGTCTTCGGCCAGCTCAGCGAAGCCGCGGCCGGCACGCGTCTGCACAACCCACGCGCCCGGCGGATGTTGTTCCTGCTGCTGGCCCTGCCAGTGCAATCGATACGTGAAATCCAGCGGCTGGCCCGGCGCAGGCGGATCACGCGGCACCCAGTACGCAACGACGTTGTCGTTGGTCTCGTCGGGCGTGCTGAGTTGCATGAGCTCGACCCGGCCCGGCGCCCAGGTGCCGGTCGGCTCGACCCACGCGCTCGGCCGCAGCTCGTAACGCGCCTCGCTGTCCTCGTAGTTGCGGAAGTCGCGGTCTCGCTGCATGAGGCCGAACCCGCGCACCGTCTGCATCGAGAACGACGTGGTCAGCGTCTGCCGGGGATTGATCAGCGGGCGCCAGATCCATTCGCCGTCGCCAGTCGCGACCATCAGGCCATCGGAGTCGTGCACTTCGGGCCGGAAGTCCGTGCGATGCGGCTGGTTCTCGCCAAAGAAGAACATGCTGGTGAGCGGTGCGATGCCGAGCGTTGCGACACTCGAGCGCAGGAAGATGCGCCCCCGCACGTCCATCACCGTCTCGCCGCCGGGATGGATGTCGAACTGATAAGCACCGGTCGCGCGCGGCGAATCCAGCAGTGCATAGATCCGCAACGTCGTCGCATCGGGCGCGGGTTTGACCGCCCAGAACCGCGTGAACGCCGGAAACTCTTCGCCCTGGCCGCCGACGGTGTCGATCGCGAGGCCGCGCGCCGACAGGCCATAGCGCTGGCCGGCGCCGAGCGCACGAAAGTAGCTCGCGCCGAGGAACACCACGAGCTCGTCTTTGTACTCGCCCCCGTTCAGCGGGTAGTGCGCGCGAAAGCCGGCGAAGCCGAGATCGCCCCAGCTCTGCGGCGACAGCTTGTTCTTGCCGAAGTCGAAGTCGCTGGCGCGGTACGGGATGTGGCGCGTGCCGTCGGCGTTCACCTCGTCGATCCGCACCGACTCCTTCTGGAACTTGCCGAGGTGAAAGAACATCAGCTCGAACGGCAGCTTGTCGGCGCGCCACAAGGCGCGATCGGTCCGAAAGCGGATGTCGCGGTACTGATCGTAAGAGAGCGCCTGCAGTTGCGGCGGCGCCTTGCGACCGGAGCTGCGATACGCCTGCCGTGCCTGGAGCTGGGCCAGCTCGGCGACGTCGTCGAAGTCGAAGGCCGACGCCATGCCGGCGTGCAGGGCCACCAGAAGAATGCAGAAGCGTGCGAAGGTCATTCGTATTTTCAGTGTCGATTCCCGGTGGGCTCGGCCAGGGGGCGCACGTATTGCACGAGACTCAGCAGCACCTTGCCCGGCTCTTCCCACGGAATCATATGCGAGGACCGCTCGAACCACACACCCTGCTTGGCGGGCGCGCTCACCTTGGCGAGCCAGTCCGCCGTGGGCTGCGACGGGGTGGTGTAGTCGTGCCGTCCCATGAACATGAAAACCGGGATCGAGAGCGAGCGCACGCCCTGGTAGTCGACGTTCAGGAACTCGGGCAGCACGCGGCCGAGCGTGAAGACGTTGCCCTGGTCGACGGCGCACACGTCCGCCGCCGAGTACTCGGGCGAGAGCAGCGGTGCGTTGAAGAAGTAGCTCGACTCTTCGCGAAAGGCGGTCAGGCCGCCGTAGAACTGCGCCCACTTGCGGGCGATGATGATGCGCTCGCGCGTGATCGGCTGGTCGCCAGGGTAGGGCGCGATGCTCTCCATCTCCTTCACGGCTGCGGTGTTGCCGCGCGCCTTCGCTTGCTGCAGACCGTAATCGAAGCTGATCCGCTCGTTGTCGCGCGTGCTGATGACCTGACCGATCCCGACGTACGCGTAGAACAGATCCGGTCGCTTCACCGCCGCGCCGAGGCCGATCACGGTGCCCCAGCTGTGCGCCATCAGGATCACTCTGCTCTTGCCGTAACGCTTGCGGACGTACTCGGCGAGCTCGATCGCGTCATCGATGTAACGCGGGATGTGCAGGCTGGCCGCGACCGCGTCCGAGTGATCCTCTACGTAAGTCTTGCCCGCGCCGCGCTGATCGTAGTTCACGACCGTGAAGTACTCTTCCAGCGGACGCTGGAACTGCCACAGCGTCGGAATCAACGGCGAGGCCGGCCCGCCATGCACGAACAGGATGATCGGGTTCGCCTGGTCCTGGCCGCGCACGTTGATCCACTGGTCGATGCCGCCGATCTTCGTCTTGTACGACTCCTGGATGCCGTTCGGGGTAACGATGCGATCGAGATCGGCAATCGTGTCGCGTGCCTTCTGGTACGGCGCGACGTCCGGGCACTGCTGCGCGCGAGTGCTGAAACTCACTGCGGCAAGAGCCGCGAGGACGAACGTAGCCGATCTCATGCCTTCGCCAGCTCCAGCAGCTTGCCGACGGTGCGCCAGTTTCGGGCCGTCGTATCCACGCCCAGCAGTCGCTCGGCTTTTGCGGCGAGCTTCGAGACGCCGAAGCCATCCGGCGCGTAGAAGTAGAACACCTTGTTCGTCAGCACGAACTGCTCGGTCTTCGTCTTGATCTCGTTCATGGCGTCGAGCCGCGGCGTCTTCGCCGGCTTGGCGAGGAAGAACAGGTGCAGCGTCTTCGGTTCTTTGTCGGCTTGGGGAAAGGGATTGCCCTTGGCGGCCGACTGCAGCTCGCCAACGCTCAGTACGAAGGTCCTGGAGTGAAAGCCGAATTTCTTCTCGATGCAGTGCTCGATCTCGTCGACGAGCCGGGTCGCTGACTTGGCGCTGCTGAAGACGACGTTGCCGCTCTGGATGTAGGTGCGGACGTCTTTGAGCCCGATCCCCTCGAGCGCCGCAGTGAGATCGCGCATCGGCAGCGGCCGGATACCGCCGCCTATTCCGCGCAGTAAAGCGATCCAGGTCGCCATCCGCACCTCCGCTCTCCCACGGATCCTCCGCGGGATTCCCCGCGACCTGCTGACGCAGGCCGCTCGGTCACTCCGGCGGTTCTGCGCCCGGGTGCTGATCTTCCAGCGGGTAGGTCTTTGCCGACTGCGGCTGCGACGGTTGCGAGGTCGAAGAGGACGACGACGCGGGCGCCGCCTCTGCAGTCGTGGTGCGCGGAGCCGCGGTCGAAGCCGCCGCACCCGTCGCCGAACGCTGCAGCACGGCGATGAACTCACTCGATGGAGCGGGCGCCGGCGGCGCATCCGCTTTGATGATGTCGCTCGCCAGCACGCCGGGGCGGCCGTAGAACGACTCGTTCGACGCGTGATCGATCGTCATCGCCGAGCCGTCGAGCGCCACGCCGGCGAACAGGCCTTGCGCGCGCGAGTAGGAGTAGACCTGTGCGGTGAGTCCT
Source organism: Steroidobacteraceae bacterium (assembly GCA_035493235.1). Lineage (GTDB taxonomy): Bacteria > Pseudomonadota > Gammaproteobacteria > Steroidobacterales > Steroidobacteraceae > Steroidobacter. Next base: position 5,098 of record DATJIP010000159.1, read on the forward strand.
ACGTCAGTCGCAGCCGAGCTCTGCCGACCGACCGGTCCCGCGGCAACCGAGGCATCGGCGCCGAGCGTCACCTTGCCGCCGACGATCCCTTCGATGCTCTGCCGGGACGTGAACACCAGCACGATGTCGGTCGACTGCACGCCGACCTGGAAGCCGAAGCTGCCGCCGGTGAGGTTCACGAACACCGGGTTGCTCCACTGGCCGTTGTCCTTGCGAACGACCAGCACGCCTTTGCCGCGCCGACCGCCGATCCCCAGTCCGACCTTGATGACCGCGGGGATCACCGCGACCGCATGAGCGCGCTCGAGCAGCCATGTCGGAATGTTCTGCTCCGGCATCTTCATCAGCTCGTCGAGGACGCGCGTTGCGTGCGTGATGCGCGTTTCCTGTCGCTCGCCGGCGACGGCTGCGACGCTGAAGGTGGCGGCGATCAGGCAGACCGCGGCCTTGGAAAGAAGACTCTTCGTGAAAAAGCTATGCGTACGCATTGCTGTATCAGCCCCCGTGATTCGAGTCACGTTGAGACTTTAACAGAAGCGAGTTGTTCCGGCTGAGTCGCGCGCGACCTTGTCTTCTTCTTAATCCCGTTGCTGCATGCGAAATTCGACACGCACCATCAGCCGTTGCGTGGCGAGCGGGTCGGCGGAGGCGAAGGGCTCGTATCTCCACTTGCGGACGGCGCTGAGCGCTGCGCGATTGAACAGCGTCGCGTTGCTGCTTTGTTCGACTCGCGGATCGATGACGTTGCCGGCGGGTGTGACCGAGAGGCTCACGTTGACCCAGCCTTCCGCGCCAGTACGCTGCGCTTCATAGGGATACTCGGGCTGCACCATGCGGGCGAGACGCAGAGTCGGCGGCGCAGGAGCTGCGGCCGCGGGCGCGGGAGCTGGCGCCGCGATCGGCGGCGTCTCCACGACCTCTTTACGCGTGGCGGCTGTGAGTTGCGCTTCGGCGGCTTCCATCTTGGCCGCGAATTGCCGTTGAGCGTTCGCGAGCTCCTGCTGGTCGCGCTTCAATGCGGCCGCCGCTTCGGAGACTGCGCGAGCTTGCGCTTCGACGTTCCGTTGGGCTGCCGCGCTGATCGCAGCCGCCGCTGTGGCCTTCGGTGGCGACTGCGGCGCCGGCTCGACTCGCTCCGGCGCGACCGCAGCCAGTTTTTCCTGCGCGGCTTCGAGTCGTTGCTCCAACGCGCGCAGCTGCGGATGCTCCGGCCGCACCCGCCGAATGCCATCCAGTGCGACGATCGCCGCGGCCACCTGTCCCAGCGCTATTGCCGAGTCGGCCTGAGCGGCGAAACTGTCTGCAATCTCATCGATGCCCTGGTGCGCGCTCGCGTTGGCCGGATCCAGGGCCAGCACCGTGTTGTAGTAGTCGAGGGCGCTCTGCCCGCGCGGGTCGATCGAGTGACCTTCACGGAATGCGCGCTGTGCGGCAGCAAGATTGCCGGCGATGACGGCCTGCGGATCGATCGCGGGCTTGTGCTCGCCAGCCATCCACCACATCAGACCGGCAACTGCGAGCAGGGCGGCGGCGACGGCGATCCAGGGCGGGCGCGGAATGTTTCGTGGCGGCCGGGCAGGCGTCGCCGCTCCGACGGTCGAAGCCGGTGCCACGACCTCGGCGGGCGATGGCTGCGCTACGCGCCGTACCAGAGTCAGGTCGGTGGCTGCATGGCGTTGCAGCTCGACCACCACAGCCGCCGGCTCCGGTTGCTCGTGCAGCGTCACGGATGTGCGAGCGCCCTGCAAAGTGCGGTGCTGCTGAGTCGCAGACTTGATCACCGTCTGTGCGAGCGACGGCGTCAGCGGCTTGAGCATCAGGCGGTCGACGATGCCGGCAGAGAGCAGGCTGATCAGCCCACCTTGATCGCCGGTGTTGCCGACAGCAACCACGACGAGCGCGGGCTCGGCCATGCGCAGCCGCTGCGTCATTTGCCGCAGAGCCGACGGAGTGGAAAGTTGATCGGTGATGAGGATGCCGCAGCGGCCATGCGCTGCGAGCTCGTAGGCTTCGTCGAGAGTGCTGGCCGTGGCGACGGCGTGAGAGGCGCCGGCGGCGTCGTGAATCGTGTCAGCGAGCGTGGCGTCGTCGGTCAGAACTGCGATCGGAACGCGCTTGGTGACGTCGATCTGGGTGAGGTCGCTCTGCGTTGCGTGGATCTGCTTGGCGTCGCTCTGCTGTGCGTCGCTCTGCGGCGCATCGGGCTTCGCCTGCTTCGGGCGCCGGCGTATTCGCGTGACTGCGAATTCGCCGGTGCGCTCGACGTCGTGCAGGTCGCTAACGCTCATTACCCAACGGTACTGGCGTTGCGCCTCCGAGAATATTGGACGGAGGGGCGACCTGAAATGAATTACGCAACGTGCTTCACGACCGCGGCAACAGCATTGCGCTCTGCAACGTGCATTCCGAGTGCGCCAGTCGCGAGGCCGACGCTGACGATGAGGGCGGCGAGCAGCGTGCAGACGGTGCGCTCGGCGGCGGTGCGATTCTGAGTGGTCGTGAACATGGCGGTCTCCTTGGCTGTGTGTGGACTCTCGATCAAGGTATTGCAGAGAGCGTGCCAACTCCGCGGGAGCGCCAAAATTCGCGGTTTTCTGCGGAAATACGCGCTGCGCGCGCGGTGCCTGGACATGTCCGGACGCGTCCGCTGTCCGCTCGAGGTGTCCGCCCGGTCAGGCCTGGACGATCGAGAGGCCCAGTTTTCGATACTCCGCCAGGGTTTTTTTCGGGATATCGGCGTCCGCGACCAGGCCATCGACGTCCGCGAGCGGACAGATGACGTAGGGCGAGGCCGTGCCGATTTTTTCGGCGCTGGCGAGTACGTGCGTTTCGGCTGCGCTCGCCAGCAGCGCGCGCTTCATGTGCGATTCCTCGAAGTCGCCCGTGCTCAAGCCGGCCTTCGGATGAATGCCGGTCACGCCCATGAAGTACAGATCCGCGCGAATGCGCGCGACTGCTTCCACAGCTGCCGCGCCGACTGTGACGACGGAATGCTTGAACAAGCGGCCGCCGAGCAGGATGACTTCGATCGACGGGTGCTCGACGAGCGCGACCGCGATCGTCGGACTGTGCGTGACGACGGTAGCGCGCAGGTCGTGCGGCAGATGTCGCGCGATCTGCAGGGTCGTCGTGCCGCCATCGAGAATCACGACCTGATCGCGCTGGATCATCCTGGCGGCGGCTCGGCCAATCGACGCTTTCGCGTCGGACGCGATCTGCTGACGGCCGGCGAAGTCGACGACCGCAGGGGAAGCGGGCAGGGCGCCCCCATGCACTCGCTGCAGTCGCCCGGCGGCCGCCAGCTCGCGCAGATCGCGACGGATCGTGTCTTCCGAAAGCTGCAATTCCTGGCTGACGTCCTTGGCGACGATCTGCCCCTGCGACTGCAGAACCTGGAGCAGGTAGTCCTTGCGCTGGCGGGCGAGCATCTCCGCACTATGCACGAATTTTCTTGACTCTGCACGTTTTTGCACGATAGCCTTTTCCACCTATGAGCACGCACAGCGAGCACGTCCAGGTCCTGAAGACCGAAGTCCTGTCCGACAACTGGTACGTGCTGCGCAAGGTGACGTTCCGTCTGCGCAAGCGCGACGGCAGCTGGGAAGTGCAGAGTCGCGAGGCGTACGACCGCGGCAACGGCGCAACCATCCTGCTGTACGACACTGCGCGCCGCACGGTCGTGCTGACTCAGCAATTTCGGTTGCCGACGTACGTCAACGGCAATGGCTCGGGGATGCTCATCGAGACGTGCGCGGGCCTGCTCGACGCGGACGATCCGGAAACGTGCATCGCGCGCGAGGCGTTCGAGGAAACCGGCTACGAGATCCGCAACGCGCGCAAGGTGATGCAGGCCTACATGTCGCCCGGCTCCGTCACCGAAATCCTCCACTTCTTCGTCGCCGAGTATTCGCGCGCGCAACGCGTGAACGAAGGCGGCGGAGTCGAGGAGGAGGACATCGAAGTGATGGAGCTGTCATTCGACGACGCGCTCGCTCGCGTCGCCTCGGGAGAAATCCGCGACGCGAAGACGATCATGCTCCTGCAGTACGCAGCGCTGCACTTGTTTCTTGTGGGTCAGGCTTTAGCCTGACAACCATGAATCGCTACGCGATCATCGAAGCGCCGTCGATTCTCGGTTTGAAGCCGACGGGCGTGGAGCGACTGCCGGCCGTATTGCTGCAGCATGGCTTGGCCGATCAGCTGCGCGCGCGTCGTGCGGGCCGCGTTGTGCCTGCTGTCGCGTACAACGCCGAGCGCGACGCGCAAACGCTCATGCGCAACGCGCCTGGCATTGCCGAGTACTCGGTGCGGCTCGCGGACGCCGTCGCGGACGTCGTCGACCGCGGCGAATTTCCGATCCTGCTCGGCGGCGATTGTTCGATCGTGCTCGGCAGTACGCTGGCGCTGCGCCGTCGTGGCCGCTACGGGTTGTTGTTCATCGACGGGCACGCGGATTTCTATCAGCCCGAGGCACTGACGAGCGGCGAGGCCGCCTCGATGGACCTCGGATTCGCGACTGGACGCGGCCCGGAACTGCTGACGAATCTCGAAGGATTGCGACCGCTGGTGCGCGACGAAGATGTCGTCGCGTTCGGTTTTCGTGACGCGCAGGAGCAGCGCGAGTACGGCAGTCAGCCGTTGCCGCCAGCAGCGCTCGCGCTCGAGTTGAATGAAGTGCGGCGTCTTGGCGCCCAGCGCGCTGCGCAGCGTGCCGTCGAGCATCTCACTGCTGCCGACAAATCTACCCAGGGTTTCTTCATTCACCTGGACGCTGATGTCGTCAGCGACGCTTTGATGCCGGCAGTCGACTATCGAATGGCCGACGGTTTGAGCTGGGATGAGCTGCGCACAGTGCTGCAAACAGCGCTCGCCTCGGGACGCGCTGTCGGCATCGAGATCACGATCTACAACCCGGCGCTCGACGCCGACGGGTCGAGCGGCCGCGAGCTGGCGCGTACTCTCCTCGAAGCCCTGCAGTAGAATTCCCGCCAATCTCCGGGGGAGTGCTCAGTGACTGCATTGTTGCGCGATCGAACTCGGGCCGGCAGCGGACGCGTCGGCATGGTCGAGCTGTTCTTCGATCTCGTCTTCGTGTTCGCGGTCACGCAGCTCTCGCACACGCTGCTGGCCGAGCTCACGTTCGACAACCTCGTTCGCGTGACGATGCTGTTCATGGCCGTGTGGTGGGTATGGATGTACACGGCGTGGACGACGAACTGGCTCGATCCCGAGCGGCTGCCGGTGCGGGTCTGCATGTTCGGCCTCGCCATTGTCGGTCTGTTCCTGTCCATGTCGATTCCGCACTCGTTCGCGGAGCGAGGCATCGTGTTCGCGGCGGCGTACGCGTCGATGCAAGTCGGCCGCACGCTGTTCGTCATCTGGGCCGTGCGGCGTGCGCCGGGGCGACTCAGCAACAACTTTCGACGGATCGGCGTCTGGCTCGCGATCTCCGGCGCCTGCTGGATCATCGGTGGCCTGGCGGAGCCGGGTGTGCGACTCGCGTGGTGGACGCTGGCGCTCGCTATCGAGCTCGTCGGTCCCTGGGCGCTGTTCTGGGTTCCCGGTCTCGGCCGATCCTCCGTCACGGACTGGAACGTCGATGGCGGCCACATGGCCGAGCGCTGCGCGCTGTTCGTCATCATCGCGCTCGGTGAATCCCTGCTCGTAACCGGCGCAACCTTCGCCGAGCTCACGTGGGATGCACCGACCCTGATCGCATTCTTCAGCGCCGTGCTCGGCAGCATCATCATGTGGTGGCTGTATTTCGATAGCGGCGCCGAACGCGCGCAGCATCGCATCGAGCATGCCGGCGATCCGGGCCGAACGGCGCGCTCTGCTTATACCTATGTGCACATCGTGATCGTCGCAGGGATCATCGTGTGCGCCGTGGCGGACGAGATCGTCCTGATGCATCCGCATCACGGCACGAGCGCCGCACTGCTGGCGGTACTCGGCGGACCTGCGTGCTACCTGGTCGGCGCCGCGTGGTTCAAGTGGCTGACCAACGATCGCAAGACACCACCGTTGTCCCACATGATCGGCCTGGTGCTGCTCGCGATGCTCGCGTGGCCGACGCTGGCTCATGCGATCACGCCACTGGTGGCCGGCGTTGCTACGACGCTCGTGTTCGCTGTGGTTGCGGGTTGGGAGACGGTCGCGCTATCGACCACACGAACTGCAGCACAGCCGGATCATCGCTGAACAGCGCGACGTCGAAGAAACTGTAAGCGTCGAGCCAGTCGCGCAGCGACTCGGCGATAGTGCGTGCCGAACCGAGTGTGTAGGCGGAAGCCGATGCGTCGCACGCCTGCTGCGCCTGATGCCACGCCCATGGCTCGAACGCTCCGCTCTGACGCTGCAACTCGCCGCGGATGTATGTGCCCGCATCGATCACCTGCGAGCCTTCGTGCTGATCGAGGAAAGAGCGCAGCCGCTCTTCGGCGCTGCCTAACTGCACGGCACTGAACCACTCCGTGTGACCGCCAGCCTCCAGCGGCACCCAGTCCGGTGAGTCGGTACGGAATGGAGCGAATTCGCTCTTCAACGTCGCCTCGATCGCCCGCGCATCCGCCTCAGCGTCGAGCCGCAACAGCAACGACTGCGCGACGTCGAACCGCTCGTAGTACCTTCGACTGAAGGTGTGGATTCGCTGGAACGGATTGCACGAGAACCCGACCTTGAACGCCGAGCAGTCGCCCAGCGCCAACAAATAAACGAACCAGGCGGGGTCGCCCTGCAGCCAGTCGTTCATGACTTGGCCTTTCCGCAATCCGCGGCTGTTCTGGGTACTGCGTCCACCGCAATTTGGGGGTGTCGGAATCGCAACTTGGGTAACTCGCCCGATTCGGCGTGCGCGGCGCAATTTTATCCTGATCGTGCAGTGCTGCAGACGCAAGCCGGGGCTTTGGTACCGGGGATGAGTGACTGCCGGGAGCGGTCGCGAGGTTTGACGTGGCGGAGCTGCTCCACACACTTTGACCCACATCCGGGGAAGGAAGCGATATGAAAGCGAATCTCAAGACCATGCTGCCGGCACTGACGGCAGTCATCTCATGCACGTTGTCGTTGGCCGCGGGAGCGACGGACAACAGTTTCTCTGGCGACAACGACAGTCACTACTCGTCCAACTTCACGCCGATCGTCAACGCCGTGCGCAAGGCGGTGCTGAACCTGTCCAAGAAGGACCTCGAGAACTATGGCGCAGTCCTGCGCACGCCTTGCGTGACCGGTCCGGACTTCGGTGCCATGGGCGTGCACCTCATCAACCACACGTTCGTCGACGGCGTCGTCGACGTGAACAAGCCCGAGGCGCTGATCTACGAGCCGCAGGCGAACGGCAGGCTGCGTATCGTCGGCGTCGAGTACATCGTGCCGAAGGATGCCTGGGATGCGGCGAATCCCGCCCAGCCCGGCCTGCCTTCGCCGCGCCCGCAGCTGCTCGGCCACCTGCTGAACTTCGTGGGCTCGCCGAACCGCTACGGCATCGAGGGCGGTTTCTTCGAAATCCATGTCTGGGCGTTCGAGGACAACCCGCGCGGCGCGCTGCACGACTGGAATCCTGACGTCACCTGCGAGAAGCAGCCCCTGCCGCGCATCTAGGCGGTAACTGCTGGGGACGCGCCCGCTTCGGGAAGGAGGCGGGCGCCGTTCTTCACTTGCCTCGAACTATTCCGCCGCGCACGCGGCGACGAACGCATTCACGAGCGGCACCGGCCGGCCACGTAGCGCGGCGCGCTCCGGCTGGAACAACGTCGCGACGAAGAATGGATGATCGTCGAGCTCCACGGCACGCAGATCGCCCGTGTCATCCCGCGCGGTCTCACGCAACGGGCCTGCAACCAGCGACGCGCGGAAGTCTGGATTCACGCCGTAGCTGCAGCGGTACTCTTCGGTCGCTTCATCAGTGCCATAAGCAGCAGCGATGCGCGTACCCGGGAGCAGCTGCACGGATCCGGTGCCGTCCATCACTCCACAAGATAATGGCGAGATCACCGCGAGCGCCGCGCCGGAATCGCTTTCGGCGTGCGTGGCGTCGAGCCAGCCGAGAACGTTGCGCGCGTATTCGATGATCGCGTGTTGAAACCCACCGCACGTTCCTAGAAACGGGATGCGGCCCTCACGCGCGCAGCGGATCGCGAGCAGCGCGCCTTCCATGCTTCGATACGGACTGGCTGGCACGCACCACAAGCCGTCGAAGGATGCGACGCGACTGGCGGAGCGGATTCGTTCGGTCGGCACCCATTCGTACGCGGCCGCGATGCCGAGCGTTTCAGCGGCGTGTTCGAGTGCGAGCGGAATCGCCTGGTGCGCAGGCACCGAATCGTTGCGATCGCCGATGAGGCCGATCGTCACCCGTCCCGTCATGGCAGTGCTACCCGAAGCGTCTGGTCTTCTGGTCGAAAGCGGCCGAGGCCCTTTCGACAAGCGCCGTCAAAAGACGCGACTTTTGCCGGCTCGTTGTTCTACTGAATAGGCGCAAGCGTACGCTCGGCGGCCGAAGATCGTCTATCCTCCCCGCACGCTGCGGGAGAGCCGGCCATGGACGTTTCCGAAGCAGATTTGACAAAACATTTTCGCGAGCTGTCCGACGAAGCGCTGCTCGAGCAGCTGCGCGCCGGCACGCTGACGCCGTTTGCGCTCGAACTCGCCGAGCGTGAAGCGCGCTCGCGGGACCTGGAGATTCCGGACGCGGAGCCTGTCGACCTCGATGCCGATGCCGGCCCGCACGAGGGCGACGGCCCGGACGAGGACGTCGACCTGGTCACGGTCGCGCAGTTCGCGAATCCGCTGAAGGCCAACGTGCTGCGTGCCTGCCTGGAATCGCACGGCATCTTTGCCTATTGCTGGGGCGAGCACCTCGGGGTCGCGAATATCTTCATGTCGATTGCCGGCGGCGGTGTGCGGGTCCAGGTCCGCAGCGACCAGGTCGACCAGGCGCGCGAGGTGATCGCGGCCTTCGAGCGCGGCGATTTCGCGCTCGACGACGAAGAGCAGGCGCCGGAGTAGCCGGCGGTTTCAGAGCGGGGACAGGGCGGCGATCGCGGCCTCGACTTCCGGTTTGCTCACGTAGCGCTCGCGGAATTCGGGCGGCCAGCGCGTCGGTCGGCCGCTCGACAGCTCGATGCAGGCGTACTCGATCTCCGCTCGCGCCAGCGTGATGTCGTCGGTCACGCGTTTGATCTGAAACCGGCGCCGCACCCGCAGCCGGCTGTCGATCGGCACGATCCAGGTCGCGACGTGCACGACGTCGCCGAGCAGCGCCGGGCGCAGATACTGGATCACAGTCCGCACGACAGCCATGCCGCGATCGAGCTCCAGGCAGCGCTCGATCGGCAAACCCAGCGCTGCCGAGTGTTCCCAGGCACTGCGATCGCACCAGGTCACGTACACCGCGTTGTTCACGTGGTTGTAGGCGTCGATGTCGGGCGCTTCGACAGTCAGGTCGATGACGTGCGGCGACGGCAGGTCGTAACTCATTCGCGAACCACCTTGCCGCCTTTCATCACCATGCGGATCTGCCGGAGCGCGTAGATGTCGGTGCTCGGGTCGCCCCTGACTGCGACGAGATCCGCGATGAGCCCGGCGCGAATTGCGCCGACCCGATCGTCGATGTGGAACACGCGAGCGTTCACCGACGTGACGGCCATCAGTACTTCGCGCGCCGGCATTCCTGCGTCCTGCATCAACTCAAGCTCGCGCACATTCTCGCCGTGGGCGAACACGCCGACGTCACCGCCCGCGATGATGGTCACGCCGGCTGCGCGCGCGGCTTTGAAGCTGGCGCGTCCAAGCTCGACCGCGGCCGGTGCGGGCTCGCGACCGTTCCAGCCTTGATAGCGCGCGACGGCGTCGCCGGCTGCGAGCGTAGGGCAGAGCGCGATGCCGTGTTCCTTCATCGCGCGGAAGATTTCTTTGGTGCCGCCGTAGCCGTGCTCGATCGTGTCGACGCCGGCTGCTATCGAGCGGCGCATGCCTTCCTCGGTCGTTGAATGCGCGGCGACGGTGCGTCCGGCGTCGTGAGCAGCTGCGGTCGCGGCGCGAAGTTCGGCTTCCGACAGCGTCGGACGACGATCCTCGCCGGGTCGCCAGCGATAATCGGCATAGAGCTTCACGATGTCGGCGCCTGCGGCGATCTGCCGGCGCACGGCACGCACGATGTCTTCGCCCGTCGCTTCTTCGGCGCCTTGCGGGACTTCGACGCCGGGCTCGAAGCCCTTCGGTCCATATGCGCCGCTCGCGACGATCGCGCGTGTCGCAACGAGCATGCGAGGGCCGGGAACGATTCCCTGGTCGATGGCTTCCTTCAAGCCGACGTCGGCGTAGCCCGCGCCTTCAGTCCCGAGATCGCGCACGGTCGTGAATCCCGCCATCAGCGTTGCGCGCGCAGCGGTCACGGCGCGTGCCGTGCGTAACGCGATCGATTCGTGCAGGACCTGATCGTCCCAGCTCGTCTCGTTGTACGGATGCAGGAACAGATGGCTATGGCCTTCGATCAGGCCGGGAACGAGCGTCGTGTCCGGAAGCTCCATCTCGCGTGCGCCGCTGGCACTGACATCGCTGCCTGCTGCGACGATGCGATCGCCTTTGACGAGCACGCGCCAGCCGGTATGCAGGGTCGTGCCGTCGAACACGCGGGCAGGGCGCAGGAGGATCGGAGTCTCGGCAGCCGGCTCGGCGCGCGCGACAGCGGTCGCTGCCAGCAGCGCCAGCACTATGAATGTGCGCATCTGGTGTCGTTCGTCCCGTTCGGTCTGACCGCTGCATAGAGTAACGCAGGTATGATGTCGCGCATGAACACCTTGCCGAATCGAGCCTTGCTCGCACTGGTGCTGGTGCATGCGATGGCCAGCCTGGTGCACTTCGTCCACAACGCGACGTTCCTTGCCGACTATCCGAACATGCCGACGTGGATCACGCCCGGCGGCGTCTATGCGGCATGGGTCGGCGAGGCGGCGATCGGCGCTGCGGGTGTGATTCTGTTTCTGCGCGGTCGGACCGCGATCGGTCTCGCGCTGATCGCGATCTACGCAGTGCTCGGCTTCGGTGGCTTCGATCACTACACGCTCGCAGCCATCTCCGCGCACACGCTCGCGATGAACCTGACGATCTGGCTGGAAGCTGCAACGGGACTTGCGCTGCTCGCGTACACGGCGTCGTACTTGCGACTTAGGGCCGCGAAAAATCGCGTGCCTGCATAACTCAAAACGAAAAACAATCCCACTTGCCGGGTGCTGTGCGCGGCGCCCGATCTCTAAAACGCGAGCCATCACTGGACGATGGAGATACTCGCGATGCGTTACTCAAA
>DATJIP010000160.1:0-33829 GCA_035493235.1 Steroidobacteraceae bacterium
CGAGGCTGCAACGCGCGCGGCCTATCCGGCGGGCGCGGCAGACGAAGCGTATTCCGCAATCATCAGTCAGCGGCACTATGACCGGCTCGTGGCACTGATCGAGGACGCCCGGCTGAAAGGCGCCAAGGTGCTGGAGATCGGTGCGGCGCCGGGGACGGCAAGCGCGCGCAGGCTGCCGCCCACGCTGATTGTCGGCGCAACGCCGGACATGCGCGTGATGCAGGAGGAGATCCTCGGTCCGGTGCTGCCGATCTTCGCGTACCAAGCAATCGAGAATGCGATCGCGTGCGTTAACGCCAGGCCACGGCCTCTCGCCCTCTACGTCTTCAGCGATGATCGCGGAGTCGTCCGGCAGGTGCTCGATCGCACGACGAGCGGCAACGCCACCGTCAACGACTGCGGAATGCTCGCTCATCAACGCGAGGAAAGTTTCCTTGCGCTCAGTCACGCCAGAGGCGTGTTCATCCAGTCGCGCTGGAGTCGCGCCGGCGTGCTGCGGGCGCCGTTCGGCCGGCTCACGGGCTTCGCCCTGGACGTCCTGCTGCGCTGAGCTGCAACGACATTTCCACCAACGGGGATGCGCACTACGAGGTGATCAGTCATGTATCTCAAGCACACCTGCCCTGGACAGCGTCGGTATGAGTTGCCTACAACCCCGGTCGTGTTCATCGTCGACGGTGACGAATCCGTGCGCAACGCACTGGCGGTGGTGGTTCGCTCCGGCGGATGGGAGCCGAGAACGGCAGCCTCGGCTGAGGAGTTCCTCGCGCAGGAGCGCGCGAGGACGCCGAACTGCCTGCTCGTGGAACTCGATCTGCCGGGCTCGAGCGGGCTCGATCTGCAAAGGCGGGTGGCCGATCGAGTCGACATGCCCGTCATCTTCACGAGCCGACGTGCTGACATCCAGGCAACGGTGCTGGCAATGAAGGGCGGAGCGTTCGAATTCCTCCCGAAATCAGTCCCGCTCGAGGTGCTGCTGGACACGATCTGCGGCGCCCTGGAACGCAGCGAAGCGGCGCAGCGACAGCTGATACAGATCCAGGCTCTTCAGGAACGCTACGAATCGCTCAGCCGGCGCGAGCGTGAAGTCATGAGTCTGGTCGTCGTCGGCCGGTTGAACAAGCAAGTCGGCGGCGAGCTCGGCATCTCCGAGATCACGGTGAAGGCGCATCGCGGCAAGATGATGCGCAAGATGTGCGCAGCCTCCTTTGCCGAGCTCGTGACGATGGCCGCCAGCCTGAGCGGCACGTCGGCGCACAGGAGTTGCAGCTAGCGTCGAGGCGTCGTTGACAGCGTGACCAATCTCGTCGCAGAGCGTGTCCGTCGCAATCCTCAAGTGCGCAAGACACTGGCGGAGTAATGTGACTTCGACGTTTCCGGGAGACGTGCCCGGTGCAGATTGGTTGCGAGTCGAATGTCACGAGACCGGGCGCGTTGAATGCGCGCCGAATCCCTTCGAGGCACAGGTGTTACCCATGTCTCCGGAATAAACCGTTACCTATGTAATCGGAATAGACCGTCTCTGGATGGCTCCCCGGGCCGGATTCGAACCAGCGACCAATCGGTTAACAGCCGAACGCTCTACCACTGAGCTACCGGGGAACGGCAGGAAGATCGGAAGGCGCGCGATTTTGCGTAATCGGGCTCTGCGGTGTCAAGGAAATCGGGGGAAATCCGGCGCTTACCAGCGGCTGGCGTTGCGGCGGCTGACCCCGACGACGATGCGCTCGACGCGTCCGGTGCTCGTTTCCAGCTGGCGCGCGGCCTGGGCGGGCGTCATGCCGTGGCGCGCAACCATCGTCCAGACCTGCAGGGCGTATTCGGAGAACGGGCGGATCGGCCGGATCTGCCGCGTCGGCTGGCTGTGCATGGGGCCCTTCATCTTTCCGTAGTGGTTATCGAGCGGGCGACACCTTACGCCCAGGAGTGTACGGGGGCTGCCAGCGGGAGCCCGCAGAGGAGGGCAGACAGTCCCTTAAGAGATTGTCCGTCCGCTGCTCATAATGTTGAGCAGCGGTTAAATAGGAGTCGGGCTGAAGCCCGACCAACAGCGTGCTACTAGGCGGCTTGTGCGGCGCGCAGCGTCTTTTCCATTCGACGCAGTGCTTCCTCGAGCGTCTGCATGCTGCATGCGAATGACAGACGCATGTGTCCGGGTGCACCGAATCCGCTGCCGGGAACGACTGCGACGCCGCCGTGCGTCAGCAAGTGCTCGGCGAACGCGTTGTCATCCTTCACGCCGACGATGTTCATCGCCTTCTCGACGTTCGCGAACGCGTAGAACGTGCCGGCGCCTTTCAGGCACGACACGCCCGGGAGTTTGTTGAGACCCGCGACGATGAAGTCGTGACGCTGTTTGAAGTGCTTGTTCATCTCGCGCACGCACGACTGATCGGCGTTGAGCGCGGTGGCCGCTGCCTTCTGCGAAATCGATGACGGATTCGAGGTGCTCTGACCCTGGATCGTCGCCATCGCGGTCACGATTTCGACGGGCCCGCCGCAGTAGCCGAGACGCCAGCCAGTCATCGCGTATGACTTAGCCACGCCGTTCGTCGTCACGACGCGGTCGTACAGTTCCGGGCAGACGTTCGCGAAGCTGACGAACGGCTCATCGGCCCAGTAGATGTGCTCGTACATGTCGTCGGTGCAGATGACGATCTTCGGATGCTTCATCAGCACTTCGCCCAGCGCACGCAACTCGGCCCGCGTGTAGGCGGCGCCGGTCGGGTTGCTGGGACTATTTAATATGAATAGCCGCGTTTTCGGCGTGATGGCCGCTTCGAGCTGCGCCGGCGTGATCTTGTAACCCTGATCCGCACCCGCATATGGAGTAACCGGCACGCCGTCCGCTAGCAGCACCATGTCCGGATACGAGACCCAGTACGGCGCGGGGATCACCGCCTCGTCGCCCGGATCGATCACGGCCAGGATCAAATTGAAGATCGTCTGCTTCGCGCCGCTCGACGCGAGGATCTGCTTGCGCGCGTAGTCGAGGCCGTTCTCGCGTCTGAACTTCGCGATGATTGCGTCCTTGAGCTCGGCAGTGCCTTCGACCGGCGTGTAGCGCGTCTGGCCAGTGCGAATCGCATCGACGCCGGCGTCCGCGATGTGCGCAGGCGTGTCGAAATCCGGCTCGCCGGCGCCGAGGCCGATGATGTCTTTGCCTTCCGCTTTGAGCTGCGCGACGCGGCCGGTGAGCGCGACAGTGGGGGAGGGCTTGACGCGCTGGACGCGTTTTGAAACTGGTAGACTCACAGGACACCGCTTCCGAAGATTTTCGACGACGCGGGAATTGTTTCTCATGACCGATACCACCGCAACCGGATTCGCTCTGACCGGCGATTACAATCCGGCCGGCGATCAGCCGCAGGCGATCGCAGGCCTGGTGGATGGCCTGCGCTCGGGCCTCACGCACCAGACGCTGCTGGGCGTAACGGGATCCGGCAAAACCTTCAGCATCGCGAACGTAATCCAGGAAGTGCAGCGCCCCACGCTCGTGCTCGCACACAACAAGACGCTGGCGGCGCAGCTCTACGGCGAATTCAAGGAATTCTTCCCGCACAACGCGGTTGAGTACTTCGTCTCCTACTACGACTACTATCAGCCGGAAGCCTACGTTCCTTCCTCCGACACCTACATCGAGAAGGATTCCTCGATCAACGAGCACATCGAGCAGATGCGCTTGTCCGCGACCAAGGCGCTGCTCGAGCGGTCGGACGCGATCATCGTCGCGACGGTTTCGGCGATCTACGGCCTCGGCGATCCGGAAGCGTACTTGTCGATGGTGCTGCACCTGTCGCGCGGCGATCGGATGGATCAGCGCAAGATGCTGCGGCGTCTTGCGGACATGCAGTACAAGCGCAACGAACTCGATCTCACGCAAGGCACGTATCGGGTTCGCGGTGATGTGATCGACATCTTCCCCGCCGAGTCCGAGCGCGAAGCGCTGCGTGTCGAGCTGTTCGATGACGAAGTCGATTCGCTGCTGCTGTTCGATCCGCTCACGGGCGAGATCAAGCGCAAGGTGCCGCGGTTCACAGTGTTTCCTTCGACGCACTATGTGACGCCGCGCGAGCGACTGGTCACGGCTGTCGATCAGATTCGCGACGAGCTGCACGAGCGACTGAACGAGCTCAAGAACGGTGGCAAGTTGCTCGAAGCGCAGCGACTGGAGCAGCGCACGCGGTTCGATATCGAGATGATTCGCGAAGTCGGGTACTGCAACGGCATCGAGAATTACTCGCGGTATCTGTCGGGCCGCGCGTCTGGCGAGCCGCCGCCGTGCTTGTTCGACTACTTGCCGGACAACTCGCTGCTGGTCGTCGACGAGAGTCACCAGACGATCCCGCAGCTCGGTGCGATGTATCGCGGCGATCGCTCGCGCAAAGAGACGCTGGTCGAGTACGGGTTTCGGTTGCCGTCGGCGCTCGATAATCGGCCGCTGCGGTTCGACGAGTGGGAGAAGCTTGCGCCGCAGATCATCTTCGTCTCGGCGACGCCTGGACCCTACGAGCTGCAGCGATCCGGACAAGTGGTCGAGCAGCTCGTGCGACCGACCGGCCTGGTCGATCCGGAGGTCGAGTTGCGACCCGTGCGGACGCAGGTCGACGACGTGCTGTCCGAGATCAAGATCTGCGTGGAGCGCGGCGAGCGAGTGCTGATCACGACGCTCACCAAGCGCATGGCGGAAGATCTCACCGAATATCTCGACGAGCACGGCGTGAAGGTGCGCTACCTGCACTCCGACATCGACACCGTCGAGCGCATGGAGATCATTCGCGACTTGCGCCTGGGCAAGTTCGATGTGCTCGTCGGCATCAACCTGCTGCGCGAAGGTCTCGACATGCCCGAGGTGTCGCTGGTGGCAATTCTCGACGCGGACAAAGAAGGCTTCCTGCGCTCGGAGAATTCGCTGATTCAGACGATCGGTCGCGCGGCGCGTCACATCAACGGGCGGGCGATTCTGTACGCCGATCGCGAGACCGGCTCGATTCAGCGCGCGATCGAAGAGACCAACCGGCGTCGTCGCAAACAGCTGGAGTTCAACGAGCAGCACGGCATCACGCCGCGTGGCATCAAGAAAGGCGTCGCAGACATCCTCGAGGGCGCGTACTCGGACAGTCCGCGCGGTCCGCTGCGCAAGATCGCAGAGCCGGCCGAAGATTATTCGTCGCTGACGCCGGATCAGGTCATCCGACGCATCAAGAAGCTCGAACAGGAGATGTTCAAGCACGCGCGGAATCTGGAGTTCGAGCAAGCGGCGCGCTTACGCGACCAAGTGCACAAGCTGCGCAACGCGGCGTTCGGGTTGCCCGACGAAAAAGCAGGGTAGAGAGTGCGTATGAGAATAATTGCAGCGGTCGCGCTGGCCGCCCTGGTGCTGTTCGATCAGTCGCAGGCTGCAACGAGTGAGCAGCAGTTCATGGAGTTTCCGCTCGCGACGCAAACCGTCGCGGCGCAGAACGGTGCGGCCTTCGCGTGGCTGATTCGGCAAGGCGGTCGGACGCAACTTCGCTATGCCCAGGCGCCGAAGTTCGCGCCGCAGACGCTGCTTTCCGTCGAAGATGGCGACAGCCAGCCGCCGACAGATGTCGTGCTGTCGCCGGATGGGAAATTCGTCGCGTACACGACGGGCAACGCGTTCGGCGGTGAGCAGCCGTACAACCCGACGAATCTGCTTGCACCGGTTGGGCCGGCAGTGTGGGTGATATCGACTGCTGGCGGCGCTACTGCGCGTCGGCTCGGACCGGGCTTTAATCCAATCTTCTCGCCCGATGGCACGCGACTGCTGTATCGGCACGAGAAGGATCTATTCATCGCCAACACCGGCGAATCAGCCGCGCCAGCGAGCATTACAGGCGGCGCGAAGTTCGCTGACATCCAATGGTCGCCCGATAGCAGCGCCATCGCCTTCGTGCAGGATCGTGGCGGTTATGCATTCGTCGGTCTCTATCGACCAGGCGACGATCGCGTCCAGTGGATCGTCACAGGTCCTGACCGAGCGGCATCGCCGATGTGGTCGCCCGATGGGAAGCAGCTTGCGTATCTCCAACTTCCGGGGCGTGAGCACACGCGCAAGTACAACAAGACGGCGAGCGAGCCGCTCGCGGTCAAAGTCGTCGATGCACACAGCGGCGTGTCCAAGATGCTGTGGCAGACGTCGAGCCCCGCTTCGGGAAGCCTGGAAGATCCAGACTCGGCGTTGCGTTGGGTTGGAAACGATCGCGTCGTTTTCTATTCCGAGCACGATGGATGGGGCCGGCTGTATGCGGTCGCGACCGCGGGCGCAGAGGCGGTAGCGCTCACTCCTGCGAACTGCGAAGTCGCCGAAAGCGAGGCGGTTGGTGCGACAGAGCTGTTCGTCATCCACAACTGTTCCGACCTGCACACACGGCAAGCGTCGATCGTCGATGTCAAAACGCACGCGTCGCGGCCTATCGCGACGAAAGACGTCGTCATTGCGAATGCTGCCGCCGCGCAGGAGAAGCTCGTTCTATTCACGGGCGGCGATGCCGATGCAGCTCCATTGCCGCGTGTTCTGGATCTGAAAACCGGCAAGGTCTTGCTGCGTGAAGTGCCGTCGGGGTACGGGTACGCGGAGCCGTTTCAGGCGGCAGCTCCGCAGGTCGTGACGCTACAAGCGGAGGACGGCATCTCGGTGCCCGCGCAGCTCTTTCTGCCTCGCACCAAGGGCGCGAATGCGGCGCTGATTTTCGTGCACGGCGGGCCGCCGCGGCAGATGTTCCCGGCCTTCCACTTCTCGGAGTACTACGCGCGCACCTACGCGATGAACCGTCGCTTGGCGGATCTCGGCTACGTCGTGCTGAGCATCAACTATCGATCCGGCGTCGGCTATGGCCGCAGCTTCCGCGAAGCTGAAAACAGAGGCTGGGACGGCGCGTCCGAGTACCGCGATGTAGTCGCGGCAGGGCGCTGGCTCGCGAAGCGACCCGACGTCGACCCAGGCCGAATCGGCATCTGGGGCGGATCCTATGGCGGACTGCTCACGGCGCAGGCCTTGGCCCGCAACTCGGACCTGTTCGCCGCTGGCGTCGCCGTCCACGGCGTTTTTGACTGGAGCTGGCCCTCGCCACGGGCGTACCACCTGAACCCCTCCGATTTTTTCGGCGTTTCCGAGCAGACGCGGGCGCGGGCGTTTGCCTCGTCGCCGCTCGCGGCCGTCGATCAGTGGCGCTCGCCCGTGCTGCTGTTCAGCGGCGACATGGACGCGAACGTGGACGTGGCAGAAACCGTGGATCTGACGCAGAAGCTGCGGGCGCGGTCCGTCGACGTGCGGACGATCCTCGTGCCGGGAGAGGCACATGGCTTCGTCCTGCACAGCACGTGGCTGAAGCTTTGGCAGGAAATGACCGGTTTCTTCGGCGAGACACTCGGGGAACGGAAGAAGATTCCGCAGCAGCCGAGCAGTGCAGCCAGCCGTCGCTAACCCAAAGTGAAACTCGGCCTCACAGGCTGACAGCAATGCGTCATGCAGCGATCGGTCTCGCGTGCGTTCTCCTTCACTTGAGTTTCGTCGCTGCGGCAGCTGAGCCTCAGGCCAAGCACGCGTATCGCTACTACCTCACGGGTAACGCGGCGGATGTGCAGCGGCCCTCCAAAGGTCTGCTGGTCCTGCAAGGCGGCGGCGACGACGTCGACTATAACTATGAGCACATGGGCAAGAGCGGCGGCGGTGGTGATTTCGTCGTGCTGCGGGCGAGCGGCGACGACGAGTACAACGAATACATCTACAAGCTGTGTCACTGCGATTCGGTGGAAACGCTGGTCGTCGCCTCGCGTGCACAGCTGGCAGCAAGGATGAGCAATGCGGACGCAGCGACGTAGCGCAGGCTTCGATGGAAGAGGATCATAGGGCGCAGGCATAACAAACATCGAACGAACTGTCGAGGACGCCTCATGATCAGATCCTTGCTTAGCGGCGCCTGTGTGCTGCTGGCGTTGCTGTCCGGATGCAGCAGGCAGCCGGCGCAAGACGCGGCTGATCTCGTCATCCTGGAAGGGGATATTCAGACCATGGATGCCGCTGCCGCGCACGCGACTGCGCTGGCGGTGCGGGACGGCAAGATCGTCTACGTCGGCGATGATGCCGGTGCCAAGCCGCGCATCGGCCCGAAGACCCAGGTCGTCCATGCCGAGGGGATGACGGTGCTGCCGGGGCTGATCGACAGCCACATTCATGCGGCAGAGGGCGCATTGGGCCTCGGCGGTTGCAGCCTCGAGGACAAGCAGCTCACGGTTGAAGTCGCAGGCAAGGTGATCCGCCAGTGCGTAGCGAAGGAGCCGGGTACGGGCTGGCTCGTCGTCAGCGAAGTAAACAGCGCGGGATTCAGCGCGGACCGCAAAGGGCTGGACGCGATCGTGTCGGACCGGCCGCTGTTTCTATACGGTGCAGACGGGCACACGGGCTGGGTGAACAGCAAGGGGCTGGCGATCGCCGGCATCACGCGCGACACGATGGATCCGCCGGACGGCCGCATCGAGCGTGACAAGTCGGGCGAGCCGACGGGCTTTCTGGTCGACGGGGCGCTTGGCCCGGTAACGTCGTCGCTGGACAAGCCGACACCCGAGAAACGATTGCAGGCTTTGCGCGAAGTCCTGCCGCTGCTGCACGCCGCGGGCATCACGAGTTATCTGGAAGCGAATACCAGCGCGGAGACCGTGGCCACATACCTTGAGTTGGCACATCAGCAAGCGCTGACCGCGCGTGTCTCCATCGCGCTTGGCAGCGACGGCGATGCGACCGACGCGGAGTTCGCGCGACTCGATGGACTGCGACGCAGTGTCGCTGGCGAACAGCTGTTGCGCGCCGACTTCATCAAGTTGTTCGCGGACGGAGTGATGGAGTATCCGACGCAGACCGCCGCAATGCTCGAGCCCTACAACAAGGCCGATGGCAAGCCCGGCACGTCGCACGGCCGGCTGTACATCGAAGATCGCGCGATGAAACAGTTCTTCCAGCGTGCTGCGACGGCAGGTTTCAACGTTCACGTGCACGCGATCGGAGATGCGGCCGTGCGCGAGACGCTCGATGCAGTCGAAGCTGCGCGTGCCGCCGGCAGCAAGCAGCTCTACAGCATTGCTCACTTGCAGTCGATCGATCCCGCGGACTTGCCGCGCTTCGCGCAACTCGGCGTGATCGCATCGTTCCAATTGTTCTGGGCGCTGCCCGACAACTACAGCGTCGACGCATTGCTGCCGTATATAGGTGCGGATCGTCAACAACGCATCTATCCGGCGCACTCCGTGCTGGCGGCAGGCGGGACCGTCGCCGGTGGCAGCGACTGGGACGTGACCAGCTTCAATCCGTTTGAGGCGATGGCGACCGGAATGTCGCGCACCAATCCCGAGGAGCCGGTGCGCGGAGTTCTGAATGAGAAGGAGAGACTGACGCTGGACGAGCTGTTGCACGCCTACACCATCAACGCCGCGCGCCTGCTCGGACGGGAGGCCGAGATCGGCTCGCTCGCGCCGGGCAAGGCCGCGGACCTGATCGTGCTGGACCGTCGGCTGACACCAGAGTCGACGTCCGAGGCCGTTCGGGGCACGAAAGTGACGCAGGCATTCTTCGCTGGACGCCGCGTAACCCCCTGACTTGCCGGGTTTCCCTTGCCTCTCCGAGAGCCCACCGCTATCCTTCCCCGCCTTTTCGGGGCGCTTAGCTCAGCGGTAGAGCACTTGCTCGACAAGCAAGGGGTCACAGGTTCAATCCCTGTAGCGCCCACCACTTCGTATCCCTATGCCAGTCATCACCCTGCCTGATGGTAGTCAACGCACGTATTCCGAACCCGTCTCGATCGAGAAGGTAGCGGCCGATATCGGCCCGGGTTTGGCCAAAGCGGCGCTGGCGGGGAAGGTCGACGGCAAGCTGGTCGATACCTCGTACCTAATCGATCGCGACGCGCGGCTGGCCATCGTCACGGACCGGGACCCCGAAGGCCTCGAAGTCATCCGGCATTCCACCGCGCACCTGCTGGCGCAGGCCGTGAAGCAGCTGTATCCGGACGCGCAGGTGACGATCGGCCCGGTGATCGAAGACGGCTTCTACTACGATTTCGCCTACAAGCGCCCGTTCACGCCGGACGATCTGGTTGCGATCGAAGAGCGGATGCGCGAGCTGTCGAAGGCCGACCACAAGGTCGCGCGGCGGGTCATGCCCCGCGACGAGGCCGTGAAGTTCTTCCGCGACCAGGGCGAGATCTACAAAGCCGAGATCATCGCCAGCATTCCCGCCAACGAGCAGATCAGCCTTTACGGCCAGTCCGATTGGGTCGACCTGTGCCGCGGCCCGCACGTGCCGAGCACCGGCAAGCTGCGCGCCTTCAAGTTGATGAAGATCGCGGGCGCGTATTGGCGCGGCGACTCTCGCAACGAGATGCTCCAGCGCATCTACGGCACCGCCTGGCCGGACGACAAGCAGCTCAAGGCCTACCTGACGCGTCTGGAAGAGGCCGAGAAGCGGGATCACCGCAAGCTCGGCAAGGAACAGGACCTGTTCCACTTCCAGGAAGAGGCGCCGGGTGCCGTTTTCTGGCATCCGAAGGGCTGGACGATGTTCCAGGCGCTGATCGCATACATGCGCGACAAGCAGCGCGACGCCGGCTACCAGGAAGTGAATGCGCCGGAAATCATGGACGCCGAGTTGTGGCGCCGCTCCGGTCACCTCGAGAAGTTCGGCGAGAACATGTTCCTGACGAAGACGCCGGACGAGCGCGTCTACGCGATCAAGCCGATGAACTGCCCGGGGCACGTGCAGATCTTCAATCAGGGTCTGCGCAGTTATCGGGACTTGCCGCTGCGCTTCGCGGAGTTCGGCAAGGTCCACCGCTATGAGCCGTCGGGTGCGCTGCACGGACTGATGCGGGTGCGGGCTTTCACGCAGGACGACGCCCACGTATTCGTCACCGAAGACCAGCTGGTCGAGGAGAGCGTGCGCGGCATCCACCTGCTGCTCTCGATCTATCGCGATTTCGGCTTCGACGACGTGCGGGTGAAGTTCTCGGATCGCCCGGAAAAGCGCGTCGGCAGCGATGACGTGTGGGATCGCGCCGAGCAGGCGCTGCAGGACGCGACCCGTGCCGCCGGTGTCGAATTCACGCTGAACAAGGGCGAGGGCGCCTTCTACGGGCCGAAGCTGGAGTTCGTACTGAAGGACGCGATCGGCCGCGACTGGCAGTGCGGCACCTGGCAGGTCGACCTGAACATGCCCGGGCGGCTCGGCGCCCACTACATCGACGACCACAGCGACAAGCGCACGCCGATCATGCTTCACCGGGCCATCTTCGGTTCGCTGGAGCGTTTCATCGGCATCCTGATCGAGCACCACGCCGGCAAGCTCCCGGCCTGGCTCGCGCCGGTGCAGGCTGTGGTCCTCAACATCACGGACAATCAAGCCGAATACGCACTAAAAGTGACCGAAAGCCTGAAAAATCAGGGGCTTCGAGTCGCCGCCGACTTGCGCAATGAGAAGGTGGGCTTTAAGATCCGCGAGCACACACTGCAGCGCGTCCCGTACCTTCTGGTCGCTGGCGATCGCGAAGCAGGTTCAAATTCCCTGGCCGTGCGCACGCGCAGTGGCAAAGACCTTGGAGCGATGTCGGTGGACACCATCGCTCAGAGGCTTGCCCAGGAAGTCGCGAGCCGCGGCCGGATTGTTTTGGAGGTATGACGTATCGCTGCTCCTATTGCTAAGCGCGTTCGGCGTAACGAAGAGATCAGTTCGCCGAAGTTGCGTGTGATCGATGCCCAGGGCCATCAGGTCGGCGTGATCACTCGTTTCGAAGCACTGCAGATGGCACAGACTGCCGAACTGGATCTGGTCGAGGTGTCGCCCACCGCCGATCCGCCGGTCTGTCGCATCATGGACTTCGGCAAATTCCTGTTCGAGCAGAACAAGAAGGCGCACGCAGCGAAGCGCAAGCAGAAGCAGATTCAGATCAAGGAAGTGAAGTTTCGCCCGGGTACGGAAGAGGGCGACTATCAGGTGAAGTTGCGTAACCTGATCCGCTTCCTGCAGGAAGGCGACAAGGCCAAGGTAACCATGCGGTTCCGCGGCCGTGAAATGGCACATCAGGAAGTCGGCCGCGAGCTCCTGCAGCGGGTCTCGGCAGATCTGGCGCCGTATGCGCAGATCGAGCAGAACCCGCTGATGGAAGGGCGGCAGATGGTGATGATGTTCGGGCCGAAGAAGAAGTAGGCCCGAGCAGTCGGGCTTCGGCCCGACATAAAAAGTGAGCAGCGCTCGCAAGAGCGTTGTCCCGCCCCAAGGTGCTTGCACCCCACGGGCTAAATCAAGAGAGAGCCCTAATCCGGCTCGGAGTTGTTATGCCCAAGTTGAAGACCAACAGGGCAGCGGCGAAGCGTTTTCGCAAGACTGCCAAAGGGTTCAAACGAGCCCAATCCCATCGTCGTCACATCCTCACCAAGAAGCCGAGCAAGCGTAAGCGTCAGCTGCGCGCGCCGAGCATGGTGGCGAAACAGGATCTGGTGCGGCTCGATCAGCTGCTTCCGAATCATTGAGGAGATGACAGATGGCACGCGTTAAGAGAGGCGTCATTGCTGGCGCCCGTCACAAGAAGATCCTCAAGAAAGCGAAGGGCTACTACAACGCCCGTCGCAAGGTTTTCCGCGCGGCGAAGCAGGCGGTCATCAAGGCCGGCCAGTACGCTTACCGCGATCGCAAGACCAACAAGCGCACGATGCGCTCGCTGTGGATCACGCGCATCAACGCTGAAGCGCGCGTTCACGGCTTGTCGTACAGCAAGCTGATCGCCGGGCTCAACCTGGCGGGACTCGAGATCGACCGCAAGGTGCTGGCCGACATCGCGATGAACGATCCGGCGGCATTCGGCGTGATCGCGCAGAAGGCAAAAGACAGCCTGTTGAAGCAGGCTGCCTAAATGCAATCGCTCGTTGAGGCCGCGCGCGCGCAGATCGCGCGCGCGGCCCGCATCGAGGAATTGGAGCAGATTCGCGTTCGCCTTCTGGGCAAGAAGGGCGAGATCACCGCGCAGCTCAAGTCGCTCGGGTCGATGGACCACGAGGCACGCAAGGCTGCGGGCGCGAAGATCAACGAAGCCAAGGAAGCGCTGACCACGGCGCTGGACGCGCGTCGCGCTGAGCTCGAAAACGAGCAGCTCGCGGCGCAGCTCGCCAGCGACACCGTGGATGTCACGTTGCCAGGTCGCGGCCAGACCGTCGGCGGATTGCATCCCGTCACGCGTTCGCGCCGCCGCATCGAACAAATCTTTCGCGGTGGCGGCTTCACGGTCGCCGACGGTCCGGAGATCGAAGACGACTGGCACAACTTCGAAGCGCTGAACATTCCCGCGGATCATCCGGCGCGGGCGATGCATGACACGTTTTATTTCGGCGACGGACGTCTGCTGCGGACGCATACGTCGCCGGTGCAGGTGCGCTATCTGCAGGCGCACAAGCCGCCAGTGCGCATCATCGCGCCCGGCCGCGTCTATCGCTGCGATTCCGATATGACGCACACGCCGATGTTTCATCAGCTCGAAGGGCTGGTGGTCGACGAGGGCATCAGCTTCGCGAACCTGAAGGCCGTGCTGCACGGCTTCATGCAAGAGTTTTTCGAGAAGGACGTCGGCATGCGGCTGCGTCCGTCCTATTTTCCGTTCACCGAGCCGTCTGCCGAGGTTGATATTTCGTGCGTCGCGTGCGGCGGCACTGGCTGTCGTGTGTGCAAGCAGACTGGCTGGCTCGAAGTTGCGGGCTGCGGCGTCGTGCATCCCAACGTGCTGCGAGCAGTGGGCGTCGATTCCGAACGCTACACCGGCTACGCATTCGGCTTCGGCATCGACCGACTCACGATGCTGCGCTATGACGTCAACGATCTGCGCTTGTTCTTCGAGAACGATTTGCGCTTCCTCAGGCAGTTCTCCTGATGAAGATCAGCCTGCAATGGTTGGCCGAGTGGGCGGACACGGGCAGCGATGTGCGCGGGCTGGCGCACGCGCTCACGATGGTCGGACTCGAAATCGAAGCGATACAGCCGGCGGCGCCGCCGCTCGCGAATGTCGTAGTCGGCGAAGTGAAGTCGGTGACGCGTCATCCCGATGCTGAAAAGCTCAACGTCTGCAGCGTGTGGAATGGCCGCGAAGAGTTGCAGATCGTCTGCGGCGCGCCGAACGTTCGCGTCGGCATGAAGGCGCCGCTCGCGCTCATTGGCGCGAAGTTGCCGAACGGGATGGAGATCAAGCAGGCGAAGCTGCGCGGCGTCGAGTCTTCCGGAATGCTGTGCTCGGCGCGTGAGCTGGGCTTGAGCGAGGACGCGTCCGGATTGTTCGATCTGCCGAGCGTGCTGCAACCCGGCCAGGATCTGATCGCGGCACTGGGCCTGAACGATACGATTTTCGAAGTGAATCTCACACCCAATCGCGGCGACTGCATGAGCGTCGCCGGCGTTGCGCGCGAAGTCGCCGCGTTGCGTAAGCGGGCGCTGCATCCGCTTGCGATGAAGCCTGTCGACGCGCAATCGAACGAACGCTTCCCGGTGCGGCTCGAAGGCGGCGCCGCGTGCCCGAAGTTTGGCAGCCGCGTCGTCCGTGGCATTCGTGCGGGCGCGAAATCGCCGTTCTGGATGCAGGAGCGACTGCGTCGTGCCGGACTCCGTCCGATCAGCGCCGTCGTCGACATCACCAACTACGTGATGCTCGAGCTCGGTCAGCCGCTACACGCATACGACCTCAACAAGTTGAACGGGTCGATCATCGTGCGCTACGCGCGCGCGGGCGAGACGCTGAAGATGCTCGATGGCCGCGTCGTCGAACTGACACCGGACACACTGATGATTGCCGACGAGCGCACGCTGCTGGGCATGGGCGGAGTAATGGGCGGTGAGGATTCCGGTATCGGCGACGAGACGAAGGACGTGTTGCTGGAAGGTGCGTTCTTCCATCCTTCTGTGGTCGCGCGCGGTCGTCGTTACGGCTTGATTACGGATGCCTCGCAGCGATTCGAGCGCGGCGTGGATCCTGAATTGCAGGAGCGCGCGATCGAGCGCGCTACGCAGCTGCTATTGGAATGTGCCGGCGGCACGCCTGGTCCGCTCGAGATCACGCGCACGCCTGAGCAATACCCGGCGCGCGGTGCAATTCGCGTTCGCCATCAGCGCGTGCAGCACGTGCTTGGCGCACCGCTGGCTGCTGACATCGTTGCGGATTGCTTGACCCGGCTTGGCATGAAGGTCGAAGGCGCCGCACCGGCCTGGTCCGTGACTCCGCCGAGCTGGCGCTTCGACATCAGCATCGAAGAAGACCTGATCGAGGAAGTCGCACGGCTCTACGGCTTCGACAACATTCCCGAGCAGAATGAAATCGCCGCGCAGCGCATGCAGCCGTGGACCGAAACTCGCGTCCGCAACGAGCGCGCAGGCGATCTGCTGGTCGACCGCGGCTACCAGGAAGCAATTACGTATTCGTTCACCGAGCCGGCGGCGCAGGCGCAACTGCTGCCCGGCGCGGCATTCGCGCTGGCGAATCCGATCTCGGCCGAGTTGGCGGTGATGCGCACGTCCCTCTGGCCTGGCTTGCTGCAAGCGCTCGGTAGCAATCAGCGTCGACAACAGACGCGCGTGCGTCTGTTCGAAATCGGTCGCCACTATGCCGGCACCGATGGCGCCGAAACCGAAGTGATCGCGGCCGTTGTCGCGGGCTCGGCATTGCCGGAGCAGTGGGGCGCCGAGGCGACGAAGATCGACTTCTTCGACGTGAAGGCAGACGTCGCAGCATTGCTCGATCTCACTGGCGCGCCCGCGCAATTCCGCTTCGTGCCCGAGCGACATCCAGCTTTGCATCCGGGACAGTCGGCGCGCATCTGGCGCGGTGAGCGTTCCGTAGGGTGGCTGGGCGCGCTGCATCCAGAGCACTCACGCCGTCTGGATTTGACATATCCGGTGTTCGTCTTCGAGATCGAAACCGCGGCGGGCCTGAGTCGTGATATCCCTGTCTTCGCCGAGATCTCCAAATACCCGGCCATCCGCCGCGATATTGCGGTGATCGTCGACGAAGCCTTGGCGGTGCAGGCGCTGCTGGACCGCGTCCGCGAAGCCGCTGGCGCCCTTCTGCAAGACCTGACGGTGCTCTCTGTCTATCGCGGGCGACAGTTCGAGAAAGGCAAGAAAAGCATAGCCTTAGGTCTGCAATTGCAGGATACTTCCCGCACCCTGACCGATAGCGAAGCCGACGCCCTCGTGGCGCGGGTCATCGAACAACTGACGCTCAAGCTGAACGCCACGATCCGGGATAAATAAACATATGGCACTGACGAAAGCGGAGATCGCCGAGGCATTGTTCGACCAACTCGGTTTGAACAAGCGCGAAGCCCGGGAGCTCGTCGATCTGTTCTTCGAAGAGCTGCGTGCCTCGCTCTCTACCGGCGAGCAGGTGAAGCTATCCGGATTCGGCAACTTCGATTTGCGTGATAAAAACCAGCGACCGGGTCGTAATCCGAAGACGGGCGAGGAGATTCCCATCAGCGCTCGCCGCGTTGTGACGTTTCGACCGGGACAAAAACTGAAAGCACGAGTCGAGGCGTATGCTGGAAGCAGGCAATAACAGCGAGCTGCCCCCGATCCCTGGCAAGCGCTACTTCACCATCGGTGAAGTGAGCGATCTTTGCGGGGTCAAGCCGCACGTCCTGCGCTACTGGGAGCAGGAGTTCCCGCAGCTGAAGCCCGTGAAGCGCCGCGGCAATCGTCGTTACTACCAGCGCCAGGATGTGCTGGTGATCCGTCAGATCAGGAGCCTGCTGTACGAACAGGGTTTCACGATCGGCGGCGCCCGCAATCGCCTGCAAGGCGACGAAGCGCGCGACGATCTCACGCAAGCGCAACAGATCGTGCGCCAGATCCGCACCGAGCTCGAAGAAGTCCTGCGCATCCTGCGCAGATAACAATCCGATGCTTGTTGTCAGGCTGTAGGTCGGGCTTCAGCCCGACTCCCCATACATTTTCAAAAACGCATCCACCGCCTCATTCACATGCGCGCTCCGCGTGCGCGCACTCATCACCCCACCGCACGCGGCGCTGAACACAATCTGTCCCTGCACTAACGCGATGAACCTGCTCGCAGCGAGCTGCATTGCCTGCGTCGATCTCTCGATCTTCAACGCGCCGCGATCCGCCACCGTTTGCAGATAACTCGCAGTCCGATCGAGCAACCCAGGCATTCCGACTTCGAGCAACGCCTTGCGCAACGCCGGGAAGCGCGGCGCTTCATGCACAGCGAGGCGATACACGGCGAGGCCGTCGTCGGACAACATCCGCTTCAGCATCTGCGTCGCGAGCGCGCGCAGTTCTGTTTGCGCGTCGAGCGATTGCTTCGGCACTGAGCTTTCCTCTGGAAAGAATCGCGCGGCGCGTTCGCTGAGCACCGACTCGAACAGTGATTCCTTGCTGCCGAACTCAGCGTAGAGCGTCGCTAGCGATCCGCCAGCTTCTCGCACGATCGCGTTGACGCTCGTGTTCGCGAAGCCGTTCTGCAGGAACAACTGCTCTGCGACGGCGATCAATTGCTCGCGGCGAGCGGCGAGCTGGCGTGCGCGCGTGTTGCCGTTCGCGCCATCGTGGCGGAGCGCCTGTTTCATGGCCGCTCCGGCGCCGGCACGCTCGATTGCGAGGCGCGTTCCTTCTTACGACGTTCGACGAACACGAAGAAGAGCGGCACGAATACGGTTGCCACGAACGTCGCGATGATCATGCCGCCGAACACACCGGTGCCCATCGACTGCCGCGCAGCCGCGCCCGCGCCGGTTGCGATCACGAGCGGCACGACACCCAGCACGAAAGCAAGCGAGGTCATGACGATCGGACGGAAGCGCAGACGCGCCGCTTCCTTGGCGGCTTCGATCGGCGATTTACCTTCCAGTACGCCACGGTGCGCGAACTCGACGATCAGGATCGCGTTCTTCGCCGCGAGGCCGATCAGCACGATCAAGCCGATCTGGAAGTAGATGTCGTTCTCCATGCCTCGCAGCGCGACGAACGCGAGCGCGCCGAATACCGCGAACGGCACCGCGAGCAGCACAGAAACTGGCAGCAGCCAGCGTCCATACAAGGCCGCGAGAATGAGGAACACCATCACGATCGCGAAACCGAACGCGAACGCGGATGCGCTACCGGTGCGCTTTTCCTGGAATGCCTGGCCGGTCCAGGCGACCTGGAACCCGTCGGGCAGCGTTTTTGCTGCGACTTCCTCGACGGCGGCGAGCGCTTCGCCCGAGCTGACGCCTTCGCGTCCGGAGCCGTTGAATCGAGCTGCGACATAGCCGTTGAAGCGTTCGAGCAGCTCGGGGCCGACGACTTCCTTCACCTGGATCAGCGCCTTCAGCGGAATCATCTGGCCGCTCGTCGTCGAGCGGACGTAGACCTCGCCGAGATCGTTGGGATCGTTGCGGAACGGCGCTTCCGCCTGCATCTGCACGCGGAACGTGCGGCCGTAGAGATTGAAGTCGTTGACGTACAGCGCGCTCATCGTGCTCTGCAGGGCATCGAACACCTCGGATACAGGTACGCCGAGCGCCAGCGCCTTCTCACGATCCACTTCGACGCGAAGCTGCGGCACGGAAGCGCGATAGAAGGTGTTGATGCCGCCAAGTCGCGGATCCGCCGCGATCGCCCGCTGAAATTCGTTCAGGACCTGGCCGAGTCTCGCCGGATCCGACGAGCCGCGCGCCTGGAGATAGCCCTCGAAGCCGCCGGCCGTGCCGAGGCCGCGGATCGAGGGCGGATTGAAGGCGACTGCAATGCCGCCGCGAATTCCGCTGGCCCGCTGGTTCAATTCTCTCGCGACGACCTGCGCCTGGCGGTCGCGGTCCTTCCACGGCTTCAGGATGATGAAGAGCGTTGCCGAGCTGCTCTTCGTGCCGCCGCCGACGAAATCGTTGCCGTTGATGACGTTGACGAACTCGAACTCAGGGAAGTCCCGCAGCATCTGCTGAACCTGCGACGAGACTTTGCCTGTGCGCTCCAACGTCGCACCGTCCGGCAGCTGTACGCTGCCGATCAGGTAGCCCTGGTCCTCGGGCGGCACGAAACTGTTCGGCAGATACCAGAACAGCAATCCGGCCAGGGCGATGATGCCAGCGAAGATGGCGAGCGCGCGTCCGCGGTACTGCAGTGCCTGACCGACGCTCGTGAGAAAGCGATTCGTCGTTGCGCTGAATGCACGGTTGAACCAGCGGAAGTATTTCGAATCGTGAGTTTCGTCGTGCAACAGCAATGCGCACAAGGTCGGCGTCAGCGTGAGAGCGGTGAAGCCCGAGATGACGACGGCGATCGAGACCGTTACAGCGAACTGCCGATAGAGCTGTCCCGCAATACCCGTGAGGAATGCGACCGGAACGAAGACGGCGCACAGAACCAGCACGATGGCGATGATCGCGCTCGACACCTCGCGCATTGCTTCGATGGCTGCGGCGAGCGGCGTCATCTTCTCTTCGCGCATCAGGCGCTCGACGTTTTCGAGCACCACGATGGCGTCGTCGATCACGATGCCGATGGACAGCACCATCGCGAACAGCGTCAGCGTGTTGATCGAGAATCCCACGAGCCACAGGCCAGCGAACGTGCCGATGAGCGACACGGGCACTGCAATCACCGGGATCAGCGTCGCGCGCCACGTTTGCAGGAACAGGAACACGACCAGGATCACGAGCGCACCCGCTTCCAGAATCGTCTTGGTCACTTCCTCGATCGAGGCGGACACATAGCGCGTCGGGTCGAACGGCGTTTGGAAGTCGACTCCGGTCGGGAACGACTTCTTCATCTCGTTCATCTTGTCACGCACCGCCTGCGCGACCTCGAGCGCATTGCCGCCGGACTGCATGAACACGGCCATGCCGATCGACGGCTTACCTGACAGCAAGTTGTACGTGTCATAGCTTTGAGCGCCGAGCTCGACGCGCGCTACGTCCTTGAGCCGCAGCACACCGCCGCCCGCGGTCGAGCGGATCACGACCTCGCCGAATTCCTGTGGCTCGACCAGGCGCCCGCGTGCAGTGACTGTGTAGACGAGGCTCTGGCCTTTGATTGCGGGCTCTGCGCCGATCTTGCCGGCGGCGTATTGATTGTTCTGTGCGCGCAGCGCGTCGGCGATGTCGCTGACCGTCAAGCCGAGTTGCGCCAGCCGATCAGGTCGCAGCCAGATGCGCATCGAGTAGTCGCGTGCGCCGAAGACGCCGATGTCGGCGACGCCGGGTACGCGCTTGAGCTCGTCGAGCAGATTGATCGTTGCGTAGTTCGACAGGAAGAGCGTGTCGCGAGTGTTGTCGGGTGAAACCAGTGCTACCAGCAGCAGAATATCGTTCGATCGCTTTTGCACCGTTACGCCGTTGCGCCGCACGTCGTCCGGAAGTCGAGGCAATGCCAGCTGCACGCGGTTGTTGACGTTGAACACGGCGGTGTCGATGTTCGTGCCGATGTCGAAGGTCGCCGTGATCGTCAGATCGCCGGTGGAGGAGGAGCTGGAATTGAAGTAGAGAAGATGCTCGGCACCGGACAGTCGCTCTTCGATCGGCGCAGCGACCGTCTTGGCAATGGTCTCGGCGCTGGCGCCGGGATAGCTGGTATTGACGACGACCGTCGGCGGCGCGATGTCCGGATACTGCGCGATCGGCAGAATCGCGCTCGCGACCAGTCCGGCGATCACGATGATGATCGCGATGACTCCCGCGAGCACCGGTCGGTCGATGAAGAACTTCGAGAACATTTCAGTTGGCCGCGGAGGTGGAGGCGGGCGGCGGGTTCGACTGTTCTGCCTGTGCGACAACGGCGACGCCAGGATTCAGCTTCATCAGGTTGTCGAGGATGACGGTGTCGCCGTCCTTCAATCCCTTGCGGATGATCCAGTCCTGGCCAACCCAATCGCCGACCTCGACGTCGCGCTGCATGGCTTTGCCATCCGCGCCGATGGTCCACACGAAGCGGCCTTGAGTGCCTTGTAGAACGGCAGTCTGTGGAACCGTGATGACCTGTTGTGTACCGGCGTCGAGCCGCACCGTCGCGAATTGGCCGGGGAGAATCGCCAGCTTTGGATTCGGAAACTCCGCGCGGAGTTGGACAGTGCCGAGTGACTGGTCGACGGTCGACCCCGCGAAGTTCAAGTGGCCGCGGTCGCCGTACGTCGAGCCGTCTGCAAGCACGAGCTCCACGGTGCTCTTCTCGTCGCCGGCGCGTCGCAAACTCTCGTGCTCGGACTCCGACAGAGCGAAGCGAACCCAGACTGGATTCGTTTGCGAAATCGTCGTGAGCAGACTGCTGTCTGTGTTCGCAGTTACAAGGCTGCCTTCGGAGTGAAGCGCGCGTCCGGTAACGCCAGCGATCGGCGCGCCGACGGATGTGTATGAAAGATTCAGCTCGGCTTCGTGAACCGCTGCGCGCGCGGCAGCCAGCGATGCAGTCGCAGATCGATACGCGGTCGCTGCTTCCTCGGCAACGCGTTTGCTGACAGCGGAGCTTGCGAGCAAGCCCGAGACGCGATCCGCCTCTCGTCGCGCCTGATCGTTGGTCGCTTCCGCCTGTTCGGCGGCAGCCCTTGCTTGCGCAAGCGCGATCTCGAACGGCGCACGCTCGATCTGAAACAGCGGGGCGCCGGCCTTTACGAACGAGCCTTCGTCGTAGAGGCGCTTCTGCACGATGCCCGACACGCGCGCGCGGATCTCGACTTCTTTCGATCCTTCGGTGCGGCCCACGGCCTCGAGCACGATGGGCGCGGAACTCACTGCGACCGTGCGAGTTGTCACCGGCACCGGCTTCGCGGCATTGGAGTCGGACTTGCCGCCGCAGGCAGACAGCCCGAGGACGCCGGCGAACAGGAGGACGGCTCGGAAGAGTGGGCGCTGCAGGAACATGAGAGCTCGACACTGCGGTGGGGGCCGCAAGTGTAGCAGTCGCTACACGAGTTTTCTCAGCTTTCCTGGGCGATCTGCAGTCGTGCGCCGATCGGAAGATTCCGCACGCGGTGGCCGCTGGCTGCAAAAATGGCATTGGTCAGCGCGGGCGCCGCTGTTGGCAGGCCGATCTCGCCCGCACCGGACGGGTCGCGCTCACTGTCGACGATTGCAACTTCGACGTCCGGGGCATCGGCGATGCGCAGCAACGGGTAGTCGTTGAAGTTGCTTTGCATCACTTGACCTTCCTTGATGGTGATCTCCAGGTTGCGCGCGGTGCTGATGCCGTCGATCGTTCCGCCCATCATCTGCGCTTCGAGGCCCAGGCGGTTGATCGGCCGGCCGACATCGACTGCACATACGCAACGTTCGATTCGATAGCTGCCGTCGCCGGCCACGCTCACTTCCATCGCGTGCGCGGCATAGCCGCCGAAAGTGAAATGCCCGGCGATGCCGAGGCCACGACCTCGCGGCACACTGCGACCCCAACCGATGCGTTGCGCGGCCAGGCGCAGCACATCGGCGAGTCGACCCGGATTGAACGTCGGTCCACCGTGCTGCTCGTACTTCAGTTCGCGCGGCTCGCCGAGGAGGCGAAGGCGGAGAGCGAGCGGGTCCTGTTGTGTGGCGTGCGCGACCTCGTCAACGAAGCTTTGTACTGCGAATGCGTTCGCAGTGTGCGCGGGCGCGCGCCACGAGCCGCGCGTGATGCCGGAGTTGACCGCGAACCATTCCATGCGAACGTTGCCGAGCAGCTGCGCGGGGAAGTCGTTCGGATAGAGTTCGGAGGTCCACATGTCTTCCGGTTTCACATCCGGGCGCCGGTAGTATTTCGATGCGCTCGCGAGGCGGTGTGCCCAGCCTGTGAGTTGTCGGTCCGCATCGAGTGTTGCGATCAAGTGATGCTGGCCGAACGGTCGGTACCAGTCGTGGCGCATGTCCTCTTCGCGAGTCCACAGCAGCTTGATCGGCTTGCCGACTTGCTTCGATAGCATGACGGCTTCGGCGATGAAGTCATTCGTGAGGCGTCGACCGAATCCGCCGCCGACGCGCGTCATGCGGACGTCGATCTTCAGGCGATCGATACCTGTGAGCTGCGCGGCGATTCGAGAAGCGCCGCCGGGCATCTGCAGCGGTGCCACGATAAGGACACTGTCCTTGCGAACGTCGACGCACGCATTTTGTGGCTCGAGCGGGGAGTGTGAGACGAAGGGAATGCGATACGTTGCCTCGATGACTTGCGCGGCCGCGGCGCGCGCGGCGTCGAAGTCACCGTCGTTGCGAGCTCGGATGCCAGTGCCCTTGAACAGTTCAGTGCACTGCGCATCGAGCGTGGCTGAGGATTCGGTCGCGTAAGGGCCAGGTGTCCACTCGATCTTGAGCGCTCGTTGGCCTTGTAGTGCTGCCCAGGTGTTGTCTGCGATCACGGCGACGCCGGGCGCGAGGTTTGCAGTGATCGGCTCACCATGCTTCGGGCCGGGGAGCGCGATGACGTCGCGTACGCCTGCGATTTTCTTCGCGGCGGTGGCGTCGAATGATTTCAGCTCGCCGTCGAAGGTCGGGCAGCGAGTGATGACTGCGGTCAGCGCCCCGGGCATCGTCGAATCGATGCCGTAACGTGCGCAGCCGGTGACGATGTCTGCGGTGTCGACGACGCGAGTGCGCGTACCGAGAATGCGCCAGTGCTTCGGGTCTTTCAGCGGCGGTTGTTCGGTTGGCAGAGGAAGTGTTGCGGCGAGCGGCGCGAGCTCACCGTAGCTGATGCTTCGGCCGTCCTTGTGCTTCACGACACCGGGTTCGGTGTGCAGCTCGCTTGCCGGTGCGTTCCACTGCTTCGCCGCGGCGGCGAGCAGGACCTGTCGAACACGCGCACCGGCGTGACGCAGATCGGCCCACGCGTCCGGAATGTTCGTGCTGCCGCCCGCGCCTTGTTCGCCGTACTTCCAGGTGAACGTACCGTCGGCTGCGCGCACGATGCCGAACGGCAGCTGCTCGACGCGCACCTTCGACCAGTCGGCGTCCATCTCTTCGGCGATGATCATTGGCAAGGAGGTTTTCACGCCTTGGCCGATTTCGGGAGAGCGGGCACCGATGAAGGTCGTGCCGTCCTTCTCGATGCGGACGAAGAGGCCGATTGCGGGGGCGGAATCAGCGGAGGAGGGTGAAGCAGCCCGCGCGAGTCGGGGGGCGATGTGTAAGGAGAGGAGCAGGCCACCGGCGGCGCTTGCGCCGAGCTGCATGAAGGTCCGTCGATCGATCGTGCCAGGCGAATCGGGACTGTTCATGCGACGGATGCTAGCAAGCATCGGGGGAAATCCACCGCACGTGAGGCTCCGTTCGTCGCAAATCGAAGGGCAGGAGGCGTTGAACGCGCTACAGCGTTCCGACGGTGAGTTTGGTGGCCGGGGCGGCGTGGTGGCTTGGCTCGGACATCTCCACGTACTTTGCGAAGCGTTTTCGAGCCTGTTTCTTGGCGATGGCATCCGCGCTCGGATCTGCCAAGAGCGCTCGGTAGCTCTCAGATAAGTATTGCTTGGCCTCGCGAGTGAGCCCTTGCCGATATAGCGCTTCGCCAAGTGCGCTAGCGGAGCGCATTGCGCGCCAGGGCGGAGCACCGCTTCGCTTCCAGCGATTCATGGAAGCTGTCAGAACACTTTCCGCTGCATGTGGACGCCTAGTTGCGAGAAGAACCTCGCCGAGGAAGTATTCCGCCGAGGCAATGTATTGATGGTCTGGAGGTACGGTAGCAACGAAGGTGTCAAGCACCTCGCGCAATATCGTTTCAGCTTCCGGAAATTTTCGGAGATGGATAAGGGTTCTGGCGAGAGTGGTTGCAATGGTGCCCGTCATGATGTGCTTCTGTCCAAGGGCAATCCGCGCGGTGGCCAGTGCTTCCCGAGAAGTGGCCTCCGATTCGTCGAACCGTCCCTGCGAGTACCTGACTAGCGCAAGACGATCAAGAGCATCTGCTACTTGCGCACTGTTGTAGCCGAAGAGCTGCGTGTTCTTGCGCACGGCATCTACGAGCAACGTCGCTGCCTCATCAAGGCGATTCTGCAGATAGAGCGCTTCTGCAAGGACAGAGTCAGTTCTGACGCGGTCAGGATGTGCAGCCGGAACTGTCTTCTGGAAGATCTCAATTGCTTGGCGCGCGACCTGCTCCGCCTCTGCATGGTGGTCAGTCCACAAGAGGGTTTCGGATAGGTCGCCCAGCACCTCTGCGACTTCTGCGCTTTTGGGGCCAATCACCTTTCGATACAACCGCAGACTGCTATTCAGATCTGCTTGTGCTTCGTAAACCCGTCCTGAAACGATCTCAATTCGTGCTCTGTTCATGAGCAGTCGTGCGTACCCTGCAGAGGACTTGAGGCCGTGTCGAGTCGCGAGCTCGTGACCCTTTGAAAGTAAGTCCCTTGCGCCTTGCAGGTCGCCGCTGATGCGTAGTGCGTACGATAGATCAATCATTGCAGTTAGGGATTCACTGTGGGCGTTTTCCATCTGGCTCAGTATTCGCACGGCTTCCTTCAGATACTCAACGGACGATGTGAATTCACCTCGTCGCGTGTAAGCACGGCCGACTGCTTGCAGCAGCTGCGCACGTGCCATTGGCTGGTTCTCGAGCTCACGTTCAATGCTTTTCGCGGCTTGCGTGAGAAGCGCGGCAGCGCTGAAGTTGCTCTCTAGGCTCTGAAAGGGATCTGCGATAGCGAACACGTTGAGTACGACATTTGAGACCTTCTGCGCTTGTTGTCTCTCTCGTTCTGCCCGATCGCGTTCACTGGCAATCCGTTGCGCTTGTAGTGTCATTGTGACTGCGAAGATGACTAGGAAGAGCACAAAAGCGACGGCGGCGAAAGCAAATCCAAACGCGATGCGATTGCGGCGGGCGAGCTTGCGAGCTGAGTAAATCAGGCTTGGCGGGCGAGCAAGCACAGGTTCATGGCGCAGGTAGCGCTCCAGGTCTGTGATCAGCTCATTTACCGTCTGGAATCGTCGACTCGGGTCCTTGTCCAGGCATTGCATGACTATCCAATCTAGGTCATCGCCAACCTGCCTCTTAAGCTTCACCGCTGTCGTTCCGCAGCTAGCAGCTACTTGAGCAAGCAGGGTCGGATCAAAGCTGGCCAGACGCCGTGACGGACGAGAGGGCTCCTCCGTGCAGATCCGTTCCCGCAGTCTTTCGATACCTAGCGCAGCGAGTTCATCCGCGTCGAGAGGCGTATGGCCGGTGAGTAGTTCGTAGAGCAGGACACCAAGGCTATAGATATCGCTACGTGTATCGATCGCGGTACGTGTCGGGTTCGCCTGTTCGGGGCTGATATACGCCGGTGTCCCCATGATCTGATCGATTTCTGTATGCAGCGTTTGATCGATCACCTTTCCCATGGTCGCCTTGGCGATTCCAAAGTCGATGACTTTTGCGACGGGCGAACCATCGTGCATTGTGACGAGGACGTTGGATGGTTTGATGTCGCGATGAATGATTCCTTTTTGATGTGCGTGTTGAATGGCCTGGCACACTTGAGTGAAAAGTGACAGCCGTTGCGCAATGGTCATACGACTTTGACCGCAATACTCCGTGATCCTAATTCCGCGAACCAGCTCCATCACGAAATACGGTCTTCCTGCGGGCGTAGCGCCTGCATCAAATACCTTTGCGATATTGGGATGATCGAGAAGTGCGAGGACCTGTCGCTCCGCTTCGAAGCGTGCGATCACAGCTTTGGTATCCATCCCCGGTTTGATGACCTTCAGTGCGACCTGCCGCCGGACGGGAGACGCTTGCTCCGCGAGGTAAGCAATGCCGCAGCCTCCTTCTCCCAACTCTTGGAGTAGGCGATAGAGTCCTATCTTGTCTCCGCCAGAGGGCGTGTCGAGCGGCTGGCCGGTGATGAAGCCTTTGGCATCGCCAAATGCTTCAAGTAGGGCTGTCAACCGAGAGAGCAGGGTGATGTTGGTGCTGCAGGCACGCTCGAGATAGAGCGCTCGCTCGCTTGCAGGTAGAGCTAACGCAGCAGCGAAGATGTCTTCTTCTTCTACTTCTTGACCGAGTTGCCGAAGCACACTTGACCTCCGTGTACTAATCGCTGCTATCCGTTAGCAGTGGAATTTTGCTCCGAGCGCAAGCTTTGCTCCATTGGGATTGACCGATGCTATGCACCGGTCGAGTACCTAAGCAGGAAAGGCTCTCTGCCTTCAGGCAGCGAGCTGGGGAGAAATCAGTCGGCTCCAGCTCAGAGTGGGCGAGCCAGCGGAACCGAGCCAGAGGAGCTGGCGTGCATGTTCCACATCGCCACAATCTGCGCGCTTTGCTTCGAGTCCATTTCAAGAGCGGCGGATTCGACGGTCATCCCCGTTTTCGCCGGCTCCGAATAGTCGTTCAAGGTCGCCGAAACAGCAGTGCCGAGCGTCAGGAGCACGCCCACTGCGATTGCTAGTTGCTTCTTCATGGTCGGATTTCCCGGCGCACTTCAGAGCGGCTTCCGTGGAGCAGGCACGCTTTGAACGAGAGTGGGCTGCTTCGCGAGAGTTAGGCTTGCAATGCGCGTGACAAGGGGGCGCTTACAGTGAAGTAGACCCTCAGCCGACGCGCTTCCAGCCAAAAAAACACCCGCAACCGCGGCCAACGCGATCAATTTGGTACGCATGACAACTTTCTCCCCGCTAAAAAGTGATAGAAGACCGGTCTTGGACTTAATCTTGGTCGTTTACATAAGCCACGCTACCTGTGACGCAGTTCACAGGCAACCACTTATGTTGTGCGGTCAAGGCAGAATCAGGGGATTGCTCAAGTGGAAGCTAAGGGAACGACCCAGGGTCAACTTAACGTAATGCGGGTTACCTGTTGCCAAGATTGGCGGTCAGGTCTCAGGCCGCAGAGGGCCGACAGGGCACAATCCGCGGCAATTGGTGGGAATGCCGGGACTTTTCCGGGTTTGGGGCAGGCGGTCTGATCGACCGACTGGGGATGCAGAAACCGTCACCTATTAATACGGGTGCGGCCGCCGTTTGGCGGCCGGAATTGGCGCTGCGAAGGCAATCGCGCCTCGTATCCGGCTGCCTGGGTGCTGTGCTGTGACCGGCCCAATCCCGGCAAAGATTCATCCGCGCTGGCAGCGTCTGAACGAGCTGTTCTTCCATGCTGCTCGTCTGCAAGGCGCCGAGCGGCAAGCCTTCATCGCGCGCGAAACACTTGGCGAGCCGGAGCTCGAGCGCGAGCTGCTCGTGCTTCTCGAACGCGGCGACGAAAGAAAGTCTGGGCCTCCGACACGCACGTTGGGTGGTGGTCTTGCACTTGCGCCGCGCGATGAGCGACTGCTCGTCGGACGAGTCATTGCGAAGTATCAGTTGGTATCAGTGCTCGGCCGCGGTGGCGCCGGCACCGTGTTCCTCGGTGAGCGTGCCGACAAGCAGTTCTCGGGAAAGGTTGCTGTCAAAGTCGTCGATCGCTCGCAAGGCGCGGATCTCGGCATGCGCTTCCGCGCCGAGCGGCAAATCCTCGCGAGTCTCAATCATCCGAACATCGCCCGGCTGATCGACGCCGGCGAGACCGAGGATGGTCAACCGTACCTGGTGATGGACTACGTCGAGGGTCAGCCGCTCGATCAATACTGCGACGAACGCAAACTCGATCTCCGCAAGCGGCTGAAGCTGTTCATGGACATCTGTGGCGCTGTTCAGTACGCGCACCAGAACCTGATCATTCACCGCGACCTCAAGCCCGCGAACATTCTTGTTACGGCTGACGGCACGGTGAAGCTGCTCGACTTCGGCATTGCGAAGCTGCTGCACCAAGGCAATACCAGCAACACGGTGTCCGAGCTCACTCGGATGAATGAGCGTCTGCTGACACCGGAGTACGCGAGCCCGGAGCAAATCATCGGCGGTGCAGTTACAACCGCGAGTGACGTCTACTCCCTCGGCATCGTTCTCTATCGACTGCTTACTGGTTTGCGACCGTACGATCTGTCAGGCACGACCAGCCAGCTCGAAATGGAGCGCTCGATCTGCGTGGCCGATCCGCCGCGTCCGAGCGTGAACGTGCAGCGTGCGATGCAGGCAGGTCCGGCAGAAGGTGAGCAGGCGATCGCGGCCCTGGCGCTCGCGCGGAGCATGTCGCCGGAGCGAATGCGACGGCGCCTCGTTGGCGACATCGATGCGATCGTCATGCGCGCGCTGCGTAAGGAACCGCAACACCGTTACACGTCGGTGGAACGGTTCATTGCAGACATTCGCCACTACCTGGAGAACGAGCCGGTTCAGGCGCGCCAGGGGAACTGGGTTTACTACACGCAGCGGTTCGTGCGTCGGCACACCACTGCAGTGATCGCGAGCGTTGGCTTCCTGATCTTCCTGACTGGCGTCGCGATCGTGATGTCCATCCAGCGACAGAGCATCGCGGCAGCGCTCGAAAGAGCCACGCATGACCGAGAGCGAGCGGAAATCGTCTCGCAGTTCATGCTCGACGTATTCAGCGCCGCAGATCCGTTCATCAACTCAGGGAAGGAGCCGACAGCTCGCTTTCTGCTCGATCAAGCAGCGCGGAATATTCAGGCCGACTTGAGTCAGCAGCCGGAAGTGCGCGCACGGCTGCTCGAGGCGATCGGACGTTCGTATCGGCGTATGGGTCAGCCCGAACGCGCGGTGGCCTACCTGCAAGACTCACTGCGCCTCCAGCGCCAGTTCCTGCAGAAGGACGATGCGAATCTCGGCTCGATCGTCACGGAAATAGCAATCGCCTTGCGCAATCAGGGTCGCATTGAAGAGTCGGACGGCTATTTCAGCGAAGCGCAGCAGATCTCGCGTCAATCGAAGGATCAGCAATCGGAAGCGCACGCGAAACTCCTGGTAGATCTCGGGCGTCTCGAAAAGCTCCGCAGCAATCCAACGCAAGCGCTCGATCATCTCAACCAGGCGTTGAAGTTGATGCGCGCGATCAAGAATCCCAAGGATCCGGAGATTGGCGCGATTCTGGCGGAGATCTCGAATATCAAGGTGTGGCTCGACGACTTGGATGGCGCAGAGACCGCGGCACGTGCGGCGGTGGAAATCTATCAGTCGGTGCCGCCTGACTATCCTGACCGCGTGATGGCGGAGTACTACCTCGCGGACCTGTTTCTCAACCGCGGTCGAATTGAAGAAGCGGCGCCGCTGTTCGAACGCGTGCTAGCGGCGCAGCGTCGGCTCTACGGCGAGAAAAGTCGTGCAACGGCAGAGACGCTGGCGTCTCTTGCCCAAGTACGTGTCGCACAGAAGAACCTTCCTGGAGCGGAGAAGATGATCCGCGAAGCCTTGGAGGCGCACTATGAGTCATCGAGCACTGCGTACCGCGAGATCGGGTACCTGCAAACGATGCTGGGTACGGTGCAGATGAAAGAAGGGCGGTTTGCTGATGCCGAGCAGACGCTTCACGCAGCCCTTGAGCTCTTCGGTAAGAACATTCATGGCGATCACCAATACATGGCATCTGCCGAGCACTACCTGGGCGAGGCTCAACTCGCACAGGGCAAGTATCGCGAAGCCGAGGTCGTGCTGCGTTCAGCGGTCGAGCGTTGGAAACGTACTGGCGCTCCCATTTGGCGCTCCGCTCGGTCGGCGAGCGCGCTTGGCGAGGCGCTGCAGGGGCAAGGTCGCACGGATGAAGCGGAGCAGCTTCTGGTCGACAGCTACAAGGATTTGAACGCGGATCCAGGCGCTGACAATGACAGCAAGCGCATAGCGCGTGAGCGCGTCACGAAGTTCTACACGGCACTGGGTCAACGCCATAAGTTGAACACGCTGCTGCAGACATCCGGCAGCAATTCGACCGCAAGACAAAGCAGCACCAAGCCGGCAGCCGCACCGTCGGGCGGCTAGTCTCTCGCTACTCAGTGGCGAATCCACGTACCTCGACCCCGATCGCTGCAGGGATAAAAGGAGACGAGTTCGATCATTTGAATAATTGGATCCAATAATCCACAATAGCCACATGCTCACCCAGGCCATCGTCGAGCGCATCAAAGGCGCAATCGAAAGCGGCGCGCTGCAGGCGGGCAGCGCAATCGGTCAGCAGGAGCTCGCCGACCGGCTCGGCGTAAGCCGCCAGCCGATCCGGCAGGCATTGCCGCTGCTGATTGCCGAGGGCTGGATTCAGAGTCTGCCGAATCGCCGTCTGCAGATTCGCGAGCTCGCAGCCGAGGAAATCGACGAGATTTTTGCCGTGCGGCGTTTGCTCGAGCCCGTGGCCCTGGCCGCATCCATCGCGCACGCGACACCGGCGATGCTACGGCGCTTGAATTTCGCACACACAGAATACGCGGAGGCAGATACGCCGGCCGAGCTCGAGAGTGCGGACGTCGCGTTTCACGACGCGCTCTACTCCTGCTGCGGCAACCAGACGCTGCTGCGGCTCATCGAGCAGCTGCGGCGCTCATTGAAGCGTGTGTACGAGCTGAAGCCGACCGGCAGCGCCTTGCGCAAGAAGGCGATCGCCGAACATCGCAAGCTGGCGCAGCTTTGTGAGCAAGGTGACACACGTGCGGCGGCGGCCGCGCTGCTCGCACATCTCGATGCCGCTCAGGCAGCGATGCGCAAATCTCGGCCGCCGGCAGACGCCGGCAAGGTGACTCATCGTGGCAAAGCTTGATCTCGCGAAAACTCCGCAGCCGCCGTACTACGCGGTGATCTTCGCTTCCGTGCGTACCGCGCACGACAACGAAGGCTATGGGAAGGCCGCCGACCGGATGGCGGAGCTGGCGAGCGAGCAGCCGGGCTACCTCGGCGTGGACAGCGTGCGGGATGCGAATGGCGTCGGCATCACTGTTTCTTATTGGACCAACCCGGAAGCGATCTCCGCCTGGCGTCGCAATGCCGAGCACACGATTGTGCGCGAACAGGGACGCCGCAGCTGGTATCAGGAATACGAGTTGCGCGTGGCGAAGATCGAGCGCGCCTACGGCTTCAAGCTCTGACCTGACTGCGCGATCGCATTGTCGAGCAGGTCCTCGCCCATCGAGCGCGCCTTCAAGCACTCGGCAACGCTGGCACGATCCGTCGTCGGCCGTTCGAGGCAAATCACCTGTGCATGCAACATGCGCAGGACAGCCGCTCGACTCTCCGGATCGCCGCTCGTCTCGGCAAGCGCGAGCGCTTCGCCGCGGTTGAGCATGTCGCTGATCGTGACGGGCTTGTCCGCCTCTGCCGCCTCGGTGATCAGCATACCGAGGAACTCAGTGACAGCCGAATTGCGCGTCGCCAAGGCTAGAGCGCGATCGCGCTCTTGCGACGCGATGCGCGCCTGAACGAGCGCGAACGCGAGCGTCGTGCACAAGGTGACGACGGCAACGGCCGCCGCCGCAGCCACGACTCGATGCCGGGCGAGGAATTTGCGACTCCGATAAATGCCGCCGCCGGCGCGCGCTAGAACAGGCTTTCGACTCAGATAGCGCAACAGATCGTCGTGCAGCGCTTCGGCAGTCTGGTAGCGGCGTTCCGGTTCGGTTTGCAACGCCATCGCGAGAATGGCATCGAGGTCGCCGCGTAACTCCTTGCGCAGCGCGCCGGTCGCCAGCTCCGAGGCGCGAGGTACTCGGCCAGCGAGCGCAGCCTTGATGCGCTCGCCACGAGTCTTGAGTGTTTGGAGCGGATGACGGCCGACGAGCAGCGTGCACAGAAGCATGCCGAGCTGATAGACGTCGGTGGCAGTGGAGGGTAGCCCGCCGAGCAGCTGTTCGGGCGCGGCGTACTCAGGCGTGAGCACGATCTCATCGACGTGCGTGTGTAGCGACGCATCGTCCGCCGGCTGCTGCCCGCCGATCAGCTTCGCAATGCCGAAATCGAGCAGCTTTACCGTGCCGCCGCGGGTAACTAGCACGTTCGATGGTTTGAGATCGCGATGAACGACCAGGTTGCTATGCGCGTGAGCGACCGCAAGCACCGCATCCAGGAACAGACGAATGCGTGCATCGACATCGAGGCCATGCAAGTCG
The DNA here is from genome assembly GCA_035493235.1 of Steroidobacteraceae bacterium. Classification (GTDB taxonomy): domain Bacteria; phylum Pseudomonadota; class Gammaproteobacteria; order Steroidobacterales; family Steroidobacteraceae; genus Steroidobacter. Next base: position 32,895 of record DATJIP010000160.1, read on the forward strand.
CAGTAGCGATCGATGCGGTCGCCGTCAACGTACTCCAGGACCAGAAACCGCCTGTCGTCCGCAGTCGAGCCGGCATCGAGCAGCCGCGCGATGTTCGGATGGGCGAGCCGCGCGAGCACCTGTCCCTCGCGGCTGAAGCGCTCCGTCAGCTTCTCCTGCGGAACGCGCGCGTCGAGGAACTTGATGGCGCATTGGGCTTCGAAGCGCCCATCGCTGCGGCGTGCGAGCCAGACCTCGCTCATTCCGCCCCGACCGAGCAGGCGCTCGATCGTGTAGTTGCCGATGCGCCCGCCGTGGTCCGTCAGGCCGACTGCCACTGATCCTCTTGATCGTTGATGAAGCGATTGAGCAGCAGGCGGGCCTTGTCCCAGTCACGCTGCACCGTGCGCTCGGAGACGTCGCGCAGCTGTGCAATCTCGTTGAAGGAGAAGCCGCAGAAGAACTTCAGATCGACGCACTCGGCGAGACGCGCATCGATCTTCGCCAGCGATTCGAGCGCCTCGTTGAGCTTCTCGATCTCCAGCGACTGCCGATCTTCCTGCGCGGCATGCGGCAGTTCGGTCGGCAGCGAGGTGATCTCGAATTCACCGCCGCGCTTCTGTGCGTGCCGGCTGCGCAGGTAGTCGACGATCAGCCCACGCATCGCACGCGCCGCGTACGACATGAATTGGCCGCAATCGCCGAACGCGAGTGACTCGCGATGCGAGATGTTGAGGAAGGTTTCGTGCAACAGCGTCGTCGGGCTCAGCGTGACCGCGGCGCCGCGCCGCAATTCCCGTTGCGCCATCCGATGTAGCTCTTCGTACAGCATTGCGAACAGGCGATCGCGCGCTTCCATATCGCCGGTGCCCGCCGCATGCATGATTGCCATGAGCCCGCTTTCCGTCATTGTGTGCAACCCTTGAGTCTACTGCCAGGACCAGTTCGGGGCGGGC
>DATJIP010000161.1:0-35641 GCA_035493235.1 Steroidobacteraceae bacterium
TACGCACCTCTACAACATCAAGCAAAAGCTCGGCGTGGTCAATCAATCGGAGCTCACGCTGCTCGCCATCCGGCATGGGCTCATCGAGGCCTGAGGCTCGGCGAGATCGCGGCGCCCAGCGCCTTCTGCATGATTGCCGGGCCACGCTCCAGCAGGAAACCGTGGAAGGCCGCGGCGATCGGCGACAGCTTCTTGTCCCGCAGATGGATCACGAACCAGTCGCGCACGATCGGCAGGCCAGTCACGTTGAGCGTCACGAGCTTGGCAGTAGCCAGCTCGAGGGTCACGGTGTGCATCGAGATGAGGCTGAGCCCCATTCCCGCCATGACGGCCTGCTTGATGGTTTCGTTGCTGGTCACCTCCATGGAAGTGCGGTAGCTCATGCGATGCGCTTTGAAGAGGTGCTCCATCGCTGCGCGCGTCCCCGAGCCCATTTCGCGGATCACAAAGTTTTCGCTGGCGAGCCTCTTCAAGGGGACCCGCCGTTTGCCGGCGAGCGGATGCTCGGGGGAGGCGATGATCACGAGCGGATGCCTGGCGAATGGTGCGGCGACCGTCACCAGCTCGCGCGGTGGTCGCCCCATGATCACCAGGTCGATCTCGTTCGCGGCGAGCGCCCTGACGATCTCTTCACGATTGCCGACCACGAAGCGGATCGTCACCTCCGGGTAGGCGGGTGTGAACGCTGACAGCAGTGCGGGCGCGAAATATTTGGCCGTGCTGACGGCACCGAGCTTCAGCACGCCGCGCTTCAGACCGCGCATCGCCGCGAGCGCTTCGCCGGCCTCGTGCAGCAGATCGGTAACCTGGGCCGTATAGCGCAGCAACTCCTCACCCGCTGCAGTGACTTGAATCGTTCGTCCGATGTGCTCGAACAGCGGCAGCCCGACTTCCGCTTCGAGCAGCTTGATCTGTTGGGACACGGCGGGCTGCGTCAGATGCAGTTCCCGCGCAGCACGGGTAAAGGAGCGGCACTGCGCGACGGCAGTGAACACGCGCATTTGCCGCAGGGTGACGTTGCGCATAAGGGGATCTTATCCCAGGACCAACAATTTCCAATTGGATCTTATGGAAGACGATCGGCACGCTCCTCACGCACAGACAGTCGATGCGTGAGGCGATGATGAGCATCAAGCGGATAGCGGATCGATACCGGGCCGGCGTGCTGAAGTACGCCGAGATGGGCTATTGGGACGGCGACTATCGGCCGAAGGACACCGACATCCTCGCCGTGTTCAGGATCACGCCGCAGGAAGGCGTCGATCCAGAAGAGGCGGCGGCCGCGGTCGCTGGTGAGTCATCAACGGCGACCTGGACCGTCGTGTGGACGGACCGGCTGACGGCTTGCGATCGCTATCGCGCCAAGGCGTACCAGATCGAGCCGGTGCCGGGAGCGGTCGGGCAGTACTTCGCCTACATCGCTTACGACCTGGATCTGTTCGAGCCGGGGTCGATCGCCAACCTGAGCGCTTCGATCATCGGCAACGTGTTCGGCTTCAAGCCGCTGCAGGCGCTGCGCCTGGAGGACATGCGCTTCCCCGCTGCGTACGTGAAGACCTTCGCGGGGCCGCCGACGGGCATCGTCGTGGAGCGCGAACGGCTCGACAAATTCGGCCGGCCGCTGCTCGGCGCCACCGTGAAGCCGAAGCTGGGTCTGTCCGGCAAGAACTACGGGCGGGTCGTCTACGAAGCGCTGCAGGGCGGTCTGGATTTCACCAAGGATGACGAGAACATCAATTCGCAGCCGTTCATGCACTGGCGCGACCGCTTCCTCCACTGCATGGAGGCCGTGAACCGCGCGCAAGCCGCGACCGGAGAGGTGAAAGGCCACTACCTGAACGTGACCGCCGCGACCATGGAAGACATGTACGAGCGCGCCGAATTCGCCAGCGAGCTGGGATCGGCGATCGTGATGATCGACCTGGTCATCGGTTACACCGCGATCCAGTCCATGTCCCGCTGGGCGCGCAAGCGCGACATGATTCTGCATCTGCATCGCGCCGGACACGGCACCTACACGCGCCAGAAGACCCACGGCGTCTCCTTCCGCGTGATCGCGAAGTGGATGCGGCTCGCCGGCGTGGATCACCTTCATGCCGGCACGGTCGTCGGCAAACTCGAAGGCGACCCGAACACGGTGCAGGGCTTCTACAACGTGCTACGTGAGCCGCACAACGCGGTGGATCTGCGACGCGGCATCTTCTTCGAACAGGACTGGGCCGGGTTGAACGGCGTGATGCCGGTTGCCTCCGGCGGCATCCACGCCGGCCAGATGCATCAGCTGCTGACTTATCTCGGCGAGGACTGCGTGCTGCAGTTCGGCGGCGGCACGATCGGACATCCGCAGGGCATCGCCGCCGGCGCCACCGCCAATCGGGTCGCGCTCGAAGCGCTGGTGCTGGCTCGCAATGAGGGACGCGATATCTGGAACGACGGCCCGTCGATCCTCGCCGCAGCAGCGCGCCACTGCACGCCGCTCAGGGCTGCGCTCGATACCTGGGGTGAGGTCACGTTCAACTACGCGAGCACGGATACACCCGACTTTATTCCCACACCGACGGCCGCCTGACGGAGAGCAGCGATGCGACTGACGCAAGGCACGTTTTCGTTTCTTCCCGATCTCAGCGACGCGCAGATCGGTGCGCAGATCGAGTACTGCCTCGAGCAGGGGTGGGCGGTGTCGATCGAATACACCGACGATCCGCACCCGCGCAACACTTATTGGGAGATGTTCGGCATGCCGATGTTCGATCTCAGGGATGCAGCAGGCGTGATGCAGGAAGTCAGCGCGTGCCGGCGTACGTTCCCGAATCACTACGTCAAGGTGAACGCGTTCGATGCGACGCGCGGCGTCGAATCGCTGCGCCTGTCGTTCATCGTCGCTCGCCCGCAGGAAGAGCCCGGCTTCAGCCTGATCCGCGAGGAAGGCCCTGGCCGGCAGATGCGCTACACGCTGCGCTCATGAACGCAGTCAGCGAGTCGCGGCCGCAAGCGCTCGATCTCGAGGCGGCATTTCGCGAGTCGCACGTGGCCGAAGTGCTGGACAAGCTCGGCAGCGAGCTGGTCGGCCTGACGCCGGTCAAGAGCCGCATTCGCGACATCTGCGCGTTGCTCCTGGTCGAGACGCTGCGCCGGCGGGTGGGCCTGAGCACGCAGGCGCCCTCGCTCCATATGAGCTTCACCGGCAATCCCGGCACCGGCAAGACCACGGTCGCTTGGCGCATGGCCGAGATCCTGCATCGGCTCGGCTACGTTCGTAAGGGTCACCTGGTCGCAGTCACGCGCGACGACCTGGTGGGGCAGTACATCGGCCACACGGCACCGAAGACACGCGAGGTACTCAAGCGGGCCATGGGCGGAGTGCTGTTCATCGACGAGGCCTACTACCTGTACCGGCCGGAGAACGAGCGCGACTACGGACAGGAAGCGATCGAGATCCTGCTGCAGGAAATGGAGAACCATCGCGACGATCTGGTCGTCATCCTGGCCGGCTACAAAGATCGCATGGACCGCTTCTTCGGCAGCAACCCCGGCCTGTCCTCGCGCATGGCGCATCACATCGATTTCCCTGACTACACGCCGGCCGAGCTGCTCGACATCGCGCAGCTGATGCTGCGGCAGATGCAGTACACGCTGAGTGCCGAGGCGCTGGCCGCGCTTCGCGAGTACATCGAACGGCGCCGCTCGCTGCCGAGCTTTGCGAACGCGCGTTCGATCCGCAACGCGCTCGATCGCGCCCGTCTGCGGCAGGCCAGTCGCCTGTTCGGGCAGCGCGGGTCGGCGCTTTGCGCCAACGATCTGGTCACCCTCGAGGCGGCCGACATCCGTGCGAGTCGTGTGTTTGGCGAGGTGGAGCGGGAGGCGCAAGCGTGAAGCAGATGACCCGGTTTCTGATCGAGGAACAGCGCCGGCACGAGCATGCGACCGGCAATTTCACCGCGCTCGTCAACGACGTCAGGCTTGCCTGCAAGCGCATCGCAACGCGGATCGGCCGCGGTGCGCTCGCCGAGGAGAAGCTCGATGTTCTCGCCAACGACATTTTCGTGCGCACCAACGAATGGGGCGGGCAGCTCGCAGGGATGGTGTCCGAGGAAATGCCGGAGCCTTACGTGATCCCGGCGCAGTACCCGCGCGGCAGATATCTGCTGCTGTTCGATCCGCTCGACGGCTCATCGAACCTCGATGTGAACGTCGCGGCCGGCAGCATCTTCTCCGTGCTGCGCTGTCCGGAAGGGGTCAGTGAGCCGACCGAGGATCACTTCCTGCAGCCGGGAGCGCAGCAGGTGTGCGCAGGCTACGCAATCTATGGTCCCTCGACGATGTTGGTGCTCACGACGGGCCGCGGCGTGCACGGCTTCACGTTGGACCGTGAAATCGGCGAGTTCATGCTGACGCATCCGGATCTGACCATTCCGGAAAGCACCTCCGAGTTCGCGATCAACGCTTCCAACTCACGCTACTGGGAGGCGGCGATCAGGCGTTACGTTGGCGAATGCCAGGCCGGAGCCGCCGGGCCGCGCGGCCGCGACTTCAACATGCGCTGGAACGCATCGCTGGTCGCCGAGGCACACCGCATCCTCATGCGCGGCGGCGTCTTCATGTATCCGCGCGATCGCAAGGATCTCAGCAAATCCGGCCGAATGCGCCTGCTCTACGAAGCCAATCCGATCGGCTTCATCGTCGAGCAGGCGGGCGGACGAGCGAGCACGGGTCGCGAGCCGCTTCTGACGGTCCAGCCCGACAGCCTGCATCAGCGCATCGGTTTCGTATTCGGCGCGCGCGCGGAGGTCGAGCGTATCGAAGGCTATCACCGCGAGCACAACGATTTCGAATACGAAGCGCCCCTGTTCGGCAGCCGCAACGTTCTGAGGAGCCCCGCGTAACCGCGGGAGAGCACGCATGTCAGCTATGCATCCCATCATCGCAGTCACCGGCTCATCGGGCGCGGGGACGACTTCGGTCATGCGCACGTTCGAGCAGATCTTTCGCCGCGAGCAGCTGACCGCTGCCTTCATCGAAGGCGACAGCTTTCACCGCTACGACCGCGCAGCCATGAAGCAGAAGATGGCCGCGGCCCTGGCCGAAGGCGACCATCGGTTCAGCCACTTCGGTCCGGACGCGAACTTGTTCGATGAGTTGCAAGGACTGTTTCGCAGCTACGGCGAGAGCGGGCGCGGACGGCAGCGCAAGTATCTGCACGATGAACGGGAAGCGGCGCCTTACCGCGCGCAGCCCGGCACGTTCACCGAGTGGGAAGATCTGCCGGAAGGCACCGATCTGCTGTTCTACGAAGGACTGCACGGCGCGGTTGCCTGCGGCAACATCGACGTCGCCAGGCACGTCGATCTGCTGATCGGCGTGGTGCCGGTCGTGAATCTCGAATGGATCCAGAAGCTGCATCGCGACCGCGCGACCCGCGGCTATTCGGCCGAAGCGGTCACCGACACGATCCTGCGCCGCATGCACGACTACGTGCACTACATCTGCCCGCAGTTCTCGCGGACGCATATCAACTTCCAGCGGGTGCCGGTGGTCGATACGTCGAATCCGTTCATCGCGCGCTTCATCCCCGCGGCGGACGAGTCGTATCTGGTCATCCGCTTCGAGAATCCGCAGGGCATCGATTTTCCGTACCTGCTGTCGATGCTGCACGGCTCATTCATGTCGCGCGCCAACACGATCGTCTGCCCGGGCGGCAAGATGGATCTGGCGATGCAGCTGATCTTCACGCCGCTGATCCTGCGGCTGATTGCCCGCAGGAAGGAAGCGCTGGCGCGCGCGTCGGGCGCGAGAGGAGCGGCACACGCGGCGGCGTTGCGATCCACCGCGGTGATTGCTTGATCAAGCTCGACTCCATCGAAGCCGTTGCGTTTGATCTTGATGGCACGCTCATCGACACCGCTCCGGATCTGGCTGCTGCGTCCAACATGATGCTGGCGATCCTGGGCGGCCGTCCGTTGTCCGAGCCGCGCATCGCTGCGCTGATCGGCGGCGGCGTCGAGCAGCTCGTGCGCAGCGTGCTCACGCTGAGTCGCGACGGGGCCGCGCCGGATCCGGCGCTGCTCGAGACCGCTGCCGCGCTCTTCAGGGACCTGTACCGCCAGCGTCTGTTCGAGCGCGGTCGCATCTATCCTGGCGTGATCGATGCGTTGCGAGCGCTCGAACGCCTGGGTGTTTTCGCGTGCTGTATCACTAACAAGGAGAGCGCCTTCGCGCTGCCATTGATCGAGGCGGCCGGCATCGGCGATCTGCTCGCGTTCACCTGGTCCGCCGATCGCCCCGAAGACAGAAAGCCGAGCCCGAACATGCTGCTCGCGGCTTGCGCTCACATCGGCATCGAACCGCCGCAGCTGCTGTATGTGGGAGATGCGCAGTCAGACGTTCTTGCCGCGCGTGCAGCCGGTTGCCGCGTCATAGCCGTCGACTACGGCTATCAAAACGGCTGCCTGCTGGCCGCGGCGCGACCGGATGGCGTGGTGAGCAGTCTGACCGAGTTGGTCGCTGTAGGTCGGGCTTCAGCCCGACAATCCGTGCCTTGTGTCAACCCGTTGACAGAGCCATGAAGCGACGAGGCGCATGCTCACCGCATGCTCACCCGACATAGCTGGCTCGCAAGCCTCCTCGCTCTCTCCGCCATCTGCTGGCATGCCAGCTCGCACGCGACCGAATTCACCCTCGACCCGACCCGCACGCTGGTTTCCTTCGAAATGCGCAGTCTCGGCACCACGCAACGCGGCGAATTCAACCGCGCCGCAGGCACCGTGACACTCGATTCAGTCGAACAGCACGGCGAGCTCGACATCGTGATCGACGCGCGCTCCCTCAAGGCCGCCAGCAAAGCAACCGAGAATTTCGTGCGCGGCCCCTCGATGCTGAATACCGCCGCACATCCTGAGATTGCCTATCGCGCACATCGCATCGTGTTCGACGCCGGTCGGCCCACACGGATCGACGGTGAACTGACCCTGCTCGGTGTCACGCGCGCCGTCGCACTCGACGTATCCGATTACGATTGCGCCGGGCGCTTGGCTCAACGCTGCACGATCGTCGCGAGCGCGCACGTAAAGCGCTCTGCATTCGGCATGACCCGTTACATGATGTTCGCGAGCGACGATGTGAAGCTCGCGATCCAGGCCGAAGGTTTCAGCTCGTCCTTCTCCGCACGACCCTTGTGACCGTCAGTCGATCGATGCGCATTGTCCTCGGGTCGAAAGCGGCCAAGGCCCTTGCGACAACGCCGTCAAAAGGCGTGACTTTTGCCGGCTAACGCGCTCGTGACTTCGCTGGCGATGTCGTCCTGAACCATCAGCTTGTCGCCGACGGGTCGATCGTAGTGCTCGGACCAGACGACGTAACCGTCATCGGCTCGCACCAGTCGCGCCGCGACTCGCAGCGTGTCGCCTGATTTGCGCACGCTGCCATCGAGCACGTAGGTCACGTGCAGCGATCTGGCAATCTCGGCGACCGTCAGCTGTTTGCCTTTGAAATAGAACGACGCGGTCGGCGACGGCACGCGCAGTCCCTTCACCTTGCTTAGCTTGTTGATCAGCTCTTCGGTCATGCCGTCGGCGAACGGCTCCTCGTTCATGTCGTCCGTCAGATCGAGGAAGGGCAACACCGCGATCGCCTTGGGAGCGGCCGCTGCATCGGCGGTGGCCTGGCCGGCCGGATTGCGGGCTGCGACCAAGTAATAAGCCAGCGCGCCGACGAGCAGAATGCCGAGCGCCAGCACGACGTACATTCGCGAACCGGCGCGAGCTGGCCGAGGAGCCGGCGGCGCATCGCTCAGCGGTTCGACCGGAGCGACGAGCCGGTAACCAAGCCGCGGCACTGTGACGATGTACGCGGGTTGTTTCGCATCGTCGCCGAGCAGCCGGCGCAATGCCGCGACCGCCTGATAAACAGAATCCGGCGTGACGACCACGCCCGACCAGACCTGGTTGAGCAGGGCATCAATGCTGACGACCTCGCCGGGCGTTGCCGCGAGACACAGCAACAATCGCATCGTGCGCGCTTCCAGCCGGACGCGTTCCTCGCCGCGGGCGATTTCGCCCGACAGCGGATTCACGAACCAGTCGCCGATGCGGAGGGTCTTCGGGGGCGGATGCGCCATACGCGCGCAACTATAGCGAGAAATGGGGACTGTCCCCATTTCCCGGCTGCTTTCAGATCTCTTCAGAGTGTTTCAACTGACTTTCAGGACTCGGCGGACGGCAGCTCGACATAGTGCCGGCCGCCCGATCGCATCCACAGGAGTTGATCATGATCCGTCGCCTCGTCTTCGCCGCAGCGCTCGCGCTTGCCGCTCCCTCGCTTTACGCCACGACGTACACCATCGAGCCCGATTACACGCAGGGCGTGTTTCGCTGGAGCCACCTCGGCTTCTCGAATCCGGCCGCGCAGGTCAGCCAGGGGCAGGGCACGCTCGAGTTCGACTCGGCCCATCCCACGCGTGCGTCCGTGAGCGTCACGATTCCGCTGTCCACCTTGAACACCGGCGTGCCGGCGCTCGACGAGCATCTGCGCTCGGAGGATTTTTTCGAGGTTGCGAAGTTTCCGACGGCGACCTTCCGCAGCACGAAGGTGGAGCAGGGCGCCGGCAAGGATCGCCTCAAGGTGACCGGCGAGCTCAACCTGCATGGCGTGACGAAGCCGGTCACGCTCGATGTCATCGTGCTCAAGGTGGGCTCGAACCCGCGCACCGATCTGCCGACTGTCGGCTTCGAGGCGACGACGACGTTGAAGCGTTCCGACTTCGGCCTCGGCGCGTTCGTGCCGCAGGTCAGCGACGAGATCAAGCTGCAGCTGACCAGCCAGGGCGTGGAAGCGCAGGGGTACGCCGAGTACCTGAAGAAACAGCAAGAGAAGAAATGACTTCTCTTATGGCCCCGTGCCTTGCCACTGCCGCAGGTTCAGGAACTCGCGGCGAGTGCGCGGGCCGTACGTCGCGAACGACGGGTTCGGTGTTTCCGCGTAGGCGACTCGGCTGCGCGCGACGGCATCCTTATCCGTCTCGCGACGGATCTCCGCGGGCGAGAGGTGATACGGCTTCGTGGCGTTGAGACCGAACACCTTGGCGCGCAGTGCGCTAGTCATCGTCGGATAGCCGTGCTTGTCGCGCAGTTCCGGCGCGATCTGGAACGTGCGCAACGCCTGGATCTGATCCTGCGGCGAGCCGTACCAGATCGAGTCCGTGCCCCACAGCACGTTGTTCTCGCCGATGTACTTGAACAGCTTGCCCATCGCGTGCGCGGCCGATGTCGGATCGCGCATCGACAGGAAGCGCCAGGTCGAGCCGAGCTCGGCGTACACGTTGCTGTTCGGTTTCACGCCTGCTTGCAACACGGAGGTGATCAGCGCATCGATGCCGTCGGTGCGCTGCGGATCGTACGGCCCTTCGGCTTTGTCGATGACGTAGCCGCAGTGGTAGATCAGGAAGTTCACGTCCGGGAAACGCTTGGCGATCGGGCCGATGTCGCGCGAGGTCGAATGCTCGTAGCTGCGCTGACCGAACGGCAGGCCTTTGTGGATGGCGATGTTGCGCACGCCGACTGCGCGCGCACGCTCGACGAAGGCGATGCCCGCATCGTCGGTCATGAAGAAGCCTTTGCCGTCAGGCCCCCATTGCGTGTACGTCTTGAACGCAACGACGCCGAGCTTGGCGAGTCGCTCCATGTCTTCGATGTCGCCTTTCTGGTTCGGATTGACGCGGCCGTGCAGCAGCAGGCGCTTCGTGCCTTCCATCTTCTCGACGATGTCGCGCGTCGCGAGCGCTTCTTCGATCGTCAGCGGCTCACCCTCGCGCGTCGAAGGCACGAAGCTCAGCACCATGATGTCGGTGTCCGAGTCCAGGAACACGTCTTTGACGAACTCGTCACCGCTGAGGCACTTGAGATAGCTGCGCTCGCCCGGCGTCTTGGACAATTCGCACTGCGCGTTCGGCATTTCGGCGAGCGGCGTTGCGCCCTGCGGTAAGGCTCGAGTCCAGGCACCCGTCGGGTTCACGAAGTGACCCTGCACGTCGAAGATGAATTCCTTCTTGCCGAGCTCCGCCGCGGCGAGTTGCGGTTCGAGCGCGGCCTCCTGCGAGACTTCGAAGAATCCGCCATCGCGACCGGCCCGCGCCTGAGCAGCATTGAAGGCGAGCAGCGTAGACGCCGCGCCGCAGGCCGAGACCAGGAAGCTGCGACGGCTCTTGTTCAGCCGGCGCGCAAAGCCTTGCGCCCACTCAGATGCGAGTGTGTTTGCATGACGCAGCGACGCGTCGAGCGGCACCGGTGTGAACTCACCGTTGGAAGTGGAGTCGAGCTTGATCGGTAGCCGCTGGCCTTCCGGATCCACATCGATCTTGGACATCGCTGCGCTCCCCGTTTCTTGTGGGTCAGGCTTCAGCCTGACTCCGCGGAGCCTGCCGCAAGCTGCCGACGAGGGCAACAATTGCCAACAGGCTGCCAATCCCCTTGATTCCGACCACCCACGTGGACGGCAGTGACGACGGATCCGCCTGGTCCAGGTGCGCCAGCTGTCCGAAGAAGCTGTTGTAAGCAATGCCGCAAGTCAGTCCCCATGCGGCGGTGAGCCATGGCCGTCCGGTCTCGACGTCCTTGGCCACGCGCCACGCTCCGTACAGCAATGCCGCACCCAGCAGCACGTCGTCGAGCCACGAGGGCCAAATGCGGAAGTCACCGAGCTGCTGCCATCTGCGGATCGTTTCGATGATGGGTAGCGAGACGCCGTAAACCAGTGCGAGCCGCCGACTGAAGGTGAGATTCATGTGGGCTAGAATACCGCGGTGTTCCCCGTCGAACTCATCCTTCGCGCGATCGGTGTCGCGCTTCTAACGCTGGTCGCGCTGAGCGTGCTTCGCACCCGCGAACGCACGCATCGCACGCGGTCGGTGGCGTGGCTCGCGGCCAGTGTCGCAGCTTTCATGCTCACGTCCATGCCGGGCGCGGGCCGCATCTTCGGCGCTTTCATCTATCCGCTCACTGCGTTGTGCTCGACGCATCCCGTGTGGTTCTGGATCTGCGTGCGCTTGCTGTTCTCCGACCGAGCGACGTTGCGAAGCAGCGATCTGGTTTGCCTCGGTGCTATGGGCGTGGTGGGCGTGCTCTATCAGTCACAGGTGGCGGCCGACAGTGACGATGTGGCCGTGCGTGTACTTGGCCTGGCTTTCGCGGCGGCCGGGCTCGCCTTTGCGTGCCTCGCGCCGTTGACTGTTCATTTCGGGATGGCCGGCGACCTGGATCCGCGACGGCGCCGATTGCGTCAGTGGTTCGTCCCGTTCGTTTCGATCTATCTCTCGGCCATCATCGTCACGCAAGTGATCGTGCTGTTCGAGGGGCGTTCGACGCCACACGCGCTGGTGCTGCTCAACCTCGTCATCATCGATACGGTCGCGGCGCTCACGTTGTCGACGTTCGTGCAGTGGCGGGTCGTGAACTGGGTGGCTGCCGTCGACGTGCCACCGGGCGTCGCGCTGAGCCGGCTGGAGCAAAGCGTGCTCGATCGCTTGGACCGTCGCTTCGTGGGCGAGCGCCTGTATGCGCGCGAAGGATTGACGATCGTCCAACTGGCCGACCTGCTCGGCACGCAGGAGCACGTCTTGCGCCGCGTGATCAACCAGGGTCTCGGGTTCCGCAACTTCAACGACTTCCTCCACACGCACCGCTTGAAGGAAGCGGCCGAGCGGCTCGGCGATCCGCAGCTGCGGCGCATCCCGGTGCTGACGATTGCGCTCGAAGTCGGCTACGGCTCGGTCGGGCCGTTCAACCGCGCGTTCAAGGAACGCTTCGGCGTGACGCCGACCGAGTATCGCCGCCAGCACTCGACGCCGCACTCGCCGTTTCCGGAATCGGCATGAATCGCTGAGCTTTCGGCAAGCCGCGGGGCGGTCGGTCGTGCGAGCGTGCGTGCTCCGTTCTTGGTCACGGAGCCACTCATGAGACTTTCCTGCCTCTGTCTCGCCGCGCTCGTCGCGCTGATAGTTCCCGCCTCGCAGGCCGCGGAAACGCATCCCGGGCTCGACACCGAATACGGTGAGCTGCTGCCTGGCGATGGCGCGCGGCTGCGTACGATCGTCACTCGTCCGAAGAACAGTACCGGGCGATTACCTGCAGTTCTGTTCGTCCAATGGTTGTCGTGCGACAGCATCGAGCTGGCCCCGGATGCCAAGGATGGCTGGAGCGTCATGCTGAGGCGGCTGATCACCGAGTCCGGCATGCTCTGGCAGCGCACCGAGAAATCCGGCGTCGGCGAGAGCAAAGGCACGCCGTGTGCGCAGCTCGACTACGAGACCGAGTTGGCGCATCACCGCGCCGCTCTGCGCCAGTTGCGGGCGCGCCCGGACGTCGACCCGCGTCGTATCGTGATCTACGGCGGAAGCATGGGATCGAATTACGCGCCGCTCGTGGCGGCGGACCAGGACGTAGCCGGCGTGATCGTGTGGGGCGGCGGTGCGACGACGTGGTTCGAGCGCATGCTGCGATTCGAGCGCAATGCGCTCGAGCTCGGCGAAACCGATCCGCAGGCGCTCGCAGGCGAGGTCAATGCGCGCGCAGCGTACTTCGCTCGGTATTTGTTGAAGGGCGAAACGCCGGCGCAGATCGCGGCGAGCGATCCCAAGCTTGGCGAAGTCTGGCGCCGCATCGTCGGCACGAGCGACACCGGTCACTACGGTCGACCGTTCGCGTTTCACCAGCAAGCGCAACAACAGAACTGGGCTGGTGCGTGGGCCCGCGTGCACGCGCCGGTGCTCGTGCTCTACGGCGAATACGATTGGTTCGAGTCGCGAGATGCGGCACGGCTCATCGCGAACATCGTGAACGACCGCCAGCCAGGTTCCGCGACCTTCAAGGAGTTGCCGCAGCTCAATCATCACTTCACGCGCTACGCGAATGCGCGGGATGCGTATCGCGAGAAGAATGGCAAGGAAGACGCAGACCCGGCGGTGCGCGCGATTCTCGACTGGTTAGCGCAGATCAAAGCTCAGTCGGCGCGGTCGAGCTCTTTGTAGTACCGGAAGATGCCGTCCTCGTTGAACGCGAGCCGTCGCGGCGACTTCAGGTACGCCGCGATTCGCGGCAACGCTGCCACCCGATCACGCAGCGCGAGCAGCTTCGGATATTGCGACTCGTGCTTGTGCATCCAGCGTGGGAATGCGTAGCGCAAACCCTCGACGACCTGGAACAACGACAAGTCGGCGTACGAGGGCTGCTTGCCATTCAGCCAGTCGGAGCCCGCACGATCGAGCACCTTCTCGAAATAGCCGAGGAACTTCGGGATGCGGGTCTTGCGAAACGCAGCCGTGCGCTTCGCCGCTTCCGCCTTTTGATCTTGGTAGTACTCGCCGACGCTGATCGGATGATGCGTGTCGTGCACCTCGGCGAGGAAGTCCGTGATGGTCAGCTGCACCTGATGGGTCCACAGCAAACCACCTTCATCTTCGGGCGCGAGGCCGTGACGGCGGCCGAGAAACAGCAGGATGTTCGCGGTCTGCGCGATGACGAGATCGCCGGCCTTGAGATACGGCGGCGCGAACGGAATCGTGCGTGGATGCGCGCGGTCGAGCGATTTGTAGAGCGCTGCTTCGCCGCCGCCTTCGTCCTCGGGCAGGCGCGCCACGTCGCTGTACGGAATAGCCGCAAATTCCAGCGCCAAACGCACGAATTCGCCGCGTCCCTGAATCGTCGGCCAGTAATGCAGCTGGTATTGCATGCGACAGAATATGCCCCGTAGCGCGTAACTGTTCCTGCCGCCGGGAAAAATAGCCTGAACGGCAGCTGTCTGAAATCGTTCAGTCCCGGATCAGCCGTCCCACCCGATAGTGCGTCCCAAGGCCGGCTCGTCCGGTCAGTCCGGGAGATCGAAATGAAACGTTTGTTGGCTGCTACGGCTCTTGCGCTCGCGCTCATCAGCGGCACCGTGACCACGGCGCAGGCTGACAATCGCGACCGCAACCACAACCAGCGTCCGAACGACCATCGCGGTGAGCGTCACGACAACGGTCGCAACGACCATCGTGACAATTGGCAGAACGATCGTCACGACAATCGGCAGAACGACCACCGCGACAATCGCAATTGGGAGCATCGCGATAATCGGAACTGGGACCACCGTGATAATCGCAACTGGGACCATCGCGACAATCGCAACTGGGACCACCGCGACAATCGCCGTTACGACAACCGCGGCTATGACCATCGCAACGATCACCGGTATGACCGTCGCGAATGGGATCGCAACTACGGGTTCCGTCACTACGACGGCCGCCGCTACAACTACGGTCGCTACGTGAGGCCGACTGGCTACTACTACCGCTCGTGGGGCTACGGCGATCGCTTGCCCTACGGCTACTACGCGCCGCGCTACGTCGTGCACAACTATTACGCGTATGACCTGCGTCCGCCGCCGTACGGCTATCACTACGTGCGCGTCGACCACGACGTCGTGCTCGCCGCCATCGCCAGCGGCATCGTGGTCTCCGCAGTGTTCGGAATCTTCAACTGAAGTCGGTGCCCCCTCCCTGTTTTTACCTCCCCTGCGGGGGAGGCCAGGGAGGGGGCAATTTCTCCCGCGCCGTTCGCCCCGCCGGGCGGACCGCTCGCCACAAATCCGCAGTCCCCGTCCGCCGTGTCCCTAAAGTCACCGCAGAGCTGGCAATTGGAGCCTTCGTCATGCGGTTCGTCTTCATACCCTGGATCGTGCTTTCGACTGTTGCGGTCGCCTCCGGCGAAGTGACCTTGCCCTGCGACGAGTCGCACGAGGCAGCGGAGTCCATCGAAACCATCACGCGCGATATCTCGCTGTCCGCGCACGCACGCGCGGAATCACTCGAGTCGATGACGGGCTCGATCACGATGCGGCCTGATTCGCGCGTCAGCGGCAATGTCGAAACCGGCAGCGGCGCGCTCGTGCTCGAAGCCGGTTCCGAAGTCGCCGGCAAGGTGTCGAGCAACAGCGGCTCGATCCGCATCGACGGTGCGCGTGTCGGCGGATTGGTGTCGACGACCGATGGCGACATCTACGTTGGGCCGGACTCGCGCCTCGAGCGCGGTATTCTCATCCACAAGCGCGACGTGGCCGGACTGTCGTTCGGCGATCTGAAGCTGGGCATTCCGATCGGCCGTGGCACGCCGCCGCGTGTCGTCATCGCGCCGGGTGCGAAGGTGGCGGGCACGCTGCGGTTCAAGCGCAAGGTCGAGCTACTGGTGAGCGAGAGCGCGACGATCGGACCGGTGGAAGGCGCAACGCCGGTGATGTTCGCGACCGAGCCGCCGCCGCCTGCAGTGATCAAAGATTGATCACACGCTCATCAGCGTCTTGAACACCCGCGCCTGACGCCGCGAAATCTCGACTTCCGGCCCGCCGCGCAGCTGCACGTGCAGCTGCCCGCTGGTGCCGGGCTCCACGGACTCGATGAACTCGACGTTGATGATCTGGCGCCGGTTCGCGCGGAAGAAGCGCTGCGGGTCAAGTCGCTCTTCGAGACTGCTGAGCGGACGGCCGAGCAGCGGGCGAACGTCGCGCCAGTGCAGTCGCACGTAGTTGCCTTCGGCGACGATCAGGCACACCTCGTTCAGCGGCACGAACCAGCAGCGCGCGCCGTCGCGTATGAAAAGTCGCTCGACGATCTGCGCGGGTGGCGTTGCACTCTGAGCCGGCAGCGGTCCGCGAGCTCGCGCGAGCGCGCCGGCGAGTCGTTCCGGTTCGATCGGCTTGAGCAGATAGTCGAGAGCGTTGACTTCGAATGCCTGCACCGCGTGATCGTCATAGGCAGTGGTGAAGATCACGCGCGGTACGTGCTCAAGCCTCGCGAGCAGATCGAAGCCCGAGCCGCCTGGCATCTTGATATCGAGGAACAGCAGCTCCGGCGTGCTCGCTTCGATCTCTTTCGCCGCTTCGGCAATGTTGCCCGCCTCGGCGACGATCTCCACCCAGGGAAAGTCGGCCAGCAGCCGACGCAGCTCGCGCCGGGCCAGGGGCTCGTCGTCGACGATCATCGCTCTCATACGGCATGTCCCTGTGGGATGCGCAGCCGCGCCAGCGCGCGATCGGGGCGCGAGAGGTCGAGATCGAGTGCGCCGGCGGTACCGAACAGCAATCGCAGCCGCTCAGCCGCGTTGCGCAGGCCCACTCCGCTGGACGGCGAGCGGCTCGGCGCCGGGGGACGCGGATTCTCGACTTCGATGATGAGCGCGCCTTCGCGCAGTTCCGCGCTGATCCGCAACACGCCGCCCTCCGGCAGCTCGGCGATCCCGTGCTTGATCGCATTCTCGACGATCGTTTGCAGGAGCATGACCGGAATGTGGGCGACCCGAGCATCGAGAGCGATCGTTCGATCGATGTGCAGGCGCTCGCCCAGTCGCAGCGATTCGAGCTCCAGATAATCGGCGACGATCTCCAGCTCGCGTTCCAGCGAGACGACTTCTTCCTGCCCCGCAGTCAGCGTGTAGCGCAACGTTCGCGCGAGCTGCGTCACCGCCTTCTGTGCGCCGCTTGGATCGTCCGCGATCAACGCACGCACGCTGTTCAGCGAATTGAACAGGAAGTGCGGATTGAGCTGCGACTTGAGCACTCGTAGTTCCGCGACCTTCAGCGCGTGCGCGAGCTCGGACTGGCGCAGCTCGGCTCGATGCCGATCGCGCACCGACGTGATGGCGAAGTACAGGCCCATCCAGAACGCGAAGACGGCGCTCCAGTTGAGCGTCCGCAACAGCAGGTCCATGCGTGTCAGCCATAGGCCCGGCTCGCCCGCCAGCTCGCGGACCGCTGCCTGGTCTTCGGGACCGCCGCCCCACAACATCGCGATCGACAGGAAGCTCATGATCACGGCGATCGGACAGCCGAGGATGACCGACGCGCCCAGGACGCGCGGGATGAGAGCCGCGATGGGCAGCGTGTGCCAGCGGTGTCGATTGATGTACCGGCGCAGCAGGTGAGTGAGCAGCAGCCCGATTACATTGAGCAGCCCGACTTCGATAGCGATCTGCAGGGCCGGTCCGGCGTTGTCGCGCGACATCCCCGTGACGGTCTGCCCGAACGCATTCAGTCCCCATCCGAACAGCTGACAGAGCCAGTACGCCAGCACTCGTTCAGCCCTGCTTCGCCGTCAACTGTTTGAGCAGTTCGGTTTCGCGTTCCGGTGTCAGGCCGACCGCGAGCTTCTGCCGCTGCTCTGCCGGAAGCTTGTTGTGCCACTCGAGCGTATCGCGCACGGTCGTCTCGAGATTGCGGAAGCGCAGGCCCTGTTGGACAGCGCGCGCCGAGCTGACGAGCACCGCGCCGGCGCGGGGACCGCTCGTCGGCAGCCACATGGGAAGCTCACCCTTGGCCATCATGCCGTTCTTCTCGATGAACTCGGGGTCTGCCCAGACGAACGTCGCGTTCGAGCCGCTGACGCGCTTGCCCGTGTCCATCAGCTCGCCCATCGTGTGCGCGCCCGGCGGCGTGCATGCATTGAAGCGACCCGCGGGACGCTCTTCGGCGCAGTGACGCACGAACGCGGCGAGATCGCGCACGTCGATGTATTGCAGCGGATCTCTGGCACTGCCCGGCGCAAGCACCTGGCCGCCACGTGCAGTGCGCGCGACCCAGTACGTGAAGCGATCGGTGCTGTCGCCTGGCCCGACGACAATGTGTGGCCGCACGATCGTCGAGCGCGATCCATAGATGCTTTCGACGACTTGTTCGCAGCCTGCCTTGAGGCCGGGGTACGTTTCGTTCGTGACTTCCTCGACCTTCGGATCCGGCGGCTGCGCGACCGTGTCGTCCTCGTTGAGTCCCGGCTTCGGGAAGGTGCCGTAGACGGAAATGCTCGAGATGAAGAGGTACTGGCGAACGTGGTCCTTGAGCAGCTCCGCGCTCAGCTTGACCTGGCGCGGCACGTAGCCCGAGTCGTCGATGGCCACGTCCCAGTCGCGGCCCGTGAGCGCGTCGAGCTTGCCGTCGCGATCGCCGATCAGCGTTTCCAGATCCTTGAACAGGCCGGGGTTGCTGCGACCACGATTGAACAGCGTGATCTGATGGCCGCCGGCCTGCAGCGCCTGCACGAAATGCGGCCCGAGGAAGCCGGTGCCGCCGAAGATCAGCACGCGCAGTTTTTGGCTCTGAGCCACCGAATTCCCGCTGATCAGGCTGCCTGCGGCGGCTGCCGCCAACAACTGAATGGCTTCGCGTCGTTTCATGAGGATCCCCTCGCCGGTGACAGGTCGGCAGCGTGAATGTAAGGCCAGCGGGGCTGCGGACGAAAGTTCGTGTCGAACGGTCGGATCGACCGGTTCAAAGGTCGAGCCGCAGGAAGGCGGAACCCTCGATGGGATTGAAGCGGTAGGCGGTCGTCGGCTTGAAACCGAGCGACAGGTACAGCGCCTGGGCCTCCTTCATGAAGGGCAGGGTGTCCAGCAGGACGCTGCGATAGCCGATCTCCCGCGCGACCGCGATGCTGCGCTCGACGAGCACGCGGCCGAGGCCGCGCCCGCGGGCGGCTGGTATGACGTAGAGGCGCTTGATCTCGCCAATGCCTTCAGAGAACGGTCGCAAGCCGATACAGGCGAGATACTGGCTGGCCTCTGTCGCGAGAATGAATGCACCTCGCGGCGCGGCGTACTCGCTGGCGAAATGCTGCAGCTCCTCGTCGAAGTTCTGAAACGAGAGATCGACGTTCAGCGAGGTCGCGTACTCGCGGACGAGTCGCCGCGCTTCGTCCCACTCGTGCGACGTCGCGGCCTGGAACAATCGGACTGAAGCGCCGGCGTTGGAAGTCACGGACCCCGTGTCCCGCAGCAGCCAGAATTCATCTGGATCGGCGGGCATTTTACGGAGCCGTAGGAACAGAACACGCAACAGTCGCCGCTCCTCGGACGCAGCACAGTTGCACAGCCCTTGCAGTCATAGAAGAAGACGCAGGCATCGGTCGGCATGGTTTCGACTGCGACGTGTCCGCACTCGGGACATTTGATCTCGGAGACCAGCTCGACGGGCGCGCTCATGGCTTGAATACCGCGCGGAAGGCTTGCAGCGCTGCGGGGTGGTAGATCGTGGAGTGCTTCTCTTCCGGCATCGGCTGATAGTGCCACGCCAGGCCCGTCGGTGCGTTGGCTTGAACGGACGAGGCGAAACGGTCGATCCAATCGCCGCGTTGCTCGCCGCTGCTCGCGAACCACAAGGCCTGGCTCGACTTCGGGTGTGCGCGCAGTCGTTCCGGGGCTGCTTTCACCAGCGCGCCGTCGTTCCACCACAGGCTCGGATCGATCGCGATGTACGTGTCGAACAAGTCCGGCTCGAGCAGGAACGTCTCGATCACGAACAATCCCGCCAGCGACTCGCCGACGATCGCCGTCGCGGCCGTCGTGCGATAGCGCGTTTTGATGTCCGGCATCAGCTCGTCACGCAAGAACTTGCGGAACGTGGCGGAGCCGCCGACGCGCGGTGCGATCTTCTTGTCTTCTGCATTCTGGGTCGGACCGGTCAGATCGCGGCGTCGTTCGGTGTTCTCGATGCCGACGAGCACGAAGGGGCGCATCGTGCCGTTGCCGACGCAGACCTGCACGAGTCCCGCGACGTGCAGGAAATCCTCCGCGAGACCACCGTCGGGCATGTAAAGAACCGGGAAGCGCTGATCTGCTGCTTCGGTGTAGCCGGGCGGCAGGTAGACGTTGATGCGACGTGTCTCGCTCAGCACCTTGGATTGAAGTGTGTACGTCTCACCGATCGCCAACGGCTCTGCCCCGGCATCAAACGCGAACAGCAGATAGCACAGGGCCGCAAGTAGACATTGAGCGCGCATGGGCAGGAACTCTATCATCCTCGGCACTGGATACCGGGGACGCGCATGAAACTTCGGATCGTCATCGCCAGCATTGCGACGCTCCTCGCGTGGCTGTCATTGCACGCCGCCGAGCCCAACATGGGCGTCATCTCGTTCGAGAATTCCGGCGCGCCGGTTGCGCAAGCGGACTTCATCGCGGGCCTGGGCGCGCTTCACAACTTCCAATACCCGCTCGCTGCGCGCGCATTCAAGCGTGCGCAGACTGCGGATCCGGACTTCGCGCTCGCGTACTGGGGCGAGGCGATGTCATACAACCACGCCATCTGGCACGAACAGGATCCAGTCGCGGCGCGTGCCGCGCTCGCCAGGCTCGGTCCGACACCGGCGGCACGCGCGGCGAAGGCGAAGACTCCGCGCGAGAAGGCATATCTCGCCGCGGTAGAGACCCTGTTCGGCGACGGCGAGAAGGGCGATCGCGATCGCCGCTATGCACTGGCGATGGAGCAGCTCCACGCGACCTATCCGGCCGACGTCGACGCAACCTGCTTTTACGCGCTCGCCTTGCTCGGCACGTCGGAAGCGGGCCGCGACGTTCCAACCTACATGCGCGCCGCGGCGTTGATGGAAGAAGTGTTCGAGCGCAATCCGCAGCATCCCGGCGCCGCGCATTACCTGATCCATTCAGTCGATGATTCCGTGCACGCGCCGCTCGGGCTGCGTGCCGCCTATGCGTACGCGAAGATTGCGCCGGATTCGCCGCACGCTCAGCACATGACATCACACATCTTTCTCGCGCTCGGCATGTGGGACGAGACAGCAGCAGCGAACGAGCAGACGATCAAGTTGGCAAACGCCGCGATGCGAGCTCGAGACAACAACGCGCCGCCACTCGGCTGCGGCCATGCGGTCACGTGGCTGTCGTACGCGTATCTGCAGCAGGGTCGATTCGCTGATGCCCGACGCTTGGTCGATGGCTGCAGCGAAGAGATGCGTAGTCATCCCGTGATGCCGGAGCACGAGATGGGCGCCCAGACCGCACTCGACTCCGACAGCAGCTCGGCGGCTTCTTTCGCCGCGATGCGCTCGCGTTATCTGATCGACTCCGGCGACTGGTCCGGGCCGGTAGCTGCGATGAAGGTCAACGTCGAAGGTCTGATCACTGCGGAGTTCACGCGCGACTGGACGGACGCGTACGGCGCGCTCCGCTTCGGCAAGCTCGACGCTGCGTCTGGTGCAATCGAGCGCGCCAAGAATTCGCTCAAGCGCTACGTCGCCGCGGTGACGGCCGCAGGAATCGCAGCGGACGCACCTGCGCAGCGACTGGCGAAAATCGAACAGCAGCAACTCGACGGTCTGTCGCTGCTGAAGCGCAACCGGATCAATGAAGGCATCGCGCTGCTGCAGGAAGCGGCAGCAGGCGAGAGCGCGAGCCCGATGGAATTCGGACCGCCGTCGCTCGACAAGCCAGCCAACGAACTGCTCGGCGAAGTGCTGCTCGAGCACGGTCGCGCGAAGGAGGCATGCAATGCATTCGAGGCTGCGCAGGTGCTCGCGCCAGGTCGCGGCCAGTCGCTCATCGGCTTGTCGAAGTGCGCGCGGCAGATCGGCAATACTGAAGTTGCCGACAACGCCGACGCTCGTCTCGCGAAAGTGCGCCTGCGCGAAGCACTGGCGGACAATCCGTAGCGCGCACTTCACATAACTGCGTTGACACCATCGACCGCGCCAGCGCACCCTGCTCGCGCTGAAAAAGGCACACCTCTCGAAAGGGAGGGTCGCAAAGCTACCGGTCTAAAGGATCGTTTCCTATGACAGCGGGGTTGCCAGTGAGCGATGTGTGAGCGCTATGTGATGGCGGACGCGGAGCAGGCCGAACGGGAATTCGGCGTCGTTCGCCGCTGGTGGCAATTCTCCCCCAGCTTCAACGTCGGACCTTCCCGCTACGTCCCGGTGATTCGCATGCACGACGGCCAGGCCGAAGGCGTCATGCTGCGCTGGGGTCTCATTCCCGACTGGGCCGAAGCGGATGCGGCCAAGGCGTGCGCCGTCACCGCGTCGCTCGCGGAGGTCGAGCACGCCGCCGCGACTCGTGGTGGCTGGGAGCTCGGACGCCGCTGCATCGTACCAATGTTCGGGTTCTATGCCTGGCAGATGACGTGGCAAGGACACCGCCAGCCGTTCTTCGTACGTCTCGTCAATCGGCAGGTGTTCGGCGTGGCCGCGGTCTGGGATCACACGGAAGCGGACGACGGTGACGACGTGATCGAAAGCTGCGCGATGATCACCGTGCCGCCGAATTCTCTGTTGGCGGAATTACAAGGTTCGGCCAGCGAGATGCCCGCGATTCTCGACCGACGCGACTACGCGGTCTGGCTGACCGCCGCGCCCGCGGTCGCGAAGACCGTGCTCCAGCCGCTGCCGCAGCAACACATGATCGCCCACCCGGTGAGTCCTCGGATCAACTCGTTTCGCTACGACGACGAGCATTTGATCCGTCCGGTCGGGAACATTTCCCACCTCATGTCGGTATGACAAGGGACCAGACTTCCACGTGGGGAGAGAATGCTGTCGCTGCGCTGCGCGCGCTGGGTTGCGGGACTGCTCGTCCTGCCTGTCATCGTCGCGTGCTCGAACGGAACCGGCAGCGTCGAGGATCCGCAAGCGCCGCCCGCTCAGGGAGCACAGGATAGCTTCACGATCGGCGGCAACGTCAGCGGGCTCGTCGGTAGTGGGCTCGTGCTCCAGAACAACGGCGCGGGCGACCTCGCCGTGCCTGCCAACGGCGCGTTCACTTTCGCCAGCCGCGTTGCCACCGGGACTGCCTACAGCATTGCTGTCCTCTCTCAACCTACGTCGCCCTCGCAAACCTGCTCCGTAGCTCGAGGCAGCGGCAGCGTCGCCGGCGCTAATGTTTCGGATGTCGCGGTCACGTGTGCCACCGGGCAGTTCTCGATCCGCGGCACGGTGTCGGGGCTCACCGGCGCAGGCCTGGTCTTGCAGAACAACGGCGGCAACGATCTGCCGATCGCCGGCGATGGCCCGTTCTCGTTCGCCAACAAGCTGATCGACGGCGCGACTTATGCGGTCGTCGTGCGCACGCAGCCGAGCGGGCAGAACTGCATCGTGCGCAATTCGACGGGCACGATCAGCGGTGCGGATGCCACCAACCTGGAAGTCGCGTGCACGGCGAATGGTTTTTCGATCGGCGGGGCGGTCACGGGTCTTGCTGGTTCCGGTCTGGTGTTGCAGCTGAATGGTGGCAATGACCTGTCGATCGTGAGCAGCGGCCCGTTCGCATTCGAGACGGCAGTGCAGAGTGGCGTCAGCTACGCCGTGTCTATTCGGAAGCAGCCGACCAATCCATCTCAGCAGTGCGCCGTCAGCAATGGCTCGGGCACGGTGGGCGGCAGCAACGTTACGAACATCGCGATCAACTGCGTCAGCAACAGCTTCACTGTGGGCGGCTCGGTGAGCGGTCTCACCGGCTCGGGCCTGGTCGTCGCGCTCAACGGCGGCGACGATCTGCCGATCGAGGGTAATGGCACCTTCAGGTTCGAGGCGCCGTTGCCGAGTGGATCGCAATATCACGTGAGGGTCACGACCCAGCCTGTGAATCCGACTCAGGTGTGCACCATCGCGGGCGGCGACGGCACGATCGGCGGCACGAACGTGAACAACGTGCGCGTCACCTGCGCGTCGAGCACGTTCTCGGTCGGAGGGACGGTCGTCGGACTGATGGGGCGAGGCCTGGTTCTGCGGAACAATGGTGGCGACGACGTTGGCGTGAACGCCGACGGCGCGTTCAAATTCCCAACGGCGCTCGCCAGCGGCGCGGCATACAACGTCACGGTACGAACGCAGCCCAGCGATCCGAGTCAGTCCTGCTCTGTGACGAATGCCCGCGGCACGATTGGCAACGGCAATGTCAGCAATGTAATCGTGAGTTGCAGCACTGCTGATTTCACGGTCGGCGGCACGGTCAATGGCCTGGAAGGATCGGGGTTGGTCCTGCGGAACAATGGCGGCGACGATCTGACGATCGATGGGGATGGTCCCTTCCACTTCGATACCGCGCTGCCGAGCGGCTCGCGCTACGACGTGAAGATCGCCACGCAGCCCAGCAATCCGAACCAGACCTGCAGCGTGCAGAACGGCACCGGCACGGTGGGCTCCGGCAACGTCACGAACATCGTGGTTACGTGCGAGACGCGCGATTTCAGCGTCGGCGGGAAGATCTCGCACCTGCGCGGCCTCGGCGGGCTCGTGATCCAGAACAATGGCGGCGACGATCTGCACATCGCTGCGGAGGGCCGGTTCACATTCCCGACGCGGCTGCCGGCCGGCGCCTCCTATAACGTGACGATCAGTCGGCAACCGCTGTTCGGTCGCTGCGAAGTGCGCCGTGGATCCGGCACGATCCGCGACCAGAACATCGACGATGTCGAGGTCCGCTGCGACCGCAATGGCGGCGGAGACTAGATCCTGTAAAAATGCGGCATGTCGCCGCGCCTCGCCTGGCTCCTCATCGCAACCTTCGCGCTGCCTTCGCTGGCGCTGGCTCAAGCAGAACAAGAGATCGTCAAGGCGATTCACGCCCGGCTCGAAGCGCTGCGTCGTAACGACCTTGCCACGTGGGCGACCCTGGTCGCGGACGACATGATGGCGCCGATCGAAGGCGCGACCGGCTCGAAACAGTCCTGGCTCGCGCAACGCAAATCGTGGCCGCGCGAAGTGACCTATTGGTACGGGCCGCTGCAGGACGTGAAGGTGCGCATCAATGGCGATACCGCGATCGTCACGTACCACTCCGATCAACTCACCGAGGTCGGCGGCCAGACGACGACCAGTCACCGGTGGCAGATCGAGACTCACGTACGCCGCAACGGCCATTGGTTGTTGCTCGGTGTCGCGGATGGCCTGATTCCGCCCGAACCGAAGGCGGCGAAAGTCGACCCGTCGGTCCTCGATGCATACGTCGGCCGCTACGAGTGGGCTCCGACGCTGGTCGCGACGATCGAGCGCCAAGGCGACGTGCTGCTCGAGCATCTCGGCAACCTCGAGCCGGCACAGTGGCAACCCGAAAGCGCGACGACATTCTTCATGCCGGGTGCTGCCGCTGGCGGCGACACTTCGCGCATCATCTTCGCCAAAGATGCGGACGGCCGCGTCACGCATTACATTTACCGCGAGTTCGGCACGACCGACCGGATCGTGAAGAAGATCCAGTGATGGCCAGGCGCATGCGAAAAATCATCGTGCTGCTCGCCGCGGTGGTCGTATCGGCCGCTGCGTGGGGGCAAGTCACGAAGCTGGAGAGCACGGTCAAGTACCGGCCGACGTTCGTCGACTCTGATTTCGGCGATATCGCGAAGTACGTCGGTGAGCTGACCAGCCGCACGTTCGAGCTCGAGACAGGCGTGTGCGCGCAGGTGACCGCGCACTGGGACAAGCCGATGACGTCGGATGAGTTCTACCGCGCGTTCCTTGGGATCGCCCGCGCGCTCGGTTACGTCGTCGTGGAAGACGGCCTGGTCACGAAGATTCAGCTCGCCGCCGACACTCCCAAGGATCCGACGCCGCCGTGCCGCCGCTATCCCGTGCGCAATCAGGTGCAGAATCGATGATCAAAGTGCTCTGCGGCGCGGTGCTCGCGCTGGTCAGCGGAATCGCAGCGGCTCAATCGCAGCCGACGGCCACGCACACGCTCTACTTGATTCGTCACGGCGCGTATGTCGCCGATCGCAATGCCGATCCGCAGCTCGGCCCGGGGCTTACTGCTCTCGGCATCGCGCAGGCGCGCCTGATCGCCGCGCGCTTGAATGGCGCCGGCGTCAAGTTCGACTCGATGACGTCGAGCCCCATGCAACGGGCGCGCGATACCGCGGCAGTGATGCACGAAACGCTTGCGACTCTGCCGGTCGCGCAGTCACCGTTGCTGCGCGAGTGCATGCCGCCGGTGTTCGAATCTGTCGAGGCTGAAGCCGCCGAACGGGCAGCGTGCGCGAAACAACTGGACCAGGCATTCGCGGAATTCTGCACGCCCACCAAGAATGCGAATCGCAACGATATTCTCGTCGCCCATGGCAACGTCATCCGCTACCTGGTGATGAAGGCGCTGAAGGTAGACACGCGGGCCTGGCTGGGCATGTCCGTGCCGCACGCGAGCCTGACAGTGATCCAGGTGTATGCAGATGGCTCGACCAAGGTGCTCGCAGTCGGCGACAGCGGGCACATTCCGAGCCCGCTGCTCAGTTGGGGCGATGCGAACGACCGTCAGCTCGCGGTGCCGACGCGCTGACCCACCGCCTGCGGATTGACCTCGGTTTTCGCCAGCGAGCTGAGATCCAGGTCGAACTGACGATCGCTCTCCGCGAAAGCATGGAAACGTTCGGCCTGATCCATGCGATCCAGCGATTTCGCATGCGCGGCGAGCGTGCCGTAGCTCGCGATCAGGTAGTGCACTACGTGCTGGAGCGTCGCGACCAGAATGACGTCGCGAACGTTCGTCGTACAGTTCTCCGCGATCCGACTCGCCTCGTGCACCAGCGCGCGCATCACCTGATTGCGATGACTGCTGCCTTCGTGCTCGGCGGCCCGTCGGCGTAGCGTGGCAACGTAGTCGCTGACGCGATCCGCCAGCGGACCGTTGAGCAACGTCACCCAGATTTCATCGACGATTGCGCAGGCCTGAGTCTCTGCGCTGCGCAGCTCGCGCAGCTCGGCCTGGTAGACCGCTTCCATGCTGTCGATCGCGGGGTCGACGCCAAGGCCGGCGCGGATCCGCAACCATTGCTCATTGAGCGCTTCGCGCGGCGACTTCACGCCACCGGCCGCGGCTTCGGCAGTGGGCTCGACGACGCGAAAGCGGCTGAACAGGGTACTCATGGCTGATCTCCTAACCTTGCTCGCGCGCCGGCTCGACCGAGACCTCGGTGCGCGGTTCGACATCTGTGTTGTAGATCATTCGATACAGCTTCCAGCTGGTGCCCGAGCGACGCCAGACGTTCAGGTATTTGCCTTCTTCCACGTCCGCGCCACGACGCACGTTACGGATGCGGTAGCGGCCTTGCTCGACCGCGAGATCGCCGTTCACCAGCGTCATCTCCGTGTCGGTGCCGTACTGCGCATTCGGCGTAATCGTGTCCTGCAGGTACGCCTCTATTTCCTGGCGGCCGCGGATGGCGGGACCGTGCTCGGGCAGGATCTGTGCGTCATCGGCGAAGACCGCGACGCTGGCTTTTAGATCGTGGCTGGTGATCGCCTGTTCCAGCGCGCTGGTGACATCGCTGGGCAGCGTAGTGTCGGTGCGGGCGCAGCTACTGATCGCCGCGACGCACAAGATGCAGATCACAAAGGTCACGCGCTTCATAGCACGCCTCCGAGTGAACACACCAAGTCGGGTCGAGCTTAGTCCCTTGCGTGCGCGCTGGCTATTGCGCCATTACACTGCCGCGCCGTTGTCGGACGTGAGGAAAATCATGCGCATCGAAGTCGAGCCGATCGGGTACGTGCAAGCCGTAAGACCGCATGCGGAGGATGATTTCTGGGGCGGCGAGCAGGCGCGCATCGAGCTGACGCCGCAGTTCGCGCCGGACGCGCTGGCCGGACTCGGCGAGTTCTCGCACATCGAAGTGCTGTTCTACTTTCACCAGGTAGATCCGGCGAAGATCGTCGCCGCTGCTCGCCACCCTCGCAACAATCAGCAGTGGCCGGCGGTCGGCATCTTCGCTCAGCGTGGAAAAAATCGCCCGAATCGCCTCGGCAGCACGATCTGCACGCTGGTGCGCGTCGAAGGCCGCGCGCTGGTCGTGCAGGAACTGGATGCGATCGACGGCACGCCGATCGTCGACATCAAGCCGGTGATGGCCGAGTTCCTGCCGCGCGGCGCCGTGCGACAACCGCAGTGGTCGCGCGAGTTAATGAAGGAATACTGGCTTAGAAAGTAGAGGGTCGGTGCACTCCGGACTAGTTCTCGCCAAGACGCCAAGACGCCAAGGAGGAGAAGTCGAAACTCCGAACAGTAAAAATCCCGGAAGCTGAAACTCTGGTTCTTCTTGGCGATCTTGGAGAGAACTCTGCTGGCTACTCAGGTCAGCAGCGGCTTCATCGTCGGGTCGCCTTTCTGCATCGCCTGGCGATACGCGGGGCGCGCACCGATGCGCTGGAGATAAGCGAGGACGTTCGGATTGCCGGAGATATCGCGCGGCACGAACACGCGCATGGTGGTGAGCACGAACACCATGATGATGTCCGCCGCCGTGAGCTCGGCGCCCGCGAAGTAGGGCACCTCGCCGAGGCGCGCTTCCACCATCTGCCACGACCGTTCGCATCGCTCGCGACTGAGGCGCGTTCGCGGCGATTCGTCGAGAGTCGGCTTGATGGCGCCGGCGAACTGCACCGGCATCATCGAGGCGTTCGCGAAATGAAACCAGAACAGGTAGTCGGCATAGTTCGGTGCGTCCGGGCGCACCGCCAGCCGGCCCTTGCCGTGGCGCGCGATGATGTACTCGATGATCGCGCCGGACTCCGACAACACCACCGAGCCGTCGACGATGACGGGCGCGGTGCCAAACGGGTGCAGCGCTTTGTATTGGGCTGGCGCGAGACGCGTCACCGGATCGCGCTCGTAATTCACCAGCTGGTAAGGAATCGATAGCTCCTCGCAGAGCCAGACGATCCGCTCGGACTGCGAGATGCCGAGATGATGCACCGTCAGCATGCGACGCCCCTTATTATTTTATGAGACTGTCTTTCATCTTCGACGTAACCGAGGTCGGGCCGCGGAAACGCACGTGCAGCTCTTTGGTCTTGTAGTCGATGACCAGCACGTCGAGCAGCCCGAGCACGTCCATGCCGAGCAACATCGCTGGCTCGGTGGTGAGCTGCCAGTGTTCGAAAATTTGCGACTCCGTAAAGGTAATGCGCACGCCGCTGATCGTCGCGTTGCCGAACGCGATCGGTGGGGTCGGGATGCTGTCGCCCTTCTCGACGTCGAGCGTGACGCCGATGATTTCTTCCTGCTGGTAGTTCTTGCTCCGGCGGTTCAAGGCATTGCGCAACGCCTGGTTGCCGATCGTGCGCTGCGCCCCGGTGTCGATCACGGCAGTCGTCGCCACCGAGCCGATGCGCGTGCGGAACGCCAGCAGCTTGCCGCGGGTCAGCTTCAGCGGAATCTTGCTCATGCCCATGCCGGGCCGCTCGCTCTTCGAGCGCATGATCTCGATGAAGTCGCGGCGGAAGTCGATATAGATGCGCTTGTCGCCGAGCGCTTCGTTGCCGAGCACGCCGTCGGCGCCGCCGAACACGTCGGGCACGATCGGCAGCGTGGTCTCGCCCATGAGCAGCTCGCCGACTTCGATCTGCTTGATGGCGACGCTCGAGACGTCGGTCGAGCCGGTGACGCCGTGCACACGGATCGACGTCGGTTGCATCGGGATATTCAGCGCGCGAGCGACTCGGGGCAGGAGTGCTGATTTGCTCGCGCCGGTATCGAGCACCAGGCGGAACGGACCCTGGCCGTTGATCAGCACCGGCGCCCAGATGCGCCCGATACTGTCGCGCAAGGTGGGCGCAACGTAGCGCGGCTCGGGAGCTTCGACCTGAACTTCTTCGATGCCGCCACCGGGCGGCGCGCCCTCGGTGGTTGCGGGGACGGTGGTGGTCGGAATGATTTCCGACCCTGCAGGCAGCTTCGGCGGCGCTGCCTGCTCTTCCGTGCCGGCGCACGGCAGCGCTGCGCTCAGCAGCACTGCTGCCAACAGTAAACCGCTCCTTCTCGACATCGATTCCCCCGCGAACGGCAGTCTGTTGGACTGCTCGCACCTGAGAGAGTTCGCCTGTTGACGAGCGAGTCCAGCTTCCCCGGGCGCATCGTGCGCGATAGCGCCCGGCGAGTCTAGCCGGAAGGGCCGGGAACGCGACCGGAAGGGTCATTTTCCGACATCGGCCGGGTTGACTTCGGTCGCTCTATCCACAACCATATGGTTGTGGATGCGCTCAACCTGACTTTCCTGGCACTCTCCGATCCGACGCGGCGAGTGATTCTCGAGCGGCTGCGCAAGGGCGCGGCCACGGTCAACGAGCTCGCCGAGCCTTTCGGTGTTTCGCAACAGGCGATCTCGAAGCACCTGGCCTATCTCGAACGCGCCAGCCTGATCGAGAAGCGCAAGGAAGGACGTCAGCAGTTCTGTTCGCTGCGCGCCGCGCCGCTCAAGGGCGCGTACGACTGGATGGCGGGCTACCAGCAGTTCTGGGACGAAGCGTTCGATCGCCTCGATGCGCTGTTGAAGAAGGAGAAGAGACGCCATGGCCGCAAGAATCGATGAAGCGACGCGCACGATCCGCATCGAGCGCATGTTCGATGCGCCGCGCGAGCGTGTGTTCGACGCCTGGACGCAGCCAGAGCTGCTGATGCAGTGGTATGCGCCGCGCGGCTGCACGATCAAGCTCGCGAAGCTGGATGCGCGGCCGGGCGGCCGGTTTCATTGGTGCATCCATAATCCGTCGTTCGGCGATTGCTGGTGCGTCGGTGTGTACAAGGAGGTCGTTCGGCCGGAGCGCATCGTCTACACGCTTGCGACCGCGGACAGCGCGGGCAATCAGATCGACCCCGTGCAAGCGGGGCACGATCCGCGCTGGCCGCGCGAAACGCTCGTGACGGTTACGTTCACAGATGTTCGCGGTTCGACGCGGCTGACGCTCGAGCAGAACGTTCTGGAGTCGATCGCCAAGCATACCGGCGCGCATCCGAGCTGGCTGCAGATGCTCGATCGCCTCGGCGAGATTCTGGCGGCGAGGAAGACCGTCAATGCTTAGCAAGGCGGCCATGGGAGTTGCATCGCTGGCATTTGCGTCGGCGGTCATTGCCGCGTCGGCGGCCGAGCAGGGCCACGGCAGTTATGCGGACGTCAACGGCATCAGGATGTACTACGAGACGTACGGCCCCGAGCACGGCGTGCCGCTCGTGCTGCTGCATGGAGGCGGCTCGACGATCGACGTGACCTGGGGCCGCATCTTGCCTTTCCTCGCTCGCGATCGTCGCGTGATCGCCGTCGAAGAGCAGGCGCACGGCAGGACCACCGATCGCAGCGCTCCGGTGCGCTTCGAGACTTCGGCCGACGACGTCGCCGAGCTATTGAAACACCTGAAGGTCGAGCAGGCGGACGTCTTTGGCTTCAGCAACGGCGCAAGCGTCGGTCTGCAGATCGCGATTCGCCATCCGCGGGTCGTGCGTAAACTGGTGTTCGCGTCGTCGTTCACGAAGAAGCAGGGCGCGCAGCCGCAGCTCTGGGAGCTGATCCAGAGCGCTGATATCTCCAACATGCCGCAGCCGTTGCAGGACGCCTTCCTGAAGGTGAATCCCGATCCCGCGAAGCTCAAGACGATGCACGACAAAGATGCCGAGCGGATGCGCCACTTCACCGACGTGCCCGATGCAGACCTGCGCGCGCTGCGTGCGCCGACGCTGATCGTCATCGGCGACCACGACATCGTGAAACCCGAGCACGCAGTGGAGCTCACGCGTTTGATCCCGGGCGCGCGACTGATGGTTCTCGTCGGCGGACACGGCGACTATCTCGGTGAGTTGGTCATGACGCAGCGTGCGAGCCGCGCGCCCGAGCTCACGGCAGGTTTCATCGAGGACTTTCTCGACGGACCGTGATACTCAGCCGGACAAGTAGATGTTCGGCTTCAGCACTTCCATGATCCGGTCCGGCGCACTCAGGGGCGTGAAGCCGAACTGGGCGTACAAGCCATGCGCGTCGCGCGTGGCGAGCATCATGCGCCGCAGTCCCTGCAGGTCCGGATGTTTCATGATGTGGTCCATCATCTGCTTCGACACGCCGCGGCCGCGATGAGCTTCGAGCACATAGACGTCGCATAGATACGCAAACGTCGTCTTGTCCGTGACCATGCGTGCAAAGCCGACCTGCTGACCTTGCCAGAACACGCCGAAGCACAACGAATTGGCGATCGCCCGGGCAACAGTGGCGCGCGGAATGCCCGGCGACCAGTAGCTCTGGGTGAGGAAGGCGTGGATCGCGTCGATATCGAGCCGCGCGGGATCAGTGCTGATTTCGTAAGCGGACATGCGATTTCCTAGAACAAAGCCTTCTTCTTGCGTGCGCCGATCGTGCCTGCCGCGGCGGCTCGCAGCAGGCGTTGAAAGGTGGGGCATTCCATGTGACTCGGTGCGCGACATGCGACGGCGTGCCGTAGGCCATCGCGCATTGCCGTGAGCTCGCGAATGGTTCGGTCCAGCTCTTCGGCCTTGGCCGCGAGCACCTTGCGATCGATGCGTGGCTTGCCGTCCACCGCGAACATATGCGCCAGCTCGTCGAGCGAAAAGCCGGAGGCGCGGCCGAGTGCGATGAAAGCGAGCCGCTCCAGCACTCGCCCGTCGAACAAGCGTCGCAGCCCGCTGCGCCCGATCGACGCGATCAGGCGTTTCTCCTCGTAGAACCGCAGCGTCGACGCCGGCACGCCGGAGCGGCGCGCTACCTCGGTGATGTCCAGGGGCTTCATCGCTTGACCTCAAGTCAACTTGAGGTGGCAGAGTGCAATTGCCCCCTTGGAAAGGCAAGTAACAGGAGAGCATCGTGGCGGCCATAGAGTCCCGAAGTGACGAGCAGTCGAAACTCTGGAACGGCAGCGCCGGCTGCGCGTGGGTCGAGGCGCAGGCGATGCTCGATCGGACGCTGCAGCCGTTCGAGGACCTGCTCGTCCAGGCAGTCTCGGCAAGCGGGGCGCGTCGCGTGTTGGACGTGGGCTGCGGCACGGGCAGCACGACTCGCGCGATCGCGCGAGTGCTGGGTGCAACAGGTCGTTCGGCGGGCATCGACATCTCGGAGCAGATGATCGACGCCGCGCGCATGCTGACTGAGTTGGATCGAACGTCGGCGGAATTCATCTGCGCCGATGCACAGACTCACGCGTTCGCGCCCGCCAGCTTCGACTTGATCATGTCGCGCTTCGGGACGATGTTCTTCACCGATCCCGTTGCAGCCTTTGCAAATCTGCGACGCGCCGGTGCGCAAGGCGCCGCATTGTGCTCGATCGTTTGGCGCAGTCCGGAAGAGAATCCGTTCATGACCACAGCCGAGCGTGCTGCCGCTTCGCTGCTGCCGAATCTCCAGCCGCGTCGTGCTGACGCAGCGGGACAGTTCGGTCTCGCCGACGCGCGTCGCATGCGCGCCATCCTGGAGGAGAGTGGGTGGACAGCGATTGACATCCGGCCTATCGATGTCACGTGCACGCTCCCCGAGAGCGAATTGACCAGCTATGGCACGCGCTTCGGGCCCGTCGGCGTTGCTCTTCGCGAAGCAGATCCGCACACTCGCGCGCAGGTCGCCAAAGCAGTGCGCTCAGCATTCGATCCGTATGTACAAGGTGATGAAGTCCGCTTCACAGCATCGTGCTGGCTCGTCGGCGGCAGGTGCTAACGTACCTGCGCGATCTGATGGAACATGTCGACGTAACCCAGCATCGCATCGACGATGCCCGCGACCTTCGGATTGGTCGAGTCGACCACGTAATACTCATCCGGCGCATGCGCGCCAGAGCCGTGACCGAGACCGAAGTGACCGGCGGGTAGCGACACCGGCGGCGCCGTGAACACAGCACCTGGCCACGAGCCGGCCAGTCGCGGATTCAACGTCGCCGTGACTCCCGCGCGCTTGTAGGTTTCCAGCTCCGCACGAATGATGCGACTGTCCTCCGCAGTTTCCGTCGGATCGTAGCCGCCGCTGACGTTCATCTCGACGTCGTTGAAGCCGCGTTTGTCGAGATGTGCGCGCAGCTTCTCCACGGCTTCCTTGCGTGTCTGATTCGGAACCAGTCGCAAGTCGAGCTTCGCGACTGCGCGTCCCGGCAGAATCGTCTTGCCGCCCGGACCGGTGTAGCCCGCGACGAGGCCTTCGATGTTCACGGTCGGTTGCGACGCCAGCCGCTCGAGCGCCTGGTTGTAAGGCAGATCGTCGATCCAGTGCGTGATGCCGAGCAGCTTCTTCTGCGCCTGCTCGTCGCTGTTGCGCGCGACGTCTGCGATCAGCTCCTTCTCGCGCGCGGTGAGCGGCCGGACGTTCTCGAACCAGCCATCGATCGTTGCCGTATTGCCATCGGGCGTGACCAGGGTGTTCAATGCCGCGACCAGACGCCACGCCGGCGAGTCGACGTTCGCTTTCTGGCTGGAGTGAATGTCGCCCTTCGGTCCGCGGCCCCACTTCGCGCCGCTCGCCACCAGTTCCAGCTCGATCACGCCCTTCGAGCCCAGGTTGACGGAGACGTTGCCGTTCAGGTCCTGCCAGCTCGCAGGAATGAAGACGCCCTCGGCCTTCTTCAGCGCCGCGAGCACCTCGGGACGCTGCACGATCTGGTGAAAGTGCGGCGAGCCGATCTCTTCTTCGCCTTCGCACACCAGCACCAGGTTCACCGGCAGCTTTGCTTTGGCCGCATGCATCGCATGCAGCGCCGCGAGCACGGTCGCTTCAGATCCCTTCTGGTTGACTGCGCCGCGACCGACGACCGCGCGCCCGAAGCCAGGCTTGTCGACGATGCGTCCTTCGAGCGGCGGCGAGGACCATTCCGCCGGATCGAACTGCTTCACGTCGTACATGAAATACAGAGCGAGCGTGCGCTTCGCGCCGTTGTCCATCGTCGCGAACACGCCGGGATGGCCGTCGGTGGGCACGATTGTGGCGCTCTGGAAACCCGCGTCGCGCGCGAGATTCGCCATGTACTGCGCGCCTTCCTTCATGTTGCGGTCTTCCGCGGCGATGGAAGGCAGCGCAATCCAATCCTGCAGTCGCTTGATGGCCGCGTCGCGACCGGCTTCTGCCGCCTTGCGAATCGCCGGATAACGGTCGGTGGCGCCCGCTGCGCCCGGCGCACCGAACATCATCGCGCCGGCGCTTGCGAGAGTCGCGGCAGTCAGGAATTCGCGGCGATCAAGCTGGGTACGGTCAGCCATCGTTCCTCCATCCCTTCTTGTGTTTCGACGTTGGGACGGGAACGTAGCACGGTTCTGCGAACCGTGTTCAGGCATGAATCGAGAGCGTCGCCAGCACGGCGCGACGCACCTTGCGAGCGGATTTCACGCCACGTGCTGCGGCTCACGACAGAATGTCTTAGGGGGTGACAAATCCCTCGACACCCCAGATTCCGGGTAGTTGCCGCGCGGGTGCGCATTCAAGATGAAGGTGAGCAAGCAAAGGAGCTCACCATGAAGAAAACGATTCCCCTGGCCATCGCGCTGTTCGCAGTCACCCTCCCGCAGCTCGCCTCGGCCGTCCCGCTACGCGCGACGTTCGACGGCAGCGTCGCCGGATCTGACGGATTCTTCAGCAACGTGCTGAACGATTTTCCAGTGGGCACGGCCGCATCGTTCGACGTGACTTTCGACGATACCGCGCTCGTCGACGATGCTTCGCTGGTGACCAGCCTCGATCTCGCGCCGGTGTCCGGTTGGGTGCGTCTCGGCGGCCTGGAGTGGACGCTCGATGCCGGCCGCATCTACACCTACACGTATAACAATACGCCGCCGACCTTTCCCATCTTGTCCTTCGGAGCGCAGCTCACTGGCACCGGCCCGACGATCGCCGCTGGCGCGGCATCGCTGTTCGGCCTCTTCCTGTCGCTCGCACCGGATGGACAGGCAGGCCCGTATGCTCAGTCGATCGGGTTCAGGTATCCGTTCGACGGCGGCGAGTTCTACAGCTACGCGGATCTCTCTGGAGAGTTCCATACCTCCAGAGAGAATCGGTCCGTGCCGGAGCCGAATACCGTGTTGCTGATGTCGAGTGCTCTTGGACTCCTGCTCGTGCTGCGCGTGAGGAAACGGGTCAAGGCGGACTGATCGGGTGACTGAAGGCGGCG
>DATJIP010000162.1:0-6794 GCA_035493235.1 Steroidobacteraceae bacterium
CCTTTCAGGTCCTGCTTGAGCTCCGCCTGCTTGCGCACGACGTAGCTCGCGAGATACGTCAACAGCAGCACGCGCGCGAGCTCGGAGCCCTGGAAATTCATGATGCCTGCGCGCAGCCAGCGGCGGCTGCCATTCACTTCGTGGCCGATGCCCGGCACCAGCACGATCACCAGAATCAGGAACGCGAACAGCAGCAGCGGCAGGCTGATGCGCTCCCAGACGTTCGTCGGGATCAGCATCGCGATCACGGCGCAAATGAGTCCGAACACGACGCCGACCATCTGCTTGTCGAAATAGCGCAGCGGCTCGTGCAGCTGCTTGTCGGCGATCGAGATCGAAGCCGACGTCATCATGACGAGGCCGAGCAGCAGCAGCGCGCCGACGGTCAGCAGCAGAACCGAGTCGAATGCGAAGCGCCGTGGGCGGGCGCTCGAGCGGGCGAAGGCGAGTGCTGCGGCGTTCATGCTTCGAGCCTCCTGACGGATGCTGCGAACATGTAGCCGCGATGCGCGTAGTCACGAAACATGTCGAAACTCGCGCAGGCAGGAGACAGCAGAACGGTTTCGCCGGAGCGTGCAGCACGCGCGGCGCGCTGCACGGCATCGTCCATGTCTTTCGCAAACTCGATGCTCGCGACACCTTCCAGCGCCGCGGCGAGCAGCTTCGCGTCTTGCCCGAGCAGCACGACGTGCCGGACCTTGCCGCGGAACGCCGCAGCGAGCGGCGTGAAGTCCTGGCCTTTGCCTTGTCCGCCGGCGATCAGCACGAGCGAGCCCGGCATGCCGGCCACGGCGGCGAGTGTCGCGCCGACGTTCGTGCCCTTCGAATCGTTCACGTAGCGCACGCCCCGCACGTCGGCGATCCACTGCGACCGATGCGGCAGTCCGGTGAATTCACGCAGCGCCTGCACGCACGGTTCTTGCGGGAGTTGCAGCGCATCGCACATGGCGAGCGCCGCCAGCGCGTTCGCGACGTTGTGCAGCCCGGAGATCTTCAGCTCGGACATCGCGAGGATCTGGCGTCCGCCGTGCATCAGCGCAACGTCCTCACCCAGCGGCAACGTGTAGTAATCGCCGCCCACATCCGAGCGCAGCGTGAACGACAGCACGCGCGGCGCACGATGCGGCATGGCCTGCACCAACGGGTCGTCGAGGTTGATCACGACAGCGTCGCAGTTCTGGAAGATGCGAGCCTTCGACGACGCGTATTCGCTGACGGACTCGTAACGATCCATGTGATCAGGCGTCACGTTCAGCACGACAGCAGCAGCCGTCTTCAACGAGCGCGTCGTATCCAGCTGGAAGCTCGACAGCTCCAGGACGTAGAGATCCGGCGCCGGGTCATCGAGCAGGTCGAGAGCCGGGCGACCGAGATTGCCGCCGGCGAGCACGCGCTTGCCCGCGGCTTCTGCCATGCGCGCGACGAGAGTCGTCACCGTGCTCTTGCCATTCGTCCCGGTGACAGCAGCTATCGGCGCCTTCGCCTCGCGGGCGAACAGCTCGATGTCGCCGATGATCGGCACGCCGCGAATCGCGGCACTCATCATGAAAGGTTCGCGCAGCGATACGCCGGGCGAGGCGATGACGCGATTGGCATCGTCCAGCAACGCTTCGTCGAATGCGCCAAAGCGCACGTCGGTATCGGGTGCGAGCTTCTGCAGCGCTGCGGATTCCGGCGGCGCTGCACGATTGTCGGTGACCGCGAAGCTTTCGTGACGCGCATGCAGAAAGCGCGCGCACGACAAGCCGGTGCGACCAAGCCCGACCACGATACTGCGCGCACGCTGGTTCATGCCGGGGCTCATGCTCAGCGCACCTTCAGGGTCGCGAGGCCGACCAGCACGAGGATCACGGAGATGATCCAGAACCGCACGATCACCTTCGGCTCGGCCCAGCCCTTGAGCTCGAAATGATGATGGATCGGCGCCATGCGGAAGATGCGCTTGCCGGTCAGCTTGTACGAGGCGACCTGCAGCATCACCGACACCGTCTCCATCACGAACACGCCGCCCATGATCAGCAGCACGATCTCCTGGCGGACGATGACGGCGACGACGCCTAGTGCCGCACCGAGCGCGAGCGCGCCGATGTCGCCCATGAACACCTGCGCGGGATAGGTGTTGAACCAGAGGAACCCCAGCCCGGCGCCGACCAGCGTCGCGCAGAACACCAGGATTTCACCGGTTCCTTCGATGAAAGGAATGCCGAGATAACCCGAGAAGACCGCATTGCCCGTTGCATACGCGAACACCCCCAGTGCTCCGCCGACCAGTACGGCAGGCATGATTGCTAGTCCGTCGAGCCCGTCCGTCAGGTTCACCGCGTTGCTGGAACCGACGACGACGAAGTAAGTGAGCAGGATGTAGCCGTAGCCGAGCGGCACCATCACTGTCTTGAAGAACGGCACGTACAGCGCGGTTTCTGCCGGCTGCTTCGCGGTGAGGAACAGCGCAACCGCGCACGACAACCCCGCGACCGACTGCCAGAAATATTTGTAGCGCGCGATCAGGCCGCGGCTGTTGCCGACGACCAGCTTCAGATAGTCGTCCCAGAAGCCGATCAGTCCGAACGCTAGCGTCACGCCGAGCGTGACCCATACGAAGCGGTTGCCGAGATCCGCCCACAGCAGCGTCGATGCGCCGATCGCGACCAGGATCAGCGTGCCGCCCATCGTCGGCGTGCCCGCCTTCGGCAGATGCGTCTTCGGCCCGTCGTCGCGTACGCGCTGACCGATCTGGTTGTACGACAGGCGGCGAATCATCCACGGTCCGACCAGGAACGAGATGACCAGCGCCGTCAACGCCGCGAGAATCGCGCGCAGCGTCAGATAATTGAAGAGACGAAACGCCCCTTCGAAGACCTGCAGTTTTTGCGTGAGGTAGAGCAGCACGCTACACCGCTTGTCCTTTTCTAATGACCATTGCCTGCCCCCTGAGGTGACGCGGCCAGCGCCGCCGACACCCGTTCCAGCCGATTCGCCCTCGACCCTTTGATCAGCACCGCGACGCCCGCCGTCAGCGACTTGCTCGCCTCTGCAATGAGCGCGTCGAGACTCGCGAACCAGCGCGCGCCCGGTCCGAAGGCTTCGACTGCGAAGCGCGAGCCCTCGCCCACTGCGAGCAAGCGCTCGATACCGGCTTGCTTCGCGTAGCGGCCGACCTCGGCGTGCAACTCGTCGGCGCTGTCGCCTAGCTCGCGCATCTCGCCGAGCACCAGCCAACGCACGCCGCCGAACGTACGGAATGCATCGAGGCCTGCTTTGAGCGAGCTGGGGTTGGCGTTGTACGAGTCGTCGACCAGGAACGCGCCGTTCAACGCCGGCTTCAGTTCGAGACGACCGGCGACGCTCTTCATCGCAGCCAGACCCGCGACGATCTCGTCGAGCTCGACGCCGACTGCGCACGCGGCGGCAGCCGCACCGAGGGCATTGCGCAGGTTGTGCAGGCCGCCGAGCACCAGCGTCGCAGACTTGCTGCCGTACGGCGTCACGAGCTCGAAGTCGGTGCGGAAGCCGCTGGCATCGCTCTGCGAACGCACTTTGTGCGCCATGAAATCGGCCGGTTGCTCGAAGCCGAACGTCAGCACGCGATCGGCTGCGCTCGAATCGCGCCACTGCGCTGCATACGTGTCGTCGGCGTTCACGACTGCGACCCCCTCGGGCGGCAGCGCACGGAACATTTCGCCTTTGCCCTGCGCGACGCCGGCGAGGCTGCCGAAGCCTTCGAGATGCGCGGCGCCCGCGTTGGTCACGATGCCGACGGTCGGCTCCGCGAGGCTCGCGAGATGCGCGATCTCGCCGATGTGATTCGCGCCCATCTCGATGACGGCATAGCGATGCTCGGACGTCAGCTCCATCAGCATCAGCGGCACGCCGATGTGATTGTTGAGATTGCCGCGCGTGATCAGCGTCTTGCCCTGGCGCGACAGGATCGAGCCGAGCAGCTCCTTGGTCGTCGTCTTGCCGTTGCTGCCCGTGACGCCGATCAGCGGAATGTGAAACTGCCGGCGCCATTCGCGCGCGAACGCCGACAACGCGCCGAGCGGATCGGGCGTGACGACCTGCGGAATCTGCGACGCGAGCGGCCGTTCGACGATCGCAGCAACGGCGCCGCGCTCCGCAGCCGCTGCGACGAAGTCGTGGCCGTCGAAGCTCGGGCCGCTGAGCGCGACGAACAGCGCGCCGGGCTTGAGCGTGCGCGAATCGGTCGAGACGCTGCTGAACGCGCAGTCGTTGCCCACGATCTGCCCGGGGGTGCATCGAACCAGCTCGCTGAGGCGCCACGCCATCATGAGCGTCGCTCCAGCAGAGCACGCGCGACTTCGCGATCGCTGAAGTGGCGGCGTTCGGTGCCGATGATCTGGTAATCCTCGTGACCTTTGCCGGCGATCACGACGACGTCGCCGGGCTTGCCCAGAGCGATGCCTTGCGCGATCGCCGCTGCACGGTCGCGCTCGATCAAGGCGCGCGCCGGTGCGGCGAAGCCTTTGACGATGTCCGCGACGATCGCGTCGCCGTCCTCGGTGCGCGGATTGTCATCGGTGACGATCACCTGATCCGCGAGTCGCTCCGCCACCGCGGCCATGATCGGCCGCTTGCCCGGATCGCGGTCACCGCCGCAGCCGAAGATGCAGATGAGCTTGCCCGTCGTGTGCTTGCGCGCGGCGCCGAGCAGTTTCTCCAGGGCATCGGGCGTATGCGCATAGTCGACGATCGCGAGCGGCTTGCCGGTCGCAGCCAGCGTCTCCATGCGTCCCGGCGGCGGGCTGCAGCGCTCGAGCGCCGCGAGTGCGTCGTGGAACGGCACGTTCCAGCCGAGCAGCGCGCCGAGCGCCGCGAGCAGATTCTCGACGTTGAAGTCGCCGATGAAGCGCGAGTGCAGCGTCGCCACACCCCAACTGCCGTCGACAGTGATGTCGAGCCCGGTTGCTCCGGAAGTCGCGCGAACTGCAAACAGATGACGCACGCCGTTGCGCATGTCGGGCAGCGACGCCGAGCGGGAATACGAGGTGAGCATTTCGGCACGCGCCGCCGTCTGCGAGTGTGCGAGCAGCGCACGGCCGAACGCGTCGTCTGCGTTGATCACCGCATGCTTCAGCTCCGGCCACACGAACAACTTGGCCTTCGCCGCGGCGTAGCTCTCGAACGTGCCGTGATAGTCGAGATGATCGCGCGTCAGGTTGGTGAACACCGCGGTGTCGAAGCGCACGCCGTCGACACGATGCTGGTCGAGCGCATGCGACGACACTTCCATCGCGAGACTGCGCACACCTTCGGCGCGGAGCTCGGCGAGCTGACGGTGCACCGTGATGGAATCCGGAGTCGTGTGCGTCACTGTCTGCAATGCGTCGATGCGGCCGAAGCCGATCGTGCCCGCGTACGCTGCAGGTGTGCCGAGCAACTGCGTCGCAGTTGCGATCACGTACGCCGTTGTCGTCTTGCCGTTCGTGCCAGTGACGCCGACCGTGCGCACGGCCTGCGACGGCGAACCGAAGAAGCGATCGGCGATCGTGCCGAGAATCGCCGTGAGATTCGGCACGGCGAGCAGCACCACGGTGTCGGGCACGCGCGGTGCGGCGACGCCTGGTGTCGGTTCCCACAGGATCGCTCGTGCGCCGGCGTTCACCGCTTGAGCTGCGAAGCCGATGCCGTGCGTACGCGTTCCAGGCAGCGCGATGAATGCGCCGCCGAACTGTACGGCGCGACTGTCGAGCGTGAGATCCGAGATCCCGACATCGGCAGGCACGGCGACAGCAGATCCTGCGAGCAGCGTTCGCAGATCCTTGCGTCTATTGTCGGAGCGCGGTTGCATCGTGGTTGGTCCGGTTAGCGCTGCCGATCTCATGGCACGCGACTCGCCTGCACGAGCGTCGTCGCCGGCACGCGGTCGAGGCCATCCGGCGGCACACCGAGCAAACGCAGCGCGCCGGCCATCACGTTGGCGAACACCGGCGCCGCAACGTCGCCGCCGTACACGAGCCTGCCGCCCGGCTCGTCGATCACGACGATCGCCGCGAGACGCGGATGACTCGCGGGCACGACGCCGCCGAACGACGCCTTGTAGCGGTCCGACGAGTATCCGCCCGCATCGGCCGTCCACGCTGTCCCGGTTTTGCCGGCAACGCGGTAGCCGACGAGCGCGGCGCGATAACCGGTGCCGCCTTGCTCCGAGACGACGCTTTCCATCATCCGCAGCAACTCGCGCGCGACGCGCTCGTCGACGACGCGCTCGCCGGGCACAGGCCCCTCGACGCGACGCAGCGTCACCGGCCGGCGAACACCGCCCGCGCCGAGAATTGCGTACGCACGCGCGAGCTGCAGCGGCGTGACCGACAGCCCGTAGCCGTAGGAGATCGTCGCCTGCTCGATCTTGCGCCAGTGCGAAACGTCGTAGAGGAGTCCGGCGGACTCGCCCGGAAAGCCGCTGCCGGTCACTTCGCCGAAGCCGAAAGCGCGCAGCATTTCGTACATCGACTGCGGCGGCAGCGTCATCGCCATCTTGGTCATGCCGACGTTGCTCGACTTCGCGAGCACCGTGGTGAGCGAGATCGCGCCGAGATTGTTGTGATCGGGAATCTTCTTGATGCCGACCTGCACGAAACCCGGCGAGGTATCGATGATCGTGTCCGGGTGATAGCGACCCGACGCGATGCCCGCCGCAGCGATGAACGGCTTGATCGCCGAGCCGGGCTCGTAAATATCCGTGGCCGCGCGATTGCGATAGCGCGACGCCGCGACCTGGTCGCGATCGTTCGGGTTGTAGGCCGGCTGATTCACCATCGCGAGCACTTCGCCGG
>DATJIP010000163.1:0-2280 GCA_035493235.1 Steroidobacteraceae bacterium
CGATTGCGAGCCAGTTCGATGCGCGCTGGCCCATGCCTTCGTCGGCGCGCGGGTGGTGAATCTCCGGCTGGACATCCTCGGTTTCGAAGCCCAGCA
The DNA here is from genome assembly GCA_035493235.1 of Steroidobacteraceae bacterium. GTDB lineage: Bacteria > Pseudomonadota > Gammaproteobacteria > Steroidobacterales > Steroidobacteraceae > Steroidobacter. The sequence goes on from DATJIP010000163.1 coordinate 97, forward strand.
GCGAGCAGGCAACGCAGCCGAGGCGCGCGACCTTGCCGAGGTAGACGGATTCGGCGCGAGTCACGCTGCCTCCCGCATGATCTGGTTCATCGCCACAGCGAAGGGATGTGCAACGGTCGCCTGCTTACGCACGGCGCGGCGCCGCGATTCCTTCTCAGCGCTCGTCAGGCGCGGCGGCTTCGGCGCATCGACGCCAGCGCCAGCAGCGAAGACCGGCACATAGCGGCTCGATGTCGTGCGGCGCTTCCAGTCGACGATGTGCAGCGCGCCGGCCAGATGCATCGCCTTCATGTGCTTGTGCGCGTTCGATTCGTCGATACCGAGCAGCACGGCCGCAGTGAACCGGTCGAGCGGCCCTTTATCGGCCAGCAACCGGAGGATGATCCGCGGCGAAGCTGGCGATGCAACGCGCGGGCAGTTCGTGCGCTTGCCAAGGCGAAGATCCCAGGCGCGCGTAATGATCGAGCCGTACGAGTGCTGGCCAAACAGGTGCATGTTTTCCTTGATCCGCTTGCCGCTGTGCCAGATTTCGCGCAGCGCTGCGTCCTGCTCCGGCGTCCAGGGGAATTTGGCGAAGGTTCTGCGCTTGATAGTCATCGTTTCCACTCCTGTTTCCACTCCCCAGTTGCAAAGTCGACGTAGCGCCGGCCGGACGAGGCCGTCTCGAGCAGCTGCTGGCTCTGCTTGTCGAACCACAGACTGATGCGCCCTTCCCACGAGTAGTGGCGCTGCTTGGCGCAGATCAGCGTCGAATCGGGCACCAGCGACAACTCACCCAGCTTCTTCGCGTCCTTTTCGGTCTCCATCTGCGCTTCCTTACGCTTGTTCCGGAACACGATCAACACGTTGTCGACGAGGTCGGTAATCTCGCCGGCACCCTTCACCGAGAATTTGTCCGGCGCGTCGAATTCACGCTCGCCCTTGCGCATGTGGTGCACCAGGTGGATGTGCAGCCCGGTGTCGCGCGCGAGGACGCACAGCGCGTCGACGAAGTTCTTCTGTCCGGTGTAATCGTCCGGCGCGAGCCCGCATTTCATGAGGCTGTCGATCACCAGGTGGTCGATGGCCAGCACCTTGCGGCAGTAGCGCGCGACGGCGAGCATGCGGGCCGGCGTCACCTGACCGCGGTGCGCGTAGATCCACAGGCGGTCATCGGTCCAGCGGTGGAACCGGTTGATGATTTCGGCCGTCGGGACGTAGGAGCCGGCCGCCATGCGGTTCATGTTGCGCATGGTGACTTCCGGCTTCATCTCGAACGACGCGATGCAGGCGCGGCCGCCGTCGACCATCGCGTTGAGCATGACGAAGCTCAGCGCTCCGGACTTGCCATGTCCGTTCACGCCGGCCCACAGCGAGACCTCGCCCGGACGGAACATCAGCCGTTCCTCGACCTTGCACCACGGCGTGCGCTGGCCGATAACCTGCTGCTGCTCATCGCCGTGGAAGTAGCGAATCACGTCCTCGGCCCATTCGGACGCCGGGCGCACATCGGCACGGCCGTCATCCTCATCGTTGGCGTAGGCCTGCCAATCGATCGTGTCCGGGATCAGTTGCATACCGCACCCCGCTCGTTGGCGATTTGCAGCAGCAGACCGAACGCACGGTCAAACGGGATCGGCAGCGCGTGGCCGAGCTCCTGCCACAGGCGTTTGGCCACCTTGGCGCCTTCGGCGTACCACTTCGGGCCGACAGCCATCGGGAACCAGTCGAACAGGCCGAAATCGCCTTCCGGATGCGGCACGACGCGCATTTCGCCGCAATCGATGCGCGGGCCTTCCACGTAGGTCAGCACCATGCGCTTCGGCACAGCCGCGGCAATGTCGGCCAGCTGGCGCAGCACATCGCCCATCAGCAGCGAGCTCGACACGAACAGCTCGACCTCAAGTCCGGCAATGCAGCGCCACTCGTACGAGCGCGCGGCGTCAGCGATCAGCGTGACGTTCGTGAACTCGTCGAGCGGGCCGACGAACGACAGCAGCACAGGCAGATCCGGCACGACGCCGCGCATGCGCAGGTCGACGAGCGATTGGGCGTTCAGGGGTGATTTGCTCACAGGGCACCTCGGGTCAGGTCGTCGTAGTCGCCGCTGACCGACGAGCCGTTGATGCGACCAGGCTTCAGTTCGTAGAACGAGTCCCACGAATGCAGGACGGTCTGCTCGATCACCGCGCGCACGTCATGCCC
>DATJIP010000164.1:0-39094 GCA_035493235.1 Steroidobacteraceae bacterium
CATGAACATCAACATGCTGCTCGTGACTGTCGGCATGGTGCTGGCGACGTTCATGACTCGCGCCGCGCTGTTGTTGGCGGGTCGACGCTTCAAGTTGTCGCCTCGTGTCGAGGCAGGCCTGCGTTACGCGCCCGTTTGCGCGTTGGCGGTGCTGATCGTTCCCGAAGTCGTGGTGCAGGCGGGCAGCGTCAACCTGTCTTTTGCCAACCCGCGCCTGGTCGCTGCGCTCGCCGCGACGGCCTTTTTCCTGTGGAAACGAAGCATGGTCGGCTGCATCGTCGTCGGCACAGTGATCGTCGTCGCATTCCGCATGCTCTGAGGTTGCGCCCTTCGCAGCACCTGCCGCACGATCCGGCAGGTTTGGGGGCGGTCCATAACAACAAAATCACGCGGGAGGTTCAGATGAAGATCATCGGTGTCGAAGGTCTCACGAACGAACAAGTGAACGACGAGATCGGCCGCGGCGGGCGCTTCGTCATGTATCAGTACTGCATCTCGGTTCTGGTCATGACGTTCAAGCGTCCCTCGAACATCTATTTCATGAAAGCCGGCGAACGTTCCTTCGGCAAAGGCATCGGCTTCTCGCTGATGACCCTGCTGCTCGGCTGGTGGGGCATTCCGTGGGGCCCGATCTACACGATCCAGTCGCTGTGGGTGAATTTCAGCGGCGGCCGCGACGTCACGAAAGAAATCATGGCGCAGTCGGCGGCGCCGGCCGGCGCGATCCCGCTGCCGCAGACCTGAAGTCGCAGATCTGAAACCCCAGGCTCATTCGAGCCTGGCGGGGCAAGCGCGCCGCGCAGATATTTCCCGGATCAGGCGCTCCCTGACTCCGGGAACGTCCATTTGTTCGGTAACGTGACTCACCGACGCTGCCGATCCGCTCCGGTACGGTTTTCAAGTAATCTGAGCGCACCAGTTGCTTCGCAGAGTGGGCTCATGAGCTCCGTCCAGCTAGACATCCGCACGCTGTCCGACCGCTTGGTGGATGTCGTCCGCGACTTCATCCTCTCCGGAGCCATCGCTCCCGACGTGCCGATACGGCAGGACGCGCTGGCCGCGGAGCTGCGCGTCAGCAAAATTCCGTTGCGCGAGGCGCTGGCCCGGCTGGAGCAGGATGGCCTGGTCGTGTCGTATGCGAATCGCGGCTTCTTCGTGCGGCCCATGTCGCCCGAGGAGGCTGAAGAAATCTACGCGCTGCGGATCAAGCTGGAGCCGGACGCCGCAGCACATGCCTGTCTGAAGGCCGACGATGCGGACCGGGAGCGCGCTCGTCTGGCGCTGGAACAGTTCGACGTCGATGCGGCTGCGCAGAAGCCGACGGTCGGCGCGTTGAATCGCGCGTTTCACCTCGCGCTGGTGCGTCCGGGCGGGCAGCGCGTGACGACCAATATCGTGGCGCGGCTGCACGTCATGGCCGACCGCTACGTGCGCAAGCACCTCGAGCCGAAGGGCCGGTTCCTGAATGCCGAGGCCGAACATCACGAGATGCTCGACGCCTGGATGAAGCGCCGCGAGGCCCGCGTGCGCAAGCTGATCACGCAGCACCTGGAGCACACGCTCGCGGACCTGCGCACGGCGCTGAAGCCGGTAGCGGCGGCGGGGCAGGGGACGCCTGCGGCGACCAGGAAACGCGCCCGACGTTAGATTCGCGTTATCCCCGATTGGTCATATATAGTATCTCGTATACTATTCACGATTACCGATCAAGACCGTCGACCTATCCCGGTGACTCACATGCCCCACACGTCCGTTCGCACGATCGTGCTCGCGTTGCTGTTGTCCGCGCCTGCTGCGCTCCTCGCCCAGACTCCCCAATCGACGCCGGCGCCGAATGAAGCCGATCAGCGTCTCAAGGCGCTGTACACGGCCGAATGGGATTGGCGTCAGAACGAACAGGCGCGCGAGCCCGAAGAGCTCGGGCCGATCTCGTTTGCCGATCACTTCCCGCGCGTGGACGCCGCCACCCAGCAACGGCGACTGGAGTATTGGCAGAAGACGCTCGCGGATCTCGACAAGATCCCGCTGAGCGCGCTGTCGCCGGAAGAAAAGATCAACGCACAGATCTTCCGCGCCGTGCTCGAAGAGCAGATCGTCGACCAGCGCTACAAGGCCTACGAAGCGCCGTTCAATGCGGACACGTTCTTCTGGACCAACTTCACGCCGCGCCAGGGTTTCCAGACTGCCGATCAGTATCACCGCTATCTCGGCCAGCTGCGCGACGTGCCGCGCTACTTCGACGAGCAGATCGTCAACATGCGTGCCGGTCTCAAGCGCGGCTTCACCGTGCCGAAGGTGTCGGTGACGGGTCGCGACAAAACGATCGAGCCTTATCTGAAGGCGGACGACACCAATCCGCTGTATCTGCCGTTCCTGACGCTGCCGTCTTCGATCCCGGCCGCGGACCAGGAGAAGCTGCGTGCCGACGCGCGCGGTGTGATCGCGGCCAGCGTCGCGCCGGCGTATTCGAAGCTGCTCGATTTCATCCGCAACGAGTACCTGGTCAAAGCGCGCACCACGCTCGCAGCCGAGAAGCTGCCGGACGGCAAGGCCTACTACCAGGCGATGATCCGGAAGTTCACGACGCTCGATCTGACGCCGGACCAGATTCACGAGATCGGCCTGAGCGAAGTCGCGCGCATCAAGGGCCTGATGCAGACGACGATGCAGAAGACCGGCTTCAAGGGCACGTTGCCCGAGTTCATCACCTTCCTGCGCACCGATCCGCAGTTCTACGCCAAGACGCCGCACGAGCTGCTGGCGGATGCGACTTACGTCCTGAAGAAGATGGACGGCAAGCTCAAGGACACGATCGGCACGCTGCCCCGCTACCGTCACGGTGTGCTGCCGGTGCCGCCCGCGCTCGCGCCGATCTACACCGGCGGTCGCGGTGGCCTCGAGGCCTGCATGTTCAACACGTACAACCTGCCGGCGCGGCCGCTGTACACGCTGCCGTCTCTGGCATTGCACGAGTGCACGCCAGGCCACAGCTTCCAGGCAGCGCTCTCGCTCGAAGGACCCGATCGGCCCGCGTTCCGCAAGGAGCAGTATTTCTCGGGCTACGGCGAAGGTTGGGGTCTCTACACCGAATGGCTCGGCGGGCAGATCGGTATCTACGAAACGCCGTATGAAGAGTTCGGCCAGCTCACGTATGAGATCTGGCGCGCGGCGCGACTGGTCGTCGACACGGGTATTCATCACGACGGCTGGACCCGCGACCAGGCGCTCGCGTACATGAAAGAAACCGTGCCGCTGTCCGAGCACGAGATCACGACCGAGGTCGATCGCTACATCGCGTGGCCCGGTCAGGCAGTCGCATACAAGCTCGGCGAGCTGCAGATCCGTCGCCATCGCCGCGAGGCGGAGCAGGCGCTCGGCCCGAAGTTCGATCAGCGCAAGTTCCACGACGCGATCCTCGCGCTCGGCGCGGTGCCGCTGCCGGTGCTGGAGGAACGCATGGCCAAGTTCATTGCCGACGGAGGCGAGAATCCGCCGGCGCCGACCAACGGAGTATCACCACCGTGACGCAGTCTTCGAAATCCAAGTCGCTCTGGCAGGGCGTGTACCCGGCCGCGACTACGCAGTTTGCCCCCGACTTTTCGCTCGATCTCCCGTCGTGCCGGCGCACGGTCACCGCGCTCGTCGATGACGGCGTCGATGGCCTGGTGCTGCTCGGCACGGTCGGCGAGAACAACTCGCTGCGACCGGAAGAGAAGCGCACAGCGTTGGTTGCGGCTGTCGAAGCAGTCGGCGGGCGCGTGCCGTTGGTTGCAGGCGTCTCCGAGCTCTCGACTGATCGCGCGGTGGAGTTTGCGCGCGACGCCGAGAAGATTGGCCTGAATGCGTTGATGCTGCTGCCGGCGATGGTTTACGTGCCGACACCCGAGGAGCTCTACACGCACTTCAAGACTGTCGCCGAGTCGACGTCGCTGCCGATCATGCTCTACAACAATCCGCCTGCGTATCGCGTGTCGATCGAGCTGCAGACGCTGGAACAGCTGGCGAAGATTCCGAACATCGTCGCGGTCAAGGAAAGCGCGCCGGATCCACGACGCATCACCGACATCATCAATGCGTTCGGCGATCGCTATACGTTGCTGGCCGGACTCGATGACGTTGCACTCGAAGCGTTGATGCTCGGTGCGAGCGGCTGGGTATCGGGCCTGACGAGTGCATTCCCGCGCGAATCCGTCGCGATGATGCGAGCTGCACAGCGCGGCGATTGGGTCGAAGCACGACGCATCTATCGCTGGTTCATGCCGCTGCTGCATCTCGATGCGGAGCACGACCTGGTGCAGTCGATCAAGCTGGCTGAGCAGGTCATGGGTCGCGGCTCCGAGCGAGTGCGCATGCCGCGCATGGTGCTCAGCGGTGCGCGGCGTGCCGAGGTGATCGCGATGGTCGAGCGGTGCGCGAAGGCGCGCCCGACCCGGCAGCCAGGCGTCGCGGCTTAGAACATGCAAAGCATCTGGGGTCCACGTAAGCCGCTCGAGATCCGCGGGCCGCATGAGCCCGGTCGCACGCTGAAGAAGACGCTGAGCTGGCCGCATCTGGTGGCGCTCGGGGTCGGTGCGATCGTCGGCACCGGCATCTATACGCTGACCGGCGTCGGCGCCGACAGAGCCGGCCCCGCAGTCGTCCTCGCGTTTCTCGTTGCCGGAGTCGTTTGCGCGTGCGCTGCGCTCGCTTATGCCGAGCTCGCAACTCTGATACCGACGGCGGGCAGTGCGTACACGTACACTTACTCGGTACTCGGCGAGGCGCCGGCGTGGATCGTCGGCTGGAGTCTGATCCTGGAGTATTCGCTCGCGTGCAGCACCGTAGCGGTGGGATGGTCGGGCTATCTCATCGGCTGGTTGCAAGCCGCGGGCATACATCTACCAGCCGCATTGCTATCAGGGCCGCACGCGGGCGGCATCGTCAATCTTCCTGCGATTCTGGTCGCGCTTGCCGTAGCCGGACTGTTGATCTCCGGAACTCGCGAGAGTGCGACGCTCAACATCATTCTGGTCGTGATCAAGATGACTGCGCTTGCTGCCTTCGTGCTGATCGCGTTACCGAACTTCAATGCAGACAACATGGTGCCGTTTGCGCCGCATGGCTTCGGCAGTGTCGCCGATGATGGCGGCGTAACGCGTGGCGTCATGGCCGCTGCGGCGATCGTGTTCTTCGCGTTTTACGGCTTCGATGCGGTCGCGACGTCAGCGGAGGAAGCGAAGAACCCGGGTCGCGATCTGAAGATCGGCATCATCGGCTCGATGGCCGTCTGCACCAGCATCTACATTCTGGTTGCGATCTCGGCGGTCGGGTCGGTCAATCACGCGCAGATTGCAGCGTCGGGCGAGCCTCTCGCGTTTGTGTTGCGCACCCTCGGTCACCCATTGGCGGCGCGTGCGATCGCGCTCGCTGCACTCATCGCCTTGCCGTCCGTCATTCTCGTGATGATGTACGGCCAGAGCCGCATCTTCTTCGTCATGGCCCGCGATGGACTGCTGCCTCGCCGGCTCAGCGTCGTGTCATCGCGCAAGGGAGCGCCCGTGCTCATCACGGCGATCACCGGTGTTTTCGTTGCGGCCTTTGCTGGCTTCCTGCGCCTCGATGAAATCGCCGAGCTCGCCAACGCGGGGACCTTGCTCGCCTTCATCTCGGTCGCAGCGTGCATGATGATTCTGCGCCAGCGTTCGCCCGAGCTGCCGCGCATTTTCCGTTGCCCGTGGCCGAGGGTCGTCGGGACGCTGGCGATCGTGGGCTGTATCTATCTGATCTTCAGCCTGCCGTCGAAGACGCTGTATCGCTTCTTCCTCTGGAACCTGCTCGGCATCGCGGTCTATTTTCTGTACAGCCGCTCGCGCAGTGTGCTGGTCAGCGGAACCGTTCAAGATCAAAAGGCATGAGGTCGACAGCGGTCGGCTCGTGACGCGCCAGCCCTGCGATCAGCTTGCCGGAGATCGCCGCGAGCGTCAGGCCAAGATGCTGGTGGCCGAAAGCGTAGAGCAGGTTCGAGGCTCGTCGGCTGCGGCCGAGCGCCGGCAGATAGTCGGGCAGGGTAGGGCGCGCGCCGAACCATTCGCTGTACGGCTCGCGAAACGGCAGGCCCAGCTCGGCGACGTGTTTTCTCAGGCGCGCCCACTTGCGCGGATCGGCGGGTGACTCGGCACGCCCGAACTCGACGAAGCTCGCCGCGCGCAGTCCGGAACGAAACGGCGTCACGATCATCGAGCGCTCTTCGAACACGACGGGCGGCAGGCTGGCGGGCCAGGCCGCAGTGGCGGACTGAATGTGATAGCCGCGCTCCGCGATGATCGGCACGCGATAGCCGAGTGATTGCAGCAGTGCTCCGGAGGCGACGCCGGCAGCAACAACGACGACATCGGCGTTCAACACCTCGCCACCTTCGAGCACAGCAGCGGTCGTCGAGCCTTTGACGGCGAGTCGCTGCACGCGCGCAGCGCGTTGCGAGCCGCCGGCTTGAACGAGCTGCTTGCTCAAGCACTCGGCAAGCTCACCGAGATCGAGAACCTGTCCGGTGCCCTGGAAGCGGATCGCGCCGGCGATCGGACGCGATATCTGCGCCGAGAGCGCTGCGATTTCCTCAGTCGTGGCATCGCGGAAACTTGCGGTCCCAGTGTCCGCACTGCGCCACGATGCGCGGCCGGCCGCAGCTCCGGCCGGCGTTTCCCAGACGACGAAGTGTCCTTCTTCGGCGATGAGATGTTCCGCGCCTGCACTTCGCGCCAGCTCGTGCCAGGCAGGAATCGCATCCTGTAACAGTGAGCGAAGTGCGGTCTTACCCGCGGCGAAACGATCGGGAGCGCTGCTGCGAACGAAGCGCAACGCGAACGGCAGCCAGGTATCGAGGTCGCGTGGCGGCAGTGACAGCGCGCCGCCTCGGAAAAACAGCCGCCGTGGAAAGCTGCGTACTGTCTTGCTCGAAGCGAGCGGCTCGACCTGTTCGGTCGCAAGGTGCCCGGCGTTGCCCCACGAGGCGCTCCGCCGCGTCGTCTCAGGAGCGACGACGATCGTGCGCAGGCCGTTGAGCTGAAGATTCAGGGCGCAGCTCAATCCGACGAGCCCGCCGCCGATCACCACCGCGTCGGTCGGCATCGGCTATTCCGGCGGGTGACGTTTGAGGTGATTGATCAGATCGTCGCGCACGCCGTTGATGTGGCCGGACAGCAGCTTCAGCGCTTTGGCACGGTCCGCGGCTTCGCACAGGTCGATCAGCTTGATGTGTTCCTGGTGCGCCCGCTGCCGGTTTTCCTCGGCGAGCGACAGCTGGATGCGCACGTAGCGATCGAGGTTATCGTGGATCTTGCGCACGAACTCGAGCGTGATAGGGCGCTCGGCTGATGTGTAGAGGGCCTCGTGCAGGCTCCAGTTGTACTCGCCCCAGCGCTGCGGCGGAGCGTTGTCCATCTTCTTCACGATCTCGCGCGCGCGCGCGATCGCCTGCGGCGTGATCTTGCCGAGGGCGCGGCGGAGCAGGTCCACCTCGAGCGTGGCCCGGATCTCGAAATATTCCTCGATCTCGCTCTCCGAGAGGCGTGTGACCACCGCGCCCTTGTACGGGATGTTGGTGATCAGGCCCTCGGCTTCGAGGAGCTGGAAGGCTTCGCGCACCGGGATGTGGCTGACGCCGAGACGCTTGGCGAGATCGTCCTGTCGCAGCTGCTGTCCCTGGCGGTATGCGTTCGACATGATGAGCTCGCGCAGCGCGTCGGCCACCTGCGTTGCCAGAGAGCGGCGTTCGATCTGGATCGTCTTGGCCATTGAACCTCGGAGGTGGGCGCGGCGCGGCTATCATATATATGAAGGGCCGGTGCGGTACTACGCCAATAACTGTAGATCGTATACTAAACACCGTATATTAGAACGCCATGGGGACTCTCCGCTCGTTCGGCGCAGCGCTGCTGTGCCTTTGTCTGCCGGCAGCGGGCCAAGCGGCCGCGGCGCCTGCCGGGACGATGTGGGTCGAGGAGATCGGCCTCGAGCGCCTGTCGCAGCGTCGCGGTACTCCGCGCGTCGCCCGCACGATCCGCGATCAGCCGATCCGCCTCGGCGGCGTCGAATATCCGCACGGCATCGGCACGCGCTCCATCAGCGAATTCGTCATCGATCTCAAAGGCAACGCCACGCGCTTCACGTCGACTGTCGGCATCGACGACGCGATCAAGGGCAACCTCGGCTCAGTCGTGTTCGAGGTGTGGGCCGACGACACGCGCGTCGCGAGCAGCGGCCTCATGCGCCCGGGCGATGCGCCCAAGTCGCTATCCGTCGATCTCAAGGGCGCCCGCGTGCTGACGCTGCTCGTGGACGATGGCGGCGACACCAGCAACGACGACGAGGTTGCGTGGGGCGGGGCGATGATCGAGTTGCTGCAGGCCGATGGCGAGCGTCCTACCGCGTACGTACCCCCTGCGGAAGAGCTGCCACGCCTCGCTGCGCCAACAACATCGCCCCGACCTGCCATTCACGGCGCGCGCGTGACGGGAGCGACGCCGGGACGACCGTTTCTGTTCCGCGTTCCGGCGACAGGTGCCGCGCCGTTGCAATTTTCCGCCGAGGGTCTGCCCGCGGGTCTCGTCATCGACGCAAGCACCGGTGTCATCTCCGGCAAGATCGAAAAGGCAGGCGAGAGCGTCGTGAAGTTGAACGTGCGCGGACCGGGTGGCGCGGCGCGCAGCGAGCTGCGCATCGTCGCCGGCAAGAATGCGCTGGCGCTCACTCCGCCGATGGGCTGGAACTCCTGGAACGTATGGGGCCCGGCTGTGGACCAGGAGAAGGTGCTGCAAGCCGCGGAATGGCTCGATCGCAGCGGGCTTGCGGCGCACGGCTTTCAATACATCGTGATCGATGACACCTGGTCCGGGAAACGCGGCCCGGATGGGCGGATCCTACCGAACGAAAAATTTCCGGACATGCGCGCGCTGGCGGATGCGGTGCATGCGCGCGGTCTGAAACTGGGCATCTATTCTTCGCCGGGCCCGAAGACGTGCGAAGAGTTCGAGGGCAGCTGGCAGCACGAAGCGCAGGACGCCGCTACTTACGCTGCGTGGGGCGTGGATTTTCTGAAGTACGACTGGTGCTCCTACGAGGAAACCATCCGCGGCGATCACTCGCTCGTGGAATTGAAGAAGCCCTACATCGTGATGCGCGATGCGCTGGCGCGAGTCGACCGCGACATCGTCTATGCACTGTGCCAATACGGTTACGGCGACGTGTGGAAGTGGGGCGCCGAAGTCGGCGGGCAGCTCTGGCGCAGCAGCGGCGACTTGCTGGATCAGTGGGCCAATCTCGAAAGCGTCGGCTTCCGGCAAGCAGGGCGCGAGCGCTGGACGCGGCCGGGCGAATGGAACGACACCGACATGCTGGTCGTCGGCACGCTGGGTTGGGGTCCGAACCTGCGTCCGTCGCGCCTGACTCCCAACGAGCAGGTGCTGCATCTGTCGTTGTGGGCGCTGCAAGCGGCGCCGCTGTTCATTGGCGCGGATCTGTCCAAGCTCGATACGTTCACGCTCGCGCTGCTCAGCAACGACGAAGTAATCGCCGTCGATCAGGATCCGCTCGGTCATGCGGCTGGACGCGTCTGGGCCGACGCACGCCGCGAGATCTGGGCGCGACCGCTCGCGGACGGCACGATGGCGGTCGGCTTGTTCAATCGCGGGCTGCATCCTGCGGAAGTCACAGTGCAATGGACTCAGCTCGGACTGAAGGGCGGCCAACCTGTTCGCGACCTCTGGCAGCGTCGAGATCTCGGCGTGCTGCCCGACGAGTTCACGGCTACAGTCCCGCGCCACGGCGCGGTGTTTCTGAAGGTCGGTAAGCCCAAATGAGTTCATCGGCGGAGCGCGCTGACCTATGCAGCTGATCGCAATCGACTGGATCATCCTCGGCGTCTACTTCGTTTTCGTGCTCGGCATCGGCTACGCGTTGCGGCGTTACATGCGCACGAGCAGCGATTACTTCCTGTCGGGCCGCTCGATTCCCGCGTGGGTCGCGGGCCTCGCGTTCCTGTCCGCGAACCTCGGCGCGCAGGAAGTGATCGGCATGGCAGCGTCCGGCGCGAAGTACGGTATGGCGACCAGCCATTTCTACTGGATCGGCGCGATTCCCGCGATGGTGTTCCTCGGCGTGTTCATGATGCCGTTCTACTACGGCTCGCGGGCGCGCTCGGTGCCCGAGTATCTCAAGCTGCGCTTCGACGAGAAAACCCGCGGCTTGAACGCGATTTCGTTCGCCGCCATGACGATCTTCTCGTCCGGCATCTCGATGTACGCGATGGCGCTGCTCACCAATCTGCTGCTCGGCTGGAGCTTCGGCTTCAGCATCTGGGTCTGCGCCATCGTCGTGCTGCTCTACATTCTGTTCGGCGGCCTGACGTCGGCGATCTACAACGAGGTCCTGCAGTTCTTCCTGATCGTGTTCGGCTTCGCGCCGCTGGTGTTCGTCGGCTTGCAGCGAGTCGGCGGTTGGAGCGGGCTGCAGACTGCGCTCGAAGAGGTCGCGAGATCGCGCGGCTTCGCTGACGGCGCGTGGACGCAGACGTGGAGCATTGCCGGCGATGCCGCGGCCAATCCGATGGGAATCGAATGGTTCGGGATCGCGATGGGTCTCGGCTTCGTGCTGTCGTTCGGTTATTGGTGCACGGACTTCCTGGTCGTGCAGCGAGCGATGGCTGCGAACTCGATGTCCGCTGCGCGGCGCACGCCGCTGATCGCGGCGGTGCCGAAGATGTTGTTTCCATTCCTCGTGATCGTGCCGGGCATGATCGCCATCGCGCTCACTCATCATTCCGCGACGAGTGGCTTCGCCTTGCCGCTGAAGACGGACGGTTCGTTCAACTACGATCTCGCGATGCCGATGCTGCTGGTGCATTACTTCCCGCACGGCTTGCTGGGACTCGGTATCACTGCCCTGTTCGCCAGCTTCATGTCGGGCATGGCTGGCAATGTCAGCGCGTTCAACACGGTTTGGACGTACGACATTTATCAGGCCTACATCCGCAAGGGCGCGAGCGATCACCACTACCTGAACATGGGGCGCAGCGCGACGGTCGTCGGCGTGTGCTTGTCGGTCGCGGCCGCTTACGTCGCGAATCGCTTCAACAACATCATGGACATGCTGCAGCTCCTGTTCGCGTTCGTGAATGCGCCGCTGTTCGCAACGTTCCTGCTCGGCATGTTCTGGAAGCGCGCGACCGGCCACGGCGCATTCTTCGGCTTGCTCGGCGGCAGCCTTGCAGCAGCATTGCATCATGGGCTCACGTTGCCGCATGGTGCAGCAGCGGGTGTGAAGGGCGGCTGGTTGACGGTGCTCGACACCTATCCGAGCGAAATGGCGCAGAACTTCTGGACTGCGATTTACGCATTCACAGCCTGCTTCGTGCTGACGATCGCCATCAGTCTGGTCACCAGACCGCGCGACGAGAAGAGTCTCGTCGGCCTGGTCTATGCACTGACTGCACGCGAGGTCGAGCAGGAGGCTGCGTGGTATACACGGCCGGCGCCGCTGGGAATTGCAGTGCTGGCCGCGATGATTCTGCTCAATCTCTGGTTCTGGTAGGAGCGACCATGGGTCTCGACGTGCGACTGCCGATCGGGCTGATGTTCGCGATCATCGGCATCCTGCTGAGCGGTTACGGTATGCTCGCGCCCCACGCCGAACACGCCAGCCTGAACACAGGCTGGGGATGCGTGATGCTGGCGGTCGGTGCGTTCATGCTGTGGCTCAGTCGGAGGTCGAAGAAGTGAAATCGCTCGTTGCGGGTTTGTTGTGCACATTGGTCGCTGCTCAAACTTTCGCTGACGCGCCGCCGCCGCCCGATCCGGCCAAGGTCAAATGGCAGTGGGGCGTGAAGATCCCGCTGCGCGACGGCGTGAAGTTGAACGCAACTGTGTACACGCCACGCGACCAGACGTCGCCGGCGCCTTGCGTGTTCACGCTGACGCCGTATATCTCGCAGAGCTATCACGATCGCGGCATTTACTTCGCCTCCCATGGCTATCCGTTCCTGACCGTGGACGTCCGCGGTCGCGGCAACTCGGAAGGTCAGTTCCGGCCGCTGATCCAGGAAGCGAAGGACGGTTACGACGTGGTCGAGTGGCTGGCCAAGCAGCCGTATTGCAACGGTAAGGTCACGATGTGGGGCGGCTCGTACGCAGGCTACGATCAGTGGGTCACGGCCAAGGAGTTTCCGCCGCATCTCGCGACGATCGTGCCGGTCGCTTCGCCGTATGCAGGCACCGATTTCCCGATGCGCGCGAACATCGCATCGCCGTATCTCGTGCAATGGCTGATGTTCACCAGCGGCCACGCGTCGCAGGATCGCATCTTCGGCGATGACGCCTTCTGGAAGGCGAAGAACCGCGAGTGGTTCGAGTCGGGCACCGCGTTCAAGCAGTTCGACGAGCTGGTCGGCATTTCTTTGCCGACTTTTCAGGAATGGCTCGCGCATCCGTCCGTCGATGCGTACTGGGACAGCTACAACCCCACCAGCGAGCAGTACGCGAAGCTGTCGATCCCGATCCTGACGATCACGGGAGCTTACGACGGCGATCAGCCCGGTGCGATGGAGCACTATCGGCAATACATGAAGCACGCGAACGCCGCAGGGCGGGCGCGGCATTACCTCGTCATCGGTCCGTGGGATCACGCCGGTACGCGCACGCCGCAAGCGCAGTTCGGCGGGCTGACGTTCGGTCCGGCCAGCCTGGTCGATCTGCCGAAGCTGCACCTCGACTGGTTCGCGTGGACCATGCAGAACGGCCCGAAGCCGGAATTCCTGCAGAAGAACGTCGCGTACTACGTGATGGACACTGACAAGTGGCGCTACGCGGACACGCTCGAAGGGGTGACGGCGGAATCGCGCCCGTACTACCTCGATTCGGTGGCGAACGCGACCGACGTGCTCGCGTCGGGCTCGCTCGCAAGCGCCAAGGGCAAGGGCAAGCCCGATCATTACGTCTACGATCCGCACGACGTGAGCATCGCCGCCGTCGAAGCGATTGCGGACGTTTCGTCGTACATGGATCAGCGCGTGGTGAATGCCGGCCACGGCAAGCAGCTCGTCTATCACACGGCACCGTTCGATCGCGACACCGAAGTCACCGGCTATTTCAAGCTGTCCGCGTGGCTCGCCATCGATCAGCCGGATACCGATTTCGGCGTGACCGTCTACGAGATTCGCGCCGACGGCAGCTCGATCATGCTGACCAACGACGTGAAGCGTGCGCGTTACCGCGAAGATCCTCGTACGCCGAAGCTCGTCACGACGCGCGAGCCGCAGCGTTACGACTTCGACGGCTTCACGTTTACGTCGCGCATGCTGCGCCAGGGCAGTCGGCTGCGGCTGCTCATCAGCCCGGTGAGCTCGATGTACAGCCAGAAGAACTTCAACTCCGGCGGCGATGTGTCAGCCGAGACGATGAAAGATGCGCGGACGGTCAACGTGAAGCTGTATCACGACGCTGCGCATCCGAGCGCGCTGTACGTACCGATGGGGCAGCCGTAACGCGCTCCGTCGGGAATCCGAACGTCAGGCTCGAGAACGTCGTTTCGTAGTCGGCATCGGCGGCGTCATCGAGCCGCCGGGTCCAGACGACGCTCACGAGCCAGCTGCCGCGCGTCGGCATGGAGAAGCTCGCCATCCCTGCGTCGTCAGTCACGCTCTCGTTCGCGCCAGTCAGGTCTTCGGCAAGATTCATCAGCTTGACCAGAGCACCGGCCAAAGGCTTGCCTTCGTACAGAACGCGCACGGGAAGCCGCACCGGTTGAGGCTCGGCGTACGGGCTGACTTGCGGGACGATCTCCAGCTTCAAGCCGAGTGGCTGTGTCACATGACGTTGCGCCAGCCGGTTATGACGGCCGACCAGCACGATCGACTTCGCGGCGCGGCTGTAACGCTCGAATCCGTCGACGTGCATTTGATGCGTGCGCGTCCGGTATTCCAACGCCGGCGTCAATCCTTCCGACTCGAGGTAGTCATTGAAGCGCGCAGCCGATTGCCGACTGTGTGCGGCATTGTCCGTTTCGAGGGCCACCAGGTACGCGCCCGACTTGTCGAGCCGCGCCGCGCCGCTGCGCATATCGATCGAACCGCCCGCAGGCCCGATCGCTTCGAACCTGGTGATTCGCTGCGGCGGAATCGGTGACGCCTGCCGTGAGTGACTGTCACCCACTTGCAGACTCACCGACAACGCCGCCGGCGGCGTGAGCCAGAATTCGTCGGGCTGCACCCAGAACTCGTGCGCTGCTGCGTCTCGTGCACAGCAGGCACCGACGAGAAGCACGAGCGCCGCCGCACGAGTGCTCACTTGGTTGCTCCTTCACCTTCCGGTGCCGCCAGGAACGGAAACACCGTTGCCGACTGCTCGCGTTTATCGCGCGCGAGACCGTCGTCGATGCCCACGGACGTCCCATTCGCCAGCAGCGAGCGATACACGTTCGCTGCGGAATACGTCGGCGTCCGGCCGCCGCAATCGTTGTCGAACTCGGTCTGACCGGCGAGCGCTGCCAACTCGACGGCGAAGAACTGCTTGCAGACGCCACTCGCGCTGTTGACCCAAAGTCGATCGTCGGCGAGTGCTACAGCGAGCTCGTGATAACGCCCGGTCGTCCTGAGCTTGCTCGCCAGCAACTGGTTGCCGCACTTGCCGTCGAAGGCATCGTAAAGACCGAGGTTCTTCTCGATCTCCGGCACGAACCGCGCGGCGGTCGCGGGCGTGGCGCGGTTGTAGTCCTCCTTCAACTTGTCGCTTTCAGCCGCGGTCGCGAGTGTTCCGAGCAGCGCGTTGCCGGTCAGCGGCCGGCCGACGCGATCGAGCTGTCCAACCGCCGAGGACGTCGTCGCCCAGACGCCCAGGATCGGTCCCTGCTTCGCGACGCGATCGATGTCGATCGACACCACGAGCGACGCGGGCGTCCAGCCTTCGAGGAAGTCTTTGGCGTCGCCACCATCCGTGTGCCGCCATTCGGAGAGAATCGCTGCCGTCGTTTGCGCATCGAAGCTCGGGCAACCAGCCGCGTCGGTCGCGGCCCCATTGCGCACGGCTGCAGCAGCGCGTTGATATGCCGCGCGCGTGCCCCGCACGTTGTTGAAGAACGGATCGTCGCGTTTGCCGGCGAACACGCGCAGTTCTGCGCCATTGTCCGCGCGACAGTTCGCCGACTGGTCGGCGCCGAAGCGACACACGATCGTTGTCGTCCCGGTCGTCGTGCCCACGAGCTTGCCGCTGTCGATGTGGAACGTATAGTCAACTTTGTCCGAGAACGACTGCGCCACAATCGTCATGATCAAGTTCAATTGCTTGCCATCGGGCGACGTCCACGCGTACAGATCGCCGATGTCCGCACGCGGATTCATGGCCACCGTTGGCGTATCCAAATGGTCCGACGCGCGCACCGCGCCGGCACTGACCATAACGAGGGCACCTGCAACGAGTACCGTCAGCAGTTGTCTGAATGAAGTTGAATCGACCATGACCGAGGCTCCTGAAGTGCCGTTTTGATGGCCGTATGAGGCCTGGGGCAGGGGGCCGGTCGCTATCAAAAGCTTTAGCGACTTGTCTGTTTGATGCGGCGATAATCGTCTTCAATTCATGACCGAGCTGAACGTCAAACTGCACCTGGACACCGCGACCGCGAACGTGCGCGACGTCGTGTGCGGGGGCGGCTGCCGGCACGCCAGCGCGGTGGAATGCGCCCAGACCACGTTCCTGGTCTTCCCGTATCGCGGCGTCTACGTCCGGCACGTTGGCCGCGACGACTCCGTCGCCGAAAGCAACCAGGTGTTGTTCTTCAATCAGGGCGAGGAGTACCGCATCAGCCATCCCGTCGAGGGCGGCGATGCGTGTCTTTCGATCGGCGTCGCCGACCAGTGGCTGGATGAGCTCGCGCCCCGGCAACACCTGCGCGATCGCGCCGGCCTGGCTTTCCGGCGCCAGCGGCTGCGCATCGACGCGAACGCGCAAGCGATGGTCGCGACCCTGCGCTACAGCCTCGATCGCAAGGTCGGCGAACCGCTCCAAGCGGAAACGCTGACTCTGTCGCTCGTTCGCCAAACTCTAGGCGAGCGGACAGCGACGGCCGTCGCCAGTGGGGGTCGACAAAAGCTGGTCGATCGCGCGAAGTTGCTGCTCGCTTCCGACCCGATGCGGCGCTGGACGTTGAGCGAGATCGGCACGGAAATCGGCGTCTCGCCCGTGTATCTGACGCAGCTGTTCAGACAGGTCGAAGGCATGCCGTTGTACCGCTATCAGCTGCGGCTGCGCCTGGCACGAGCGCTGGACATGCTCGGGCGCTGCGACGATCTCACCATGCTGAGTCTGGACCTCGGTTTTTCCAGCCATAGCCACTTCACCGCCGCGTTTCGCCAGGCCTATGGCCGCACGCCGGCGGACTTCCAACGGTCGGTTCGCTTGCGCTGACGGCCGCGCGGCCGGATAAACGGTCGCGTTCAGGTTGACGATTCTCCAAATAGGATTAGTATCGCCTGACAAGGATAACTATTGCCCCGCTGGACAGCCGTGGGCGGCGAGATCGATCGACACTTCAAAAGGGGGAGAGTCACGATGAGCGATACGAGCAAACTCTTGCGCGTCGGTTCTGCGAGCGCGCTGGTGCTGCTGTTGGGCACGACGACCAACGTACTTGCGGCCGAAGGCCAGAACATCGAAGAAGTCATCGTGACGGCGCAGAAGCGCTCCGAAGCGCTGATCGACGTGCCGCAATCCGTGAGCGTCGTCGACGGCGGCGTGCTCGAGCGCGCGCAGGCCACGAATTTCCAGGACTACCTGAAGCTGGTCCCCGGCCTGCAACTCAGCCAGACCACGCCCGGCCAGGGCCGTCTCGTCATGCGCGGTATCAACACCGGCGGCGTCGCTTCGACCGTCGCAGTGTATGTCGACGAAACGCCATTCGGCTCCAGCAGCGGCCTCGTCAACGGCGCGATTCTCGCCGCCGACTTCGACCCGTTCGACATGCAGCGCATCGAAGTGCTGCGCGGTCCGCAGGGCACGTTGTACGGCGCGAGCTCGCTCGGCGGCGTGTTGAAGTTCGCGACCAACCCGCCCAACACCGACAGGGCCGAAGCGCGAGTGCGCCTCAGCACCGAGAGCGTCGAGGGCGGCGATATGGGCTACTCGGGCACCGGCATGGTGAACCTGCCGCTGGGCGATTCGTTTGCCCTGCGTGGCACGGGCTACTACCGCGAACAGGGCGGCTTCATCGACTCGATCGGCACGGCCGGATCGGATGTCGAAGAGAACATCAACAAGTCGACGAGTTACGGTGGTCGCTTGTCCGCGCTCTGGTCGCCGAGCGAGACCTTTACGGCCCGACTGACCGCGAGCTTGCAGAAGATCAAGAACGACGCGGGCGGCGACATCGAGAGCGATCCGAATACGCTGAAGACGCTGTATGGCCGGCCGACGCAGTCGCAGTTCGTGCCGGAGTTCACCGACTTCGACTACCGCGTGTACAACGCGACGCTGGACTGGGATCTCGGCTTCGCCACGCTCACGTCCGCAACCAGCTACAACGAGCTCGAAGAGCCGTTCCGCTCGGATCTGACCTCGCAGTTCAGCGCGCTGCTCATCGCGGTGTTCGGCTTCCCGCCGCACGAGCTGCTGCAGAACCAGACGACGAAATACGACAAAGTCACGCAGGAGTTCCGCCTGGCCTCGCCCTCCAATGATAAGTTCGAGTGGCTGATCGGTGCCTACTACACGAAAGAAAAGGGCGACATCCTGCAGGACATCATCGCGGTGCAGCCGGGCACGCTGACGCAGATCCCGCTGCCGCCGCTGGGCAATGCCAAGCTGAATTCGAACTACGAGGAGATCGCAGGCTTCCTGAGCGGCACGATTCACTTCGGCGACAGCTTCGACGTGACGCTGGGCGGCCGCTACAGCACCAACGATCAGGATGCGCACCAAGTCTCGTCCGGCGCGCTGGCAGGCGCTCCCGCCGACCTGACGGCGACTTCCTCCGAGGACGTGTTCACGTATTCGGTGGCGCCGAAGTGGAAGCTCGACGAGCACAAGTCGCTCTATCTGCGTTACGCCACCGGCTTCCGTCCGGGCGGACCGAACGTGGTGCCGCCGGCGGCACCGGCCACCGTCCCGCGTATTTACGACTCCGACTCGCTCACCAGCCTGGAGGCGGGCCTCAAGGTCGAATCCACCGATCGCGCCTACACGCTCGACATCGCGCTGTTCCACATCGATTGGGAGGACATCCAGCTGTTCGCGCGCGTCAACAACTTCGGCGTCAACGTCAACGGCGGCAAGGCCGCGAGCTACGGCTTCGAGATGACGGGCAGCGCATATCTGGCCGATGGCTTCCAGGTGTCGTTGAACGGCTCGCTGACCGATACGCATCTGAAAGACGACACGCCGGCATTGTCCGGCGGCAAGGCGGGCGACGCTCTGCCGTTCACGCCGGAGTGGAGCGCGAGTCTGAATGCGAACTACGAGTGGTCGGTCGGCGCGCAGGCGATGGCGTACATCGGCGGCTCGCTGCGGCATCTGTCGGACCAGACTGCGTCCTATGACCTCGCGTACCGCACGGCGCACGGCAAGCAGCGCACGGTCGAGTCATACGATGTCTTCGATCTGCAGACGGGCGTCGACTTCGGCCGCTGGACGCTCGAGCTGTACGGCAAGAATCTGACTGACGCCGACGGCAAGACCTCGACCGGCGGCATCGGCAGTGTCCCGCTGGGCGCGTTGCCGACCGGCGTGATTCGGCCGCGGACGTACGGGTTGACGGTCGGGTTCAATTTCTAGAAAGCGCAAGGATGACGCTCATACCGCCAGTGGCAGATCTTGCTCGTCTCGATCTGCCGCGGCCGTACCTGCTGTTCCTCGGCGACGTCACGGAGGCCGGCTATGCCAAAACGGCATTCGGTCTCCGCGACTGGGCTCGCGAGCAGTGCGTCGGCGAGCTGTCCCTCGCGAATGGCATCTCCGTCGGCTTGCCGAAGCTGACGCCCGCGGAGGCGCACGCGCGCGGCGCGAGGTCGTTGGTGATCGGCGTCGCGAACGTCGGCGGCCGAATCCTCGACAGTTGGCTGCCGACGCTGCTCGAGGCGCTGGCAGCCGGACTCGATATCGTCAGCGGCATGCATGCGCGGCTCGGTGCGACACCGGCGCTTGCGGCCGCAGCGGAACGCCATCATCGCCGCCTCATCGATGTGCGGACTCCGCCCCGGGATATTCCGATCGCGTGCGGCCGTAAGCGCAGCGGTAAGCGGCTGCTTGCGGTAGGCACCGACTGCGCTCTCGGCAAGAAGTACACGGCACTCGCGATCGCACGAGCGTTTCAGCAGCGCGGCGTCGATACCGATTTTCGCGCGACCGGTCAGACTGGAATCATGATCGCCGGAACCGGCATCCCGATGGATGCTGTGGTGTCCGATTTCGAAGCCGGCGCAGCGGAACTGCTCTCGCCGGCTGCAGCGCCGGATCACTGGGATGTGATCGAAGGGCAGGGCTCGATCTTTCATCCTGCGTATGCGGCAGTGTCGTTGGGCTTGTTACACGGCAGTCAGCCCGACGTCATCGTCGTCTGTCATGAACCCGGTCGCACCCACGTGCTCGGCTATCCGCAGTTCGCGCTGCCGAGCATCGAGGAAACCATCCACCTCAACCTGCGGCTCGGCCAGCGCACGAATCTGGCGATTCGGTGCGGCGGCGTGAGTCTCAACACGTCGCAGCTCTCGGCAAGCGAAGCGCGCGACCTGATCGCGGCAGAGAGTCGCCGGCTGCAGTTGCCGGTTGCCGACCCGATTCGCGGCGGGCCGGAGTTCGAGCGTCTGGTCGATTACTGTCTGGAGATCGCATGAGATTCATCGTTGCGTTGGTACTCGCGGCTTTTTCGTGCCCGCTCGCAGCCGCGCCTCCGGCAGATTTCGACGCACGCGTCGAAAGTCTGCGCGCCAAGATCGGCGTGCCGGGCATGGCCGTTGCGATCGTCGAAGACGGCAAGGCGACGCTCGCGCACGGCTACGGCGTCAGCAAGGTCGGCACGCAGGAACGCGTCGACGGCGACACGATTTTCCCGACTGGCTCGACCGGCAAAGCATTCACCGTTGCCGCGCTCGCGACGCTGGTCGATGCGGGCAAGCTCAGTTGGGACGACAAGGTCACCGATCGTTTGCCAGGCTTCCAGATGTACGACCCGTGGGTCACGCGCGAGATGACGATCCGCGATCTGCTGGTCCATCGCAGCGGTCTGGGTCTTGGGGCGGGTGACATGTTGATGGTGCCGCGGGGCAGCTATTCGCGCGCCGAGGCAGTGAGGCGCCTGCGCTTCATCAAGCCGGCCACCAGTTTTCGCAGCGCGTATGCGTACGACAACGTGCTCTACATGGTCGCGGGTCAGTTGATCGAAGCGGTCTCTGGCCAGACCTGGGAGAACTACGTGCGCGAGCACGTGCTCGTGCCCGCCGGAATGACTACGTCCACCAGCGATAGCGATCGCCGCTTCGCGACGGCGAATCGTGCGTATCCGCACGCGCGTCCCGGTCGAGTGCGCGGCACGGGTCCGTTGCAGTTGCTCGATGAGCGCGACGAGCTCGGACGCGCCGCCGCGCCGGCGGGTGGTCTTTCGATCAGCGCGAACGACATGACCAAATGGCTCGCGCTGCAGCTCGCGCACGGCAAGTTGCCGAACGGCGGACAACTGTTCAGCGAGGCTGCGCACGCGACGATGTGGAAGCCGGAAGTGCTGCAACCGATCGGGCCGCTGCCCGAGTCGCTGAAGCTCGCCGAGCCGATGTTCCAGGCGTATGCGTTGGGCTGGGGCGTACGCGACTATCGCGGTGTGAAGATCATCACGCACGGCGGCGCTGTGCTCGGCTTCCAGAGCGTCGTCACGTTGATCCCGTCGAAGAACATCGGCTTCGCGATCGAGATCAACAGCGAGGACGGCGAGATCGTGCTCGGCCTGATGTACGAGCTGCTCGATCATTACCTCGGCTTCGAGCGCAACGATTGGCCGGAGAAATATTCTGCGTTCAAGCAGGGGCGTCTGGCGGGCGCGATCAAAGCGTTGGATGCGCCGGCGGCGAAGCCCGCGAAGGTGGGACCGTCACTGCCGCTCGATCGTTACGTCGGGACTTATGCAGATCCCTGGTACGGCAACATCGAAGTGGGCGTCCAGAAGGGCGCGCTAACGATCGACTTCAAGCCGACGCCGCGCATGGCTGGCACGCTCCAGCACTGGCAGTACGACACGTTCATCACGCATCTCGACGACAAGACGATCGAGCCGGCGTACGTGACGTTCTCGCTGGATGCGGACGGCAAAGTTGATCGGATCACGATGAAGCCGGTCTCGCCGCTGGCGGACTTCAGCTACGACTACCAGGATCTGCAGTTCGCGCCGGTAAAGAAGTAGCGCCTACCCGCGGTACTTGCTGAGCACGAGTCCGTCTTCTTTCAGCTGGTTGTGGCAGGCGAAACAATCCTGCGGCGTGGGCGCTGCAGCCAGCTCTCTGCTGTCTTTCACGAAGCGCTGAAATCCCCAGCCGCCGGTCTGCGCGTAGCGCTTCGAATCCTTGACCATCACGTCGATCTGCCGCCGCGGGCCCTCGAGAATGGCACCGTCTTTCTCCGCCCACTCCAGCCACTCGAACACGATCACCGACTGCTCCGGGAACTGCCGCGTTTTGTAGCCGGCCATCGCCTCCTTGTTCGCGTACACGTGGTGCAGCCCACCCAGGCTCGCGAAGTTCTTGTGCTGCGGGCCGATCACACCGCTCTTTACGTGCGACCAGGTGCGAAAGCTCTCGGGGTACGGAACGGTGTCCGCACTGTTGGCCGAGCCGGTGATCGCGAGAGCCACAAGCAGTGCTGTGCGTTTCATGCAGGGATGCTAGCGCGGCAGTGGTCGTGCACGTAGAGCCGCGATCGCTCAGTTCCCATCTTTATGTGCTAAAAGCGCCCGTCTGAGCTTCTGAACGAGGGTCAACCCATGAGCGAGTCGCCCCTGGACCATGACGAGCTGGTACTGCGGATCAGCCGCGATCTGGCAGACAGCTACGACGAAGAGCTGGAGATGGAGATCGAGGATCGCCATCCGATCCCCGGCGCGCCCGAGACCACCGATGCTCAGGAAGAGAGAGAGTATCGGCGCCACTACTTCAGCCAGCTGTTCCGGTTGCAGGCCGAGCTGGTGAAGTTGCAGGACTGGGTGGTCGCCTCGCGCGAGAAGATCGTCATCGTGTTTGAGGGGCGCGACGCGGCGGGGAAGGGCGGCGCGATCAAGCGCATCACGCAGCGATTGAATCCACGCGTCTGTCGCGTCGTGGCGCTGCCTGCCCCGAACGATCGCGAGCGCACGCAGTGGTACTTCCAACGCTACGTGCCACACTTGCCTGCAGCCGGCGAAATCGTGCTGTTCGATCGCAGTTGGTACAACCGCGCCGGCGTCGAACGCGTCATGGGCTTCTGCACGCCCGACGAATACGAAGAGTTCTTCCGCTCAGTGCCGGAGTTCGAGCGCATGCTGGTGCGTTCCGGCATTCGCCTGCTCAAGTACTGGTTCTCGATCACCGACGAAGAGCAGCACGTGCGCTTTCTGGGCCGCATCCACGACCCGCTGAAGCAATGGAAGCTCAGCCCGATGGACCTGGAATCGCGCCGGCGCTGGGAGGACTACACCAAGGCGAAGGAAATCATGTTGCAGCGGTCGCACATTCCCGAAGCGCGCTGGTGGGTCGTGCAAGCCGTCGACAAGAAGCGCGCGCGCTTGAATTGCATCGATCACTTATTGAGACAGTTTCCCTATCGCGACATCGACAAGACGCAAGTCGTGCTACCCGAGCGCGAGCGACGCAGAGACTATTCGCGCCAGCCCGTGCCGCAGGACATGTTGGTCCCGGAAATGTATTAGCGCGCTGATTGGCATGCTGGGCTCGATATTTTCTCGGAGATTTTCCGACAGGTTGTAATTCATTCCTATTTTCCCCGTGCGACAGCGCTGTCATGCTCGTTCGCATCGACTGTCGCAGTCTCGCTTGAGTTGGGGGAAATCATGAGCACGAATCTGCGTATCGCTGCAGCGATCGTCGCGGCGATCTCCACTCCATCGTTGGTTCACGCGCAACAACAGCCCGCGCCGCCGCCACGCGATTCCGGCAGCAATCTCGAAACCGTGGTGGTCACCGGCAGCGCGATCACCGGCGGTGTCAAGAAGCTCGAGGCGAGCTACAACATCGTCACTGCGAACGAGGATGAAATCCGCAACGCGAATCCGAAGAGCACGGCCGATCTGTTGAAGATCTCGCCGGGCATGTGGCCGGAGTCGACCGGCGGTCAGACCGGCGCGAACATCGAAATCGCCGGCTTCCCCGGCGGCGGTGATGCGCCGTACTTCACCACGCAGCTGATGGGCTCGCCGTTGTATGGCATGCCGACGCTGTCGTTCTTCGAGACGACGAGCATCTTTCGACTCGATGACACGATTCGCTCGGTCGAGATCCTGCAAGGCGGCCCGTCGGTCGTGTTTGCCGGCGGCCAGATCGGCGCGACTGCCAACTATCTGCTGAAGACCGGTACGGACGAGCCGTCCGGCAGCCTGGGCCTGACGATCGGCGACGAGAATCTCTATCGCGTCGACGGCTTCTATGGCTTCAAGCTCAGCGAAGGCTGGTACGGCAGCGTCGGCGGCTTCTATCGCGTTTCCGACGGTGTGCGCGATCCGCAGTTCAAGGCGGACGAGGGCGGGCAGTTCACCGGGACGCTCAAGCACGAGTCCGACAAGAGCAATCTGGTCCTGTACGCGCGCTATCTCGACGACAAGAATCAGTTCATCACGCCGATTCCGATGATCCAGACGGGCACGGACAGTTTCCATCAGTATCCGGGCTTCGATGCGCTCACGGCCACTTACTACAGCAAGGACATTCAACACGTGCGGCTCGACGGCTATCCGGGCGGCGGCACGAATGCCGACCTGGCGAACGGCCGCGGCGCGCAGATGATCTTCCTCGGCGCGAACTACGACCTCGACCTCGACAATGGCTGGTCGATCAGCGACAAGTTCCTGTTCAACAGCGGCGATGTCGATACCAACGCGCTGTTCTCGGGCAGCAATCCTGCGGCGCTGAACGACGAGCTGTACACGATTCCCACCGATCGCGGCGGTCTTGGCCTGCCGCTCAATTCCGCAACCGCGCTGTACCGCGACGGCACAGCCGTGCCAGCCGACCAGAGCGTGATCCACCAGGGCTGGTGGTTCATTCACAAGAAGCTGGAGCAGTACAACAACGATCTGCGCCTGAGCAGGGAATTGTTCGACGGCAACACGCTCACCGTCGGCTTGTACACCGCCTACTACACGATGGATGACAAGTGGGCGCTGGGCAATCAGATGATGATGACCAACACGCCGAATGCGCGGCCGATCACGGTGACCTTCGTGCAGGGCGGTCAGACGTTCCAGAAAACGGACGAGCAGGGCTTCCTGGACAACGGTGGCTTCAACATCGCGCAGGCCGGTCACGCGTTCAACAAGGCGCTGTACCTGTCCGACTCGTGGCGCCTCGACCGTTGGTTGCTGGATGCTTCCGTGCGCTACGAAAATCAGGAAGCCACCAATCGTGTCTGCAACTTGACGAACGTCGATCTCGATAACAATCCGCTGACGCAGTACAACAACTCTGTGCCGGTCTGCAACGGCACGTTGGCAATTACGGATTACGACGAAGACTTCACGTCGTGGACCGTGGGCGCGAACTACAGCTTCACGGATTCCATGGCCGTGTATGGCCGCGTCAATCGCGGCGGCCACTTCCTGGACTTCGACAATGGCATCCGCGGCGCCACCACCGGCCACACGGATCCGACGCAGACCATTGAAAACTACGAGGCCGGGTTCAAGTTCCAGAACGATCTGCTGTATGCGGACATCAGTGCCTACTACCGTCTTTTCGACGGTCTCGCGTATCAGCAGACGACCGCGAACGGCGCCCCCACCGGCGCGAGGCTGTTCTATGGTTCCGAGTCGAAAGGCGTGAACTTCATCGGCACGATCAACCTCACGGACGCCTTCCACTTCCGTGTCATCGCCAACTATCTGGATGGCAAGTACACGGATTTCGACGCGTGCGCGCCGTTCACCAACGTTGTCACCGGCAACGGTTGTGCGGTGATCGAAGGCCAACAGCTGCAGCGCCAGCCCAAGCTGCGCTACATGTTGACGCCGAGCTACACGTTCGCGCTGCCGTGGGGCGATCTCGAGGCGTTCGTCAGCTATACGCACGTTGGCGATCACACCCAGGACCAGTCGGGGCTGCAGCAACTGGGTACGTACGAGACCTGGGACTTCGGCATCTCCGCGGCATTCGGCGAGAACTGGTTGTTCACGTTGCGGGGCACGAACGTGACCGATGAGATCGGTCTCACGGAGAGCAACTCGCGTATCTTCGGCACGGCATCGGGCACCGATGGCGTCTTGCTGGCGCGTCCGCTCGAAGGCAGCGAGATCAACCTGCAGGCGAAATATCGATGGTAACGATGTGCGGCTGGCGCTCGCTCTCCTGCTCGTAGCGGTATCCGCGACTGCAGCGGCGCCACCCGCGCCGTTGCAGTTCCGGATCGCCGAAGGCCGCGTACTCAATGCCTTCTATCAACAGGGACCTGTCTCGGCTCATCTGCTGCTGAGCGCCGGCATCCAGCCGCGCGTGCTGGTGGCATTCCCCGCGGGCAATAGCGGCGTCGGTGTGTGGTTCGAAGCCGTGCAGACGCCTGTGAGCTGGAAGCTCGAGAGCATGCAGGGCGTCAGCCGGCCCGATGCTCGCGGCAGAGTTCTGCACGGCATCGAAGCAGATGCGTCGGTGGACGGCAGTCTCGTGGTGCGCGACGCCGTGCTCAGCAGCGTGCGCGTGCTGCGTGACTACCAGCTCAACGGCACGTATCCAGTCGAGGTCAAGAGTGCTCCCAAGAGCACGACCAACACCCTTGAATGGTCCCGGCCGCGACTCGACGGCGCTCCCGGCTACTCGCTCTCTATCAAGCTCGTTAACGGCGAAGTCCGCGGCGGCAATGGTGCGCCATGGACGCTGTCGACATCGCGCGCCGGCGAGGCCCTGCGTCTGCACATCACCGCTTTGACCGGCGAGCAGCCGCTCACGCCGCTCGGCGATCACCTGCTCACCAAGCAAGCGAACGACGATCCGCGCAGTCGCGAAGTGCTGAGCTTCCTGAGCTACCAGGAGAAGTTTCTGGCGGGCTCGTGGCGCTTCAACACGTACTTTGGCCGCGACACCTTGATGTCACTGCGCTTGCTGATGCCGGCGCTCGCGCCCGAAGCGTTGGAAGGTGGGCTCACTGCCGTGCTGCAACGACTGGCGCCGAACGGCGAAGTCGCGCACGAAGAAGACATCGGTGAGTTCGCGGTCTTGCGTCATCGCAAGCAGGGCGAAGCCGTGACCGATGCGCCGATCTACGACTACAACATGATCGACGACGACTTCATGCTCGCGCCGGTCGCAGGTGCTTACTTGCTCGATCACGAGCAGGGCCGTGCGCGCGCCAAGGCATTTCTGGCGCGGAAGATGCCGAATGGCGAGGCCGTCGGCGCCGCACTGGTCCGCAACTTCACCTGGCTTTCTCGATCGGTACAACCGTTCGCACGGGCGCCGCAGCCTGCCAATCTGATCTCGCTGAAGCCCGGCTTGAGCTACGGCCAATGGCGCGACAGTCAGGATGGGCTCGCCGGCGGCCGTTATCCGTTCGATGTGAACGTCGCGTTTGTACCGGCCGCGATGAACGCGATCGAGAAGTTCATGCTGAGCGGGCTGCTCGAACCGTACCTGTCGCCGGAGCAGCGCAAGGCGATGGCCAACGCGGGCGATATCGCCGATGTGTGGGCGGAGAAGGCACCAGCGCTGTTTCGCGTGCAGCTCAGCGAAGCAGACGCGCGTCGGCAGATCACGGCGTACGCCCAAGACCTCGGCGTTAACGCGACAGCTGCGCTCGATTCGCTGCCGCGCGACGATCTCATCGTGAATGCGATTGCGCTGGATGCGCAGTACCAGCCGATTCCGGTCGTGCACTCCGACGGCGGCTTCGAGTTGCTGTTCCAGAATCCGCCAGCGGAGGAAGTGGTGCAGCTCGTCGACACCATGCTGCGTCCATTCCCGGCAGGTCTGTTGACCGATGCAGGCCTGCTCGTCGCGAATCCTGTATTCGCTGACGCCGCGCGCCAGCAGCAGCTCGGGCGCACTGCTTATCACGGCACGGTCACGTGGTCGTGGCAGCAGGCACTGCTCGCTGCAGGTCTCGAACGACAGATCGCACGAGGAGACTTGCCGGTCGAAACGGTGCAGCGCCTGCGCATGGCTCACGAGCGCTTGTGGTCGGTGATCACAAAGACTCGCGAGCTGCGCTCTTCGGAGCTTTGGTCCTGGCGCTACACCGACGACGGCCGCTACGAGCCGGTGCCGTTTGGTCAGAGCGGTGGCGACGTCGATGAGTCCAACGCCGCGCAACTATGGAGCACGGTGTATCTGGCGATCCCGTTCGGTCATCCCTTCAGCTTGGCGCGCGTGAACAAGTAGTCGTCGCTCGCGACGCTCTTGTGACACGCCAGGCACATGGCGTAATTGTTCTTCTCGCCGCGCACCTTCTGCGCGTTGAACAGCGCATAACCCCAGTCGCCGTTGCGCAGCAGCTCGGGAACGTCCTTGCCCCATCCTTCGCGCAGCTCCATGCCGGAGTAGTAGCTCGTGGCGCCGTTGGTCCTGCCTTCGACCACGATGATCGAGCCATTCGGCAGCGACTTGCCGGCGCGTGCAGCCTTCAGCGCGATCGCGTTCGCGTAGAAGTGCGACTCGCTCTTCGTGGCCGCATCTTCCGTGGTGTAGTACTTGGTGAAGCCGGCAGGGAAATCGGCCGGGAACGTCATCTGCGGATGTCGGGCCGCGACTGCTGCTGCCGCGGCTTCCTTGTGCGCGCCGCCGACGGGCAGACTGTTCCAGAACGCCGCGAGGTTTTCCACGTCCGCATCGCTCAGTTGCTTCGCGATCGGGCCCATCACGTCGTGCTTGCGATCGCCGCTCTTGAATGCGTGCAGCTGGGCCTGGATATAGACGGCCTTCTGGCCGGCGAGATTCGGAATCTCTGCGCTGATGCCGATGCCGTCAGCGCCGTGGCACGCCTGGCAGGGAACGCTCGTGTTCGCCCCATCGACCACGTTGCCTGCAGACCAGGCCGTAGCCATCGTGAGTGCAGCCACACTTCCGAGCAACCATCGCGTCATAGAGAGATTCCCCTTACTGATTACGGTTTAGCTGTCCACCTACGGTTGTTGAACGAGCGTGGATGCTCGGAATGGCTGTTATTCGAGCCGCGCGCGCAGTCGCGGCGCGATGAAATCGAGAAACGCGCGCAACTTGCCGGTGAGCCGCCGCTCGCGGACGTAGAGGAGGCTCACGGGTAGCGGGGCGGATTCGAACTTGCCGAGCACGATGGCCAGCTTGCGGGCCTTGGCCGCCGCTGCGATCTGGTACTCGAGCACGCGTGCCAGGCCGACACCACAGAGCGCACCGTCGACGGCGGCTTCGGCGGTGTTTACGACCAGGCGCGAGTGGACGCGCACTGACTCGCCGTTGCGGAACCTCCATTCGTCCGAGCCGCCCAGGGCTGCGAAGGTGATGCAGTCGTGCTCGGCGAGTGCAGCCAGGGACTTCGGCGTGCCGTGCTTCATCAGATAGGCGGGACTTGCGCAGACGACGGTGCGCGTCTGCCCGACGCGGGTTGCCACGAGCGAGCTGTCCGGCAGCTCGCCGATGCGCACAGCCAGATCCAGATGCTCGTCCATGAGGCTGAGCGGGCGATCCGTGAGCACGAGTCGCAGATCTACCTGCGGCTGCTCGGCAAGGAATTCCGCTGCGACCGGCAGCACGTGCAGCCGGCCGAAGACGACTGGCGCAGTGACCAGCAGATCACCATGCGGCGAGTTGTACTCGCCGGTCGCGCCGCGCTCCGCTTCGGCCACTTCCTCGAGAATTCGCCGGCAGGCGAGCAGATACGACTCGCCGACCTCGGTCAGCACCAGCTTGCGCGTCGAGCGCAGCAGCAGCTTTGCATCGAGATGCGACTCCAGCTCGGAGATCTTGCGGCTGACGGTCGGTAGCGGCATGCGCAGCTCGCGACTGGCGCCGGAGAAACTTCCTGCGGTCGCGACCGCAACGAAGACGGACATCGATGCGAGGCGGTCCATGTGCAGTTCCACAGAATGAGAAAGTGTCTACAGATAGTAGTGGATAGTTTCACCACGTGAAAGCCAGTACTTTCTCCCCATCGCGCCGCCTGGCGCTGTTCACTAACCGCAGAGAGGAGAAGTGTCATGTCCAGAATCGCTACACCCGCCACTGTCGAGGCCGCTCCCGAGGCTTCGCGTCCGCTGCTGGAAGCCGTCGGCAAGCAACTCGGCGTCGTGCCGAATCTGTTTCGCATGGTGTCCAACAGCCGAGCGGCGCTCGAAGGCTACGTCGGATTGCTCGGCGCGCTGGCCAAGGGCGCGTTGCCCGCAGCGACGCACGAGCGCATTGCCCTGGCCGTTGCAGAGTTCAATGAGTGCGACTACTGCCTGTCAGCGCACACGTATCTCGGCAAGAACGTTGCGAAGCTCGACGATTCCGAGATCGCGAGCAATCGGTCGGGAAGATCACAGGACGCCAAGGCGGACGTCGCCGTGCGCTTTGCGCGCAAGGTGCTGGAGCACCGCGGCCGCGTGAGTGACGAAGACGTGCGTGCGCTCAGGATCGCAGGCTACACGGACGCACAGATCGTCGAGGTCGTGCAGCACGTCGCGCTGAACGTCTGGACGAACTACGTGAACAACGTTGCGCAGACGACGATCGATTTTCCCATCGTCACTGCGCGCAAGGTCGCGTGAGGATCAGCGCATCGCGACTTTGGGTCGGTCGGGGGCAGCGGCAGCGCTGCCCACGATCTCGCGCCAGGCCGGGACGCGCGCGACGGCGGCGGGCAGTTCTTCGGCCGCTACCGGTTTTGCAAACAAGTAGCCCTGCGCGAAATCGCAGCCGAGCTGACGCAGCGTGCGCACCTGGCCGGACGTCTCGACGCCTTCGGCGATCGTGACCTTGCCGAGCACGTGCGCGATCGAAATGATCGCTTCGACCACGGAGCGCGAGGTGCGCTGGCTCGCCGATTCGATGACGAACGAGCGGTCGATCTTCAACGCGTCGGTCGGCAGCTCGCCGAGCACGGACATCGAGGAGTAGCCGGTGCCGAAGTCGTCGATGGCGATGCGCACGCCCATGCGGCGCAGCTTTTCGAGCCGCTGGTTGACTTCCTTCTGATTGCCGGCCAGCGTCGATTCGGTCACTTCGACTTCCAGCGCCTCGGCGCCGATGGCGTAGCGCAGGAGGGCGGCGTTGACCTCGGCGACGAAACGGTCGTCGCGCAGCTGCCGCATCGAGACGTTGACGCTGACGTGTCCCAGATTGATGCCTTGCTGGCGCAGCTTCTGATAGGTCGAGCAGGCTTCGTGCAGGACCCCCAGGCCGAGCTCGTCGATCAGTCCGCATTCCTCGGCCACCGCGATGAATTCGACCGGCGACACGGAGCCGAGCTGCGCGTCCTTCCAGCGCGCCAGCGCTTCGACGCCCGCCAGCGAGCCGTCGTTGAGATCGACTTTTGCCTGATAAGCGACACTCAGACCGCCTGAGCGCAACGCTATGCGCAGCCGCTGCTCGACCAGCAGCCGGCGCTGCGCATCGCGATTCATCGTCTCTTCGAAGTAGGTGATGCCGCCGCGACCCGACGTCTTCGAGCGATACATCGCGATGTCGGCACTGCGCAGCAGTCCTTCGGCGTCGGCGCCGTCCTGCGGATAAACCGCCAGGCCAATCGACGCCTGCACGAAGCAAGTCGCGTCCTGCACGACGATCGGCTCGCGTAGCGTCGACTGGAGGCGCTCCGCCAGCACGTGAGCGGGCTGCTCTTCGGGGCCTGGCGCGATCAGCACGAACTCGTCGCCGCCGAGTCGCGCGAGCGTATCGCTCTCGCGGATCTGCGCAACCAGGCGCTGACTCACGGCCAGCAGCAACGCGTCGCCGGCGGAGTGGCCCATCGAATCGTTGACGTTCTTGAAGCGGTCGAGGTCGATATAGATGATCGCGACTTGCGTGTTGGTGCGCCTGGCGTGCGCCAGCTCGCGGTCCAGGCGGTCTTTGAAGAGCTGTCGGTTCGGCAGACCGGTCAAGTCGTCGTAGTACGCTTGCTTGAGCAGCGATGCGCGGCGCTGCTCGCTGCCGAGTGCCACCGCAAATCGGCGCGAGAACGCTCGTGCGTGACGTGCGCTGCTGCCGCGCGACTCCGGGTCCGCGATCAACAGTGCACCGCGCAGATTGCCCTCGAGCTCGATGGGCAATCCGTACAGCACTTGCAGTCTGTGATCGGTGCCGAGCTCGGCGAGCGCCGGTGTGGCTACGTCAACCTTGCCGATCAGTGCCGCGAGCTTCAGTGCGTCCGTTTGCACGTTTCTGACGGCCGTTGCCGCGGACGAGCACCACCAGATCGTAGTCGACCTGGTATCGCGCGCAGTAACTGCGACTGCGACGACTGGAGCACGCAGCAGTCCGGGCAACGACGGCAGGACTTTCTCGACCAGCAGCTCCGTCGTCGGATCGTCCAGGATCATCCGGTCGATCTGGGCGAGCGTACGAAACAACTCGAACTGTCTTGCGAGGCTGCCCGCCATGCGATTGAACGCCTGCGCGAGGTTGCCGTATTCGTCTTTGCTGTCGATCGTTACGTGTCGGTGCACGCCGCGGCGTCCCACGTGTTCGACCGCATCCGTCAGCAGC
Source organism: Steroidobacteraceae bacterium (assembly GCA_035493235.1). GTDB lineage: Bacteria > Pseudomonadota > Gammaproteobacteria > Steroidobacterales > Steroidobacteraceae > Steroidobacter. The sequence continues at coordinate 31,844 of DATJIP010000164.1, forward strand.
GCGAGCGGACGATGACTGCGACGGATCTGCACGGTGCTCAACAGCAAGGCAATCACGATGCCGACGAGCGTGACCAGTGGCAGCGTGCGCTCGAAGGAGTTGAGGGTGCTCAGCGCGACCTCGCTGGGTTGTTCGGTGCGCACCAGCCAGCCCGGAGCGCCGTAGCGCGGAGCCAGGAACAGCGACCAACCGCCTGCCAGCGAATGAGTCGTGTCCGGCATGGCGTCTTCGCCGACGCAGCGCAGGACTTCGGCATTCGGCCCGTACACGCAGATGCGCATCGCTTCGAGATACACGGCGTCGAAGTTCCACAGATATTCCGGATCCAACTCCGCCGTGATCTGCAGTCGCCAAGGTCCGCGGCTCCCGATCACCGTGACGCGCACGTCTGTGCCGTGCAGCGCCAGCGAAGCGGCACGGCCGACTGGCAGCTTATCGCCGGCGATGGCGTCGCCGGTTACGACGTCGACGACTTTGAAATGGCTGGAGTGAAACCTGCGGATGTCAGCCAGCTGCAGACGGTCGGCGAGTGCCAGCGCCGCAATTTCCTGCAGAGCCTCGTCGGTCTGCCGCAAGCGTTCGAACACCAGCAGGCCGTAGTTCTTGCTGGTGCTTTCGAGGCGGATCGCCGCGTCGTTGCTCAGCTTGGTGCGGACCATGCGATCGGCGACCACGGCCGTAACGACGATGGGCACGATGGCGCACAGGCAGAACAGCGCGAAAGTGCGAGCTGCGACGCGCGTGCCCAGCCCGGCGAAGCGCCCGCTCGAAATCTTCATCAGAAGTCTTCTGCGAGCCCGACGAAGTCGCCGTCACGTGCCCAGATGATGTCGTCGCGGCTGGCCTGGGCGGTGAGCGGCGCTTTCGAGTCGCCGTCCGCGCCCATGCTGTACAGGTCGAACTCGCTGTTCAGCGGGTGCAGGTTGTGGTCCTTGCGGATCATGCCGTTGATGCCGGGAATCTTCGCGTCGAAGTTGAGGTACTGATAGTCGTTGCCCCACGGGTCCTTGGGCAGCGTCATGTTGAGCTGATTCAAATTGTCCGGGGCGACGCCAGTCGCGGTCCGGTAGTTTTCGATCCGCAAGCCGATCAAGCGCAGGTCGCGCTCGCCCTGCTGGACCTTCTGCTGCTCGAGGATGCGCGCGTAGCTGGGCACCGCGATGGCTGCCAGCAGCCCCACGACCAGCACCGCGAACATCAGCTCGAGCAGGGTGTAACCCTGCCCGCGATTCAGGCGCGGCGCGCAGCGAATTTGAAGACCCGGTACCCCCATAGGTCTCGGTATGCTAGTGACGGTCATGCGGGGTGTATCGGCGGACTTCGCAAAAGCGATCGATACCAGCCGGGCCAAAATGCAGAACTGTGAAGTCGGTCGTCGCCGCCGCGAAGGCGTACGCGGCGCTTCAGGGTTTGTCCCAACAAATCGCTTGCAGCATGGAATCGGCAACACTATGTCGCATGGATTCGGCGACCAGGCTGGTCGTGCTCGGTGCCGCAGGTTGCGCGCTGCTGCTGCACGTTAGGGATTTGAGCAAGCCGCAGTTCGGCGCCGCCTGGAAACTTCCAGGCGGCGGTATCGAACCCGGCGAGACGTACACGCAAACGGCGCTGCACGAGGAAACCGGTATCAGCGTTGGGACGGTGCGCTAGTCCGTCGCAGCAGCTAAGCGGCACAACTCCGCGAGCTTGTCCTGCGTGCTCTCGGGATCGGGTGCTTTCTCCGGCGGAGTCCAGGTAGTCGGCGAGCCTGCGGCTATCAGCAATCGCGCGACGGCTACGTAATCGACTCCCGGAAGAGTCGCGTGACTCCATCCTTCGGCCGCCCACAGCAGCGGCGTCCCTGAGAACATGCCATCGAGCGCCGCTGCCGAAGCTCCGTGTGCAAGCAGCACTCGCGTGGCGTCTGCACGACCGGCCATCGCCGACCGATGCAGCGTCGTCACTCCATCGTGATCCGGCACGTTTGGATCGAAGCCACACGTCAGCATTGTTTCGAGTACGGCAGCGTCACCGCGCTCCGCCGGAACTTGCATCATGAGATGGTGCTCCTTGCCTAGCTGACCGCGAAGTTGCGGGTTGCTGCGGAGCAGTGCGTCGGCGCCGGTGCGGTCGCCGCGCGAGCAAGCGGCAGCGAAGCGTTCCAGCGGTGAAAGCTCGTCCTTCGCGCCCTGCGCGCGCAGCCAGGCTGCGACAGGTTCATTCCCGTGGAGTTCGGCCAGCGTGAGAGCAGTTCGACCGTCGATACGGCGCTGGTGGATGTCGGCGCCGTGTTGCGCGAGCAGCTCCATCATCGCGACGTCCCACCTCTGCGCGGCGACGTGGATCGGAGCGTCGCCGTGCTGACTCCATGCGAGGTTCGGGTCTGCGCCGTGCTCCAGTAGCCAGCGTGCCCCGACCGGAGTGTCTGCCCAGCTCAAGAGATAGCGCAGCGGCGGCACGCCACCGGGAACGCCGTTCGGATCGACTTTGAATCGCGCCAGCAATTCGAGTGCTGGAAGATTTCCGCCGCCAGCAGTGATGTGCAACGACACGCCATCAGTCGGATTCGCTCCGCGTTCCAGCAGGGCTTCGGCGAGCGGCAGATGGTTCGTGCCGCACAGTGCTCCCCAAAGCGCGGTGCGCGGCAGTTCCGGATGCCACTGCCAGTGATACTCGGCGTTCGCATTCGCGCCGCGATCGAGCAGTTCCCTCGCGATAGCTACGAGACCGTCCGCGATCGCGGGCCGCTCGCGATTCAGACACGTGTGGCATACATATAAGAGGGGCTCCCACTCCTGCAGGCCGCCTGATTGCGTCGCCAGTGCCGGCTGCGCACGCAGGCGTTCCTTTACACGTTCCGCGTCGCCGAGCACGAGCTCCGTGTAGAGATTCGCGTGTGCGATGCCGGGATGTAGCGCGAGCAGACGCATCGCACGAGCCGCTGCACTGCCGGTTGCGCAGCGAACGAACTCGTCGGCTGCGCCGGCAAAGGACAGCGAGCGTTCCTCGACATGCTCGCGGAGCGCATTCCACGATTCGAAGCCGTACTCGCGCGCGATCACGGATTGAGCATCGTGCAAGGCGAGACCGGCAGCGCTCAGTTCCGCAAGCGTCTTGCGAGCGAAGGCGGGGAGTAGTCGAAAGCGTTCGAGCGCCGTGGCATCTGCGGCACGCGCGGCGTGCAGCAACGACTTGGCTTGCTTCTTGAGCTGTTCGAGATTCGGCCGCTCGGGCAGCGGCAGTGAAGACTGCGACGTCATAGGACCTCCATGCTTGCGCCTGGGTTCGCATCAGGCAGCACGGGGTAAGACGTGCAGTGGAAATCGGATGTGGGGCAGTGGGCTTGGCCCTTCGCGCGAACCCGCGGGCGCCTGCGGCGCACGGGGGCTAGTCAACTGCAGATCGCAGGAGCTGTCAACCGCGCCCGTTCGCTCTGCCGAGCTCGTCGCTGAGCGCGTGAGCGATGGCGGCGATTCCTACCGGCTTCTCGCAGTGGCGGGCGGCATGGAAGCGCGCGGGAATTTCATGGCGCTCGTAACCAGTCGTGAAGACGATCGGCACCGCGCGCTTGACCAGCTCGTCGGCGACGTCGAAAACGAACGCGCCTTCGACCTCGATGTCGAGCAGGGCGATATCCAGCTGCGGACGCCGCGACAGGAGCTCGAGCGCGTTCGCAATCGTGCCGGCCGGTCCGACGATCTGCGCGCCGGCGGCTGACAACGTCTCGGCGAGATCCATCGCCGTCACGCAGTCGTCCTCGACGATGAAGATGGATCGTCCTCGGAGCGCGCTTGGCACCGTCGGTTGCATCGGTTGAGCCCTTCTCCCCAAGAGCGATTCTGCTGCGGAGGTCGAGCCTAGAGGGCTCGCCGCGGGGCTCACAATAACATGGGTAAAACTTGCGGGAAGCTCTTACGGTTGCGCGCTTCGGCGGCGCGGGCGCTCGGACCGCTCGCGTCCCGGCTGCAGGTAGTTGGGCGTGAACATCGCAACCGACTGCAACGCCGCCCAGTCGTGGATTTCCAGCAGGCCGCTCGACAGCGAAACCAGACCCTGCCGGCGCAGCTCCTGCAGCGTCCTGTTGACGTGGACGGTCGAGAGCGCCAGCGTGTCAGCCAGCTCGACTTGCGTCAGCGGCAGCTCGCAGCGTCCACCGTCGGTCAATCCCACCATCTGCATGCGGGTGAAAATCTCGCAGAGCAGATGCGCGAGGCGCTCGAGCGCAGTGCGCTGGCCGACGTTTACCAGCCATTCGCGGGCGATCATTTCTTCCTGCAGTGCCAGCCAGCACAGAGCCTGGCCGACCCGCGGATGGCGACTGATCACGTCCAGCAGGGCGTCGCGCCCGAACAGGACTACATTCGCAGCAGTCAGCGTACTTATAGTGTGCGGGGCCACCGGCAAGAGCAGCTGGCGCGAATCGCACAAGTCGCCGGGAATCAAGTAGCTGACGATCTGGCGCCGGCCGTCCGGCAGCACCCGGCATGCGTAAGCGAAACCGGACAGCAGCAGTCCGATATGCGAAGCGCTCGCACCTTCCCGGACCAGATCCTCATGCGGGCGGTGCAGCCGAACCGCGCTGGCGGCGGCTTCGAGCGCCCGGGACTCGTCCGTGGACAGCGGCTGCCAATCCGAAAGGCGTCGCAGCAACTTCGACGTGGCGGGTTCGATGCTCATAGACATGCGGACTCGACCGCTCGGCACAGCGCCGTCAGGTCGACGGGTTTCTCCAGGCGAACCGCATCGGCCAGCTCATCCGGGATCATGGAGGCATCGTAACCGGTCGCGAAGATCGCCGGAATGCCACGCGCCCGCAGCTCGGTCGCAATCTCGAAAGCCATGTGGCCGCGCAAGTTGATGTCCAATACGCCGCAATCGATACGCTCGTCGCGAATCGCGGACAAGGCGGTGCCAACATCGCGCGCGGGGCCGATCACATCCGCGCCGGCGGCCCGCAGTGCGCCGCTCAGTTCCAGCGCGAGGAAGTAGTCGTCTTCGACTACGAGCACGCACAGTCCCTGCAGCGGGCGTTCGCGGACAGCCTGTTGCATCACCGCGCGCCTCCACGAGCTGCTTGTGGACGTTGCTCGATGTCCACCGCACAAGCTTCCAGCGGCACGTCGATCTCGCAAACCACTCCGCCGGGGCTGAACATGAGGCGCGTTTGCGCGCCAAGCTCGTACGGCAACGTGCACTCGATCAGCTCCTGGCCGAAACCGCGCCGGCGCGGCGCAAGCGATGCGATGGTCGTACCACTTTCGACCCAGCTGATGCGCAGCCGCGGCACATGACCTTCGATGGCTGCCCAGGTGACTGCCAAGTGACCATTCGGCGTGGCGAGAGCGCCGAACTTCAGCGAATTCGTCGCCAGCTCGTGTACTGCCAGCGCCAGAGAGTCCGCGCCTTTCGTATGCAGCCGCACTGCCGGGCCTTGCATCAAGTAGCTGCGCTCAGGTACCGCGCTCGCGATGAGCTCGGTCCTGACCAGCTCTTCGAGCTCGATACCCGCATCGCCGGCAGTCGTCAACGCGCCCTGAAGGCGTCCCACCGCGCCGATGCGAGCTTCGAGATGCAGCGCGAAATGTTCGACCGATTCGGCTATTTCCTGCGAGCGGCGAATGATTGAGCGGGTCTGCGCGAGATTGTTGCGCAGACGGTGCTTCAGATCCGCGGAGATACGATGCTGATTACGCTCGCTCGCGGCGTACTCGTCGTCCTTGCGCCAGGCGCTGGCGGCCAATCCCAGGGCCTTCGCCAACAGCTCGAGCGTGCGCGTGCCCTGCACAACTGTGGTCCGTCCCGGCTGCCAGAAAAATGCCACGGCGGCATGACCGCTCGCCGCCTGCAACGGCACGATCAGCGCGACGCCAACGCGCAGCTGCTCGCCCGTCGCGAGCGCAATGAAATCTTCTTTGCCCCACAGCGTGCGCGACCCGGCGGTCTCGGCTCGAAGCAACGGCGCTACGGCCCGGTACAGTCCAGAGTTGCGCAGATCGCAGAGATAGATTTCCTGCTGCTGTGCCAGTGCCACGACACAACGCTCGCCGGCTGCCGTCAACAAGCACATGCCGTCGGCGTCGGCCAGCTCCCGTGCCGCGCGCACGACGACCTGCACAGAAGTGTCACGCCTGCCAGCAGACGTCAGCTCATCGAATACATCGGCGAGATACCGCTCTGGGTCCATGGATGACCGTCTCAATAAGGCCTGCGAGCGACCAGTGGATCAGCCTAGCCGTAAATCTGTTGGTGCCGGTTAACTCATGTTAATCCGGCTGCGCAACTGTCGGGAACGCTGCCGGTGATCCGTGAGTTTTTCGACCGGTGGACATCGTATTGGTACGACATGCAACGTGCGCGCAGATGGGCCGGGTGCTCCTCGGCCGCGGCGTCGACTCGCCGCTCGATGAGCGCGGGGAAGGGCAAGCGCGTGTCGTCGCGAAGCGACTACTGGCCTTTCCTGATCTCGTGGTCGAATCCAGCCCGCGCCGCCGCGCGCGCCATACGGCAGGCATCATCGCCGCGCAGAGCGATACCGTCGTGCGCATCGCGCCCGAGATGGACGAAGTCGACTTCGGCAGCTGGTCCGGCCAGTCGTTCGACGCGCTGGCTGGCGACCCGCAATGGCAGCGCTGGAACAAGTATCGCGGCGTGTCGCGCACGCCAGCCGGCGACTGCATCCGCGATGTTCAGGCGCGGGCAGTCGCGCACTTCCGCAAGCTCGAGCACACGTTCGGCGACAGGACGATCGCCATCGTTACGCACGCAGAAGTGATTCGGTCTGTCGTGTTGCTGGCGCTGCAGGCGTCGATCGACGAGTACCGTCAAGTCGAGATCGCCCCGGCCTCGTTGACCTGGCTGACCGTCGAGGCTACGCAGCTGAGGCTCGAGGCTGTCGATCTGCAGACTCAAAGCGGCGCCGACTGATTCTCCAGATCGGTCAGCGTCAGCTGGATCGTGCACACGAGGCCGTCCGGGTGCAGCTCGCGCTGCACGCGAGCTCCTGGGATCGCATGATCGATGAGATCGCTGCCGAGGCCGGGCGGTGGCGACTTCGAGGGCGATGTTCCGCCCGCTTCGTGCCACACCACACGCAGATCGCGTTGCCCATTGTTCTTCGACACATCCCAACGGACGCTGACCGTTCCCGACTGCTGGGCAAGCGCACCATATTTGGCGGCGTTGGTCGCCAGCTCGTGCAGCACCAGCGCGAAAGGTGTCGCCAGCTCGGACGGCAGTGAGATTGGCGGGCCTTCGATCTGCAGACGCTTGGCG